>NZ_JBIVXM010000015.1:0-120616 GCF_044769205.1 Paenarthrobacter sp. NPDC090520
AGCACAGGCGCGGGTGGACTGCTCAGGCGTTGGCAAGGCTTGGGTGGTGCCTTTGGCTCCTGGCTGCACTCCCGGGCAATGGGGGAGCGGTTGAGGAGTAGTGGTGGCCGGTGGGTGTGGTGACTGTCAGTTGGTGTCTTTTGCCTGGTTCGGGCTTCGCGCTCCAGCCGGGGTTTTCTTTGGTGTGGTTGCAGTGTTCGCAGAGTCCGGCTGCGTTGGTGAGGGTGGTTTTGCCGCCTTGTGACCAGGGGATGATGTGGTCGTGGTGGCGGATGGGGGCGTCGCAGTAGGGGGTGCGGCAGAGGTTGTCGCGGGTTTGGATGAAGCGGCGCAGGCCTGCTGGGAAGAAGCGGGCTCGTGAGTCCATGGCGAGGAGTTCGCCGGTGGTTGGTGCGGTGTAGAGGCGGCGGAGCCAGATGTTGAGCTCGGCGTTGCTGTTGGGGTTGCTGGTGCTGGTGTCTTTGCTGGGGCTGTGGTCGGTGCCTGGTTGGTTTGGGGTGAGGAGGTTTCTGGCCCATTCGGCGGGGACGGTGCCGTAGCCGTCCAGGCGTGCTGGTTCGGAGTCGTTTTGGAGGAGGGTGCGGTCGGTGATGACCAGTTGCAGGTCGATGCCGGAGAATCCTTGGCGCCTGCCGGTGATGCATTCGGTGAGGGTGTCGGCCATGATTTGGCCGCGTGTGCGGGTGTCGCCGTCGGAGCGTGCGGTGCTGGCTGCGTTGGTGAGTGCTTTGTAGACGGCGACTCCTTGGGCTAGGGGCAGGAGTGCGGTGAGGTAGGTCATGGTGTCGGGGGCGGGGCGGAGGCTGACGTGCCGTTCGGTGGTGGCGTGGGCTGCGCGTTGGGTGATTGAGCGTGGGTCGCGGCGGTAGGCGGCGGCTTTGGCGGCGGCGATGATGGTTTTGTCCCCGGCGCCGTTGAAGGTGCCGGTGTCCGGGGCGAGTTCGTCGTCGACGGCGCAGCGGTCGTCGGCGGAGAGGCAGGCGGTTTCCTTCACGAGGAGGGTGGCGCGCCATTCGTTGAGTTGTCCTGTTTCGAGGGCTGTGAGGGTGTGGGGCATTTCGGTGACGAGTGCTTTGGCCATGCCCAGGAGGCGGGAGCCTTTGTTGGGTGATTCGCGGCGGGCCAGGGCCACTTGGGTGGCCACGCCGCGGCCCTGCTCGCTGGCGGGGACCCCGGCGTCGGCTTGTTCTTGCCGCTGGGCCAGGTCGAACGCCACGGCGATCTTGGCTTGCAAGGCTGAGATCGCCGACTTCATGTCCTCAAGAACCCGCAACTGATCGACCATGATTTTGCTGTCTGCGGCAATCTGCAGCATGCCAATATCGGTCAGGAGCTGCGCGGTGGTGGGGGCTGCTTCTGGGCCGTGAAGTGACTCAACCCCTGCTGTCAGGACGCGAGCGTACTCAGGGGCAGGCGACGACCGTTCTGTGTCTGTCGCCTGCAGCAGTTGAGCTCCGTCCATGCCTTAAGTCTTTCAGCCGGCTGAGGCCAGCAGCAGGCCGACTCTGGCCTATGTGGACAACCTTGGATCATAGCGCTCCCCAGCCATCAGCGCAGCGAACGCCATCTGCTCAAGGATTGGCCGGGCGGTCCTGGCTGCTATCTTCCGGCCGTGCTGGCGGACAGAGTGCGGGGTGGAGTTGATCAAGCCGAAGGCGGCGTGTGCACGGACGCGGAGGTCTGCGGTGTCTACGCCGGCATGGAGCTGCCCCAGGACTTTGACCCACATTTCCACATAGGAGCGCTGGAGGGACCTGACCTCCGCCTGGTCGGATTCGCCCAGGCTTCCGAAGTCCCGGTCCTGGACGCGGATCACCTCGGGATTCTTCAGCGCGAAGTCGACGTGGAACGCGATCAGCCCCCGCAATGCCGAGGAACGGTCATCGGCCTCCGCAATGACTTTCTGCCCACCGCTCACCAAGTTGCGGCTGACACTGAGCAACAATTCCGCCAGCACCGCCTGCTTGCCCGGAAAGTGCCGATACACCGCTGGGCCGCTGACCCCGGCGGCAGCCCCGAGGTCTTCGAGCGAGACCCTGCTGAATCCGTTCTCGGCGAAGAGGCTGGCCGCTGCTGAGAGCAACGCCAGGCGCCGTTCTTCCTTGGCCTGGCTTCGCTGCGTGGTGGCGGCACGGGTGCCGTCCACCTCGGCAGGGGGCATTCCAACCACGTTTTCCTCCTCGGCGCCGGCTGCCCCGGCGGGCTGTGCTGGACATCACAGTTAATACAGACTAACCTAAATTTCAGTTACGTGGCACTAACCGAAATGGTCCGCACCTCAGAAAGCGGGCCGGGAATGGATCAGTGGTCGATGCAGACAATTGCCAGCACGGCAGGTGCCCCAACAGGCTCCTTTGACGCCAACCAGGAAGCGCAAACGGCGCTCGTGAAGGACTTGAAGGAGCGGCTCGCCCGGACAGCCCTTGGCGGACCGGAAAAGTCGAGGGAACGGCACGTCGCCCGCGGCAAGCTCCTTCCGCGCGAGCGCATCGACTACCTGCTGGACGAGGGCAGCCCGTTCCTGGAAATCGCACCCCTGGCCGCGAATGGCATGTACGACGACGATTCCCCCGGCGCCGGAGTCATCGCCGGGATCGGGCTGGTCCACGGACGCCACGTCCTGGTGATTTCCAACGACGCCACGGTCAAAGGCGGCACCTACTATCCGATGACCGTCAAGAAGCACCTCAGGGCACAGGAAATCGCCCTGGAAAACAAGCTCCCGTGCATTTACCTCGTGGATTCCGGGGGAGCGTTCCTGCCGAAACAGGACGAGGTCTTCCCGGACAAGGAACACTTCGGGCGGATCTTCTACAACCAAGCCAGAATGTCCGCCGCCAAGATTCCGCAGATAGCCTCGGTGATGGGCTCGTGCACCGCAGGCGGAGCCTACGTGCCGGCGATGAGCGATGAGACGGTCATCGTGCGCAACCAAGGCACCATCTTCCTGGGTGGCCCGCCCTTGGTGAAGGCGGCCATCGGTGAAATCGTCACCGCAGAAGAACTCGGCGGCGGCGAGGTCCACGCCAGAATCTCCGGTGTGGCGGACCACCTGGCCGAGAACGACCAGCACGCACTGGAAATCGTCCGCGACATTGTGGCCACGTTGCCCAAGCCGGCCTCTCCGGTCTGGGACGTGCTCGACGTCGTCCTGCCGCCCGTCGTCGAACCGTCCGGGATCTACGGCGTGGTTCCCACAGACGTCAACGCCCAGTACGATGTCCGCGAGGTGATTGCCAGGCTCGTCGACGGTTCGGAATTCCACGAGTTCAAGAAGGACTACGGCACCACCCTGGTCACCGGCTTCGCCCATCTGCACGGTCATCCCGTGGGGATCGTGGCCAACAACGGGGTGCTGTTCAGCGAATCGTCCCTGAAAGGGGCCCACTTCATCGAGTTGTGCGACCAGCGCGGCATTCCCTTGATCTTCCTGCAGAACCTCTCCGGATTCATGGTGGGCAAGGACTACGAACAGGGCGGCATAGCCAAGAACGGAGCCAAGATGGTCACCGCGGTGGCCACCGCCCGGGTGCCCAAATTGACCGTGGTGATCGGCGGAAGCTTCGGGGCAGGAAACTATTCGATGTGCGGGCGCGCCTACTCCCCAAGGTTCCTGTGGATGTGGCCGGCCGCGCGGATTTCGGTGATGGGCGGCAACCAGGCTTCCAGCGTCCTTGCCACCGTTAAGCGCGAACAATACGAGGCCCGCGGCGAGGAATGGTCCGCCGAGGAGGAAGAGGCGTTCAAAGCGCCCATCAAACAGCAATACGAGGACCAAGGAAGTCCCTACTACTCCACGGCCCGGCTCTGGGATGACGGCATCATCGATCCCGCGGACACCCGCCGGGTCCTGGGCATGGCCTTGGACGTGGTGTCCCGCCAGCAATTGCCCGAGACCTCTTTCGGCCTCTTCAGGATGTGACCATGACACTGCCAGCACCCGCCGCAAAACCCCTGACCAGGGCCGGCACCGCACCCTTCACCACCGTCCTCGTCGCAAACCGCGGCGAGATCGCCTGCCGGGTAATCCGAACCCTGAAGGAGATGGGAATTCGTTCGGTGGCCGTGTACTCCGATGCGGACAGGCACGCCAAGCACGTTGCGCTCGCGGACACCGCCGTGGCCATCGGCGGCACGTCCCCGTCCGAGAGCTACCTGAAGATCGACGCCATCATCGACGCCTGCCGCCGGACCGGCGCGGAAGCCGTGCATCCCGGCTATGGCTTCCTGTCCGAGAACGTGGACTTCGCCAAGGCCCTGGGCGCCGCGGGCCTTACTTTCATTGGCCCCGGTGTCGAGGCGCTCGAGGTCATGGGGGACAAGATCCGGTCCAAGAACCACGTGATGGGCTTCGGTGTCCCGTGCACGCCGGGCATCGCGCGGCCGGGCCTCACAGACCAGGACCTCATCGACGCCGCTCCCGGCGTCGGCTTTCCCCTCCTGATCAAGCCCTCCGCGGGTGGCGGCGGCAAAGGCATGCATGTGGTTGAGCGGCCGGAGGACCTTCCCTCGGTCCTTGGAACGGCCCGCCGCGTGGCAGCCTCCGCCTTCGGGGACGACACGTTGTTCCTGGAACGCTTGGTCAGTGCACCCCGCCACATCGAAGTCCAGGTCCTGGCCGATAACCATGGCAACGTCATCCACCTCGGCGAGCGGGAATGCTCGCTCCAGCGCCGGCACCAGAAGGTGATCGAGGAAGCTCCCTCGGCACTGTTCGATTCGCTTCCGGACGGGGCAGCGCTGCGGGTCAAGATCGGGGAAGCAGCCTGCAATGCGGCCCGGTCGGTCAACTACAGCGGCGCCGGCACCGTGGAGTTCCTGGTCTCCGACGAGCACCCGGATGAGTTCTTCTTCATGGAGATGAACACGCGGCTCCAGGTGGAACACCCGGTCACGGAGATGGTGACGGGTATCGACCTCGTTGAATGGCAAGTGCGGATCGCCGCCGGCGAGCCCCTGACGGTGACGCAGCCCGACGTCGTGCTTGACGGCCACGCAGTGGAGGCGCGCGTCTACGCGGAGGTGCCCGAGCGGAACTTCATGCCCTCCATGGGGCGGGTGGAGTTGCTGGACGAGGGCGGCAAGGACCCGGCAGTCCGGATCGACTCGGCCATGCGGACCGGACTCGAGATCACCGGTGACTACGATCCCATGCTCGCCAAGGTGATCGCCTGGGGTCCGGACCGCGCGGAAGCCTTGGACGCGCTCGACGCCGCCCTGGCCGGATACACACTCCTAGGCGTTGACACCAATGTGGAATATCTGCGCTTGTTGATCAACGATCCGCAGGTCCGTGGAGGGCACCTGGACACGGGGCTGATCGAGCGCAAGCTGCCGGGCATGGTTTTTCGGCACGTTGGTGCCGACGAGCTGACGGCCGCCGGGGTGGCCCGGTGGCTGGAGCGGTCCGGTTCCTTGCAGACCGGACGCGCCTGGGCCAGCCCGGACTCGTGGCGCCTGGGTGCCCCCGCCGCATGGAGCGCCACGTTCGGCCTGCCAGGCGGGGCAACCGCCACCGCCTGGGTCACCGAGGAGCAGGGGCAGCTGAGTGTCAGGGTCGACGGCGGTGCTGGCGTCGGGCGCGCCGCCACACCGGTGACCGTGCGTGACCACGGTGCAGACCGGCTGGAGCTGGAGATCGACGGCGTCGAGGTTACCTTCGCCCTCGGCTCCGCGGATGGTGCCCTCTACCTCGGCAACGACGGCTGGTCCTGCCGCCTTGAGGTACTGGGACGGGCCGAGAGGCTGCGGCGGATGCTGGCCGGAATCCAGCGTGAAGAAGGCACCGCCGATCCGGAGGTGCGCTCGCCGATGCCCGGAACCGTGGTTTCCGTCTCCGTTGCAGACGGCGACCCGGTGCAGGAAGGACAAGTGCTGCTCGCCGTCGAAGCCATGAAGATGGAACACCAACTGGTGGCATCCGTGTCCGGAACGGTCCACCTGACCACCACAACCGGCGACCAGGTCAAAGCAGACCAGCTCCTCGCAACCATCCACAGTGCAGCACCCGCCGAAGATCCGGCGGCCGCCACAGACAAGGAAATCCAGCCATGAGCACTTTTGACCTCTCCGAGGAGTACCAGGACCTCAGCGATTCCGTCCGGGAGTTCGCCGACGAAGTGGTGGCCCCCGTCTCCGCCAAGCACGACGAAGAACACAGCTTCCCCTACGCGATCGTGAAGCAGATGGGGGAGATGGGCCTCTTTGGCCTGCCCTTCCCCGAGGAGTACGGCGGCATGGGCGGGGACTACTTCGCCCTGGCCCTGGCCCTGGAACAATTGGGCCGGGTGGACCAGTCCGTGGCCATCACCCTGGAAGCCGGCGTTTCGCTGGGTGCCATGCCGGTTCACCGCTTTGGGACCGAGGAGCAGAAGCGGGAATGGCTGCCCCAGCTTGCTTCCGGCAGCGCGCTCGCCGGCTTCGGGCTGACGGAGCGGGAAGCGGGTTCGGACGCCGGCGGCACAAAGACCCACGCCCACGTGGAGAACGGCGAGTGGGTCATCAACGGGAACAAGGAGTTCATCACCAACTCCGGGACTGACATCACCACGCTGGTCACCGTCACGGCTGTGACCGGCAAGGAAGAGCGTCCGGACGGCAGCGTCAAAAAGGAAATCTCCACCCTTCTCGTCCCCACCGAAACGCCCGGCTTCAAGGCGGAAAAGCCGTACAACAAGGTGGGCTGGAATGCTTCGGATACCCATCCGCTGACCCTGGACAATGTGCGCGTGCCCGAAGCCAATCTCCTGGGCCAGCGCGGCCGCGGCTACGCCAACTTCCTGTCCATCCTGGACGAGGGCCGCATCGCCATTGCCGCCCTGGGCACGGGCGCTGCCCAGGGATGCGTGGACCTTTCCGTCAAGTACGCCAAGGAACGCAGTGCTTTCGGGCAGAACATCGCCAAGTACCAGGCCATCCAGTTCAAGATCGCGCGCATGCAGGCCAGGGCCCACACGGCACGCCTGGCGTACTACGACGCAGCGGCCAGGATGCTGGCAGGCAAGCCGTTCAAGACGGAAGCGGCCATCGCTAAGATGGTCGCAGGCGAGGCAGCCATGGACAACGCGCGGGATGCCACCCAGGTATTCGGCGGCTATGGCTTCATCAACGAGTTCACCGTGGCACGTCATTACCGCGACTCAAAGATCCTTGAAGTCGGTGAGGGCACTACGGAAGTACAGTTGATGCTCATCGCCCGCGAGCTGGGTCTGTAACCGCAGGGGAAGGATCAACGATGATTGACAAGGTTGTTGCCAGCGCCGCGGAAGCGGTGAAGGACATCCCGGACGGTGCCTCGCTCGCCGTCGGTGGTTTCGGCTTGTGCGGGATTCCCGTCGCGCTGATAGACGCGCTCCACCAGCAAGGAACCACGGAACTGGAAACCGTGAGCAACAACTGCGGCGTGGACGATTGGGGCCTTGGCATCCTCCTCAAAGATGGCCGCATCCGCCGGACCATCAGCTCCTATGTGGGCGAGAACAAGGAATTCGCCCGCCAGTACCTCGCCGGTGAACTGGAAGTGGTGCTCACCCCACAGGGCACGCTCGCCGAGAAGCTTCGGGCCGGCGGCGCGGGCATCCCGGCGTTCTACACCAAGGCCGGTGTGGGAACCCAGGTTTCCGAGGGTGGCCTTCCGCAAAAGTACGACGCCGAGGGCAACGTCGCGGTGGCCTCGGCACCGAAGGAGGTGCGCGCCTTCAACGACGCCGACTACGTGCTGGAGGAATCGCTGACTCCCGATTTCGGGCTGGTCCACGCCTGGAAAGGAGACCGGCACGGAAACCTGGTGTTCCACGCGGCGGCCATGAACTTCAATCCGCTCTGTGCCATGGCCTCGCGGACCACCATCGCTGAGGTGGAAGAGCTCGTGGAACCGGGGGAACTGGACCCGGAGCACATCCACACCCCCGGTATCTTCGTCCAACGCGTGGTCCTCGCGCCGACGGCAGAGAAACGGATCGAGAAACGGACGGTGGCCCTGTCCGCCCCGGCCGACACCAACCAGGCGGGAGCGTAGCCGTGGAGATGAACAGCCTGCAGGATGTCCCGCCCCGTCCCGAAGCCGTGCGGCACGAATACCGGCGTGCCGACGTCGAGCACCACGAGGCAAAAGGGTGGACCCGGAACGAACTGGCCGCCCGCGTTGCCAAGGAACTGGAAAACGGCCAGTACGTGAACCTGGGGATCGGCATGCCAACCCTCATACCGAACTACATTCCGGACGGCGTGGAAGTCATCCTGCACTCGGAGAACGGGATCCTCGGCGTCGGTCCGTATCCTGCCGAGGACCGGGTTGACCCGGACCTGATCAATGCGGGCAAGGAAACCGTGACCACCAACGCCGGTGCCGCGTTCTTCGACTCGGCGTCCTCCTTCGGCATGATCCGGGGAGGCCACGTGGACGTGGCGGTCCTTGGGGCCATGGAGGTGGCGGCCAACGGCGACCTCGCCAACTGGATGATTCCGGGCAAGATGGTCAAGGGCATGGGCGGGGCCATGGACTTGGTGTTCGGTGCCAAAAAGGTCATCGTGATGATGGAACACGTGGACCGCAACGGCCGGCCGAAAATCGTGCAGGACTGTGCCCTGCCGTTGACCGGCAAGGGCTGCGTGGACCGCATCATCACGGACCTTGCGGTGATCGACGTCGTCAAGGACGAAGGCGAGCCGCGGCTGGTGCTCCGCGAACTGGCGCCGAATGTCACGCTCGACGACGTCCTGGCCGCCACAGGGGCTGAGCTGTTCGAAGAAGACCAGGAACTGACCGTATGACGGACACCACGCCACGGGTGGTCGAGCAGCGGGGGCTCTACTTTGACGAGTTGGAGGAGGGCGTCGTGTACGCCCACAAACCCGGCAGGACAGTGACGGAGGCGGACAACGTGCTGTTCACGACCCTCACCATGAATACCCAGGCCCTCCACCTGGATGCGGCATGGAGTTCAACGCAACCGTTCGGGCAGAGGCTCATGAACTCAATGTTCACGTTGTCCACCATGGTGGGTCAGTCCGTGGCGCAATTGACGCAAGGAACCATCGTTGCGCAGTTGGGCCTCACGGATGTCACGTTCCCACACCCGCTCTTCCACGGGGATACGCTGTACACGGAAACGGTGGTCAGCGGCAAACGGCTCTCCTCCTCACGGCCCGGACAAGGGCTGGTCACCATGCAACACACTGGCCGCAACCAGGACGGCGATGTGGTGGCCTTGGTAACCAGGACCTGCCTGATGTGGACCAAGGACGCTCACGCGGCCCAATCGTCCGTTTCCGAGCCGTAGAACGTCCGCCCAGCAGCAAGGAATCCTAATGCCCTCTTCCGTTGCCATTCCCTTCACCATGGGTCCGGCCCTATTGTTCTGCCCGGCCGATCGTCCGGAGCGGTTCGGCAAGGCAGCGGATCGCGCCGACGCCGTCATCCTGGACTGGGAAGACGCCGTGGCGCCCGCGGACAAGCAGCGTGCACGGGAAGCGGTTCTCGCGCAGCAGGGCGCCGGCGGCTTGGAGCCGTCCCGGACCATTGTCCGCGTGAATCCGGTGGGGTCGCCCGACTTTGAGCTCGACCTCGCGGCTTTGGAGAAGACGCCCTACCGGACCGTCATGCTCGCCAAGGCGGAGGACGCTTCCCAGGTGAAGGCGCTGGAGGGCTACCGCGTCATTGCCCTGTGTGAAACGGCCGCCGGTGTGGTCAACGCTGCATCCATCGCCGCGCAACCGAACGTGGTGGCGCTGATGTGGGGCGCCGAAGACCTGCTCGCGTCGCTGGGTGGCCTGTCCAGCAGGAACGACGACGGCGGGTACCGGGCGGTTGCGCTGCACTCCCGTTCCGCTGTGCTGCTAGCAGCGAAGGCCGCAGGCAAGGAAGCCATTGATGCCGTGTACGTGAACATCCCTGACCTGGACGGCCTCTCTGCCGAGGCGGAGGACGCCGTGGCCAGCGGCTTTGGAGCGAAGGCCTGCATTCACCCGAACCAGGTGGCGGTGGTGCGGGAGGCCTATGCCCCTGCCCCGGAAGCGGTCGCCCACGCTTCGGAGTTGCTTGAAGCCGCAACTGCTGCAGGCTCAGGAGTGTTCCAGTTCAAGGGAAAGATGATCGACGGACCCATCCTGAAGCACGCAGAGTCGGTGCTGCGCCGGGCGGGCCGCTGACCAGCGCGCGAGATGGCAGGCGTTGACAGTGTTTGACGGAAACACTGTCACCAACTGCCACCTCGGCGGGTGTTAGCGGAGTGCTAGGCCCGGACGGTCGTTGCGAGCTCCGTCAGGGGGACGCCGGCCGGGCGCTGCACCGTGCTGGTGATGGGCACTGCCACTCCTGACTTGGCGGATTCCAACACGGATTCCATGACCTCCAGCGCGTGGAACGCCAATTCGCCGCCCGCGCGGGGTTCGTGGCCGGACGGCGTTGCGGCGAGGTCGGCGATGCCGAAGCCCCTGCCCGAATCCACGTAGCCGGCCGAGACCGGCAGCGTCTCCCAATCCTCGGCGCCAAGGGCGAACAGTTGCACTTCGCCGTCGAAATGGTTGGGGTCCGGCACCACGAGCGAGCCTTTTTCGCCGTGGATTTCGATGTTGGGGCTCTTGGTCTTGACCGCGTCGAAGCTCATGAAGAGCGTGGACAGGGCACCGGAAGCGTGGACCAGGACTCCGGTCACATGCGAGTCGATGTCCACGGGAACCTGCTGGCCTTCGCGGGGACCGGAACCGATGGTCCGCTCGGTCCGCGTGTGGCTTGCCGCGCCCAGCACCGAGACCACAGGACCCAGCAGCGTCACGAGCGCCGAGACGTAGTAAGGGCCCATATCCAGGAGGGGTCCGCCGCCGGGCTGGTAGTAGAAGTCCGGGTTCGGGTGCCACCGCTCGTGGCCCGGTGTGGCCATGGTGGCGGTGGCCGAAACCGGGGCGCCGATCAGGCCGTCGTCGATCGCCTTGCGGGCCGTCTGGATGCCTGTACCCAGGACGGTGTCCGGCGCGCAGCCCACCACCACGCCCGCGGCGCGGGCGGCTTCGAGGACCTGGCGCGCCTCGGAGGTGGTGGCAGCCAAGGGCTTTTCGCCGTAGACGGATTTCCCGGCGGCGATGGCCTTCAGCGCGATCTCGGCGTGGGCTGCCGGGATGGTCAGGTTCAGGACCAGGTCGATGTCATCTGCTGCCAGGAGGTCTTCCACGGACACGGCCCGGACACCATCGTAGGAGTCGGCTACGGCCTGGGCGCGGGAGGAATCGAGGTCGGCTACGGCCACCAGGTTGATCGATTCGAGGCGGCGGAAGTTGGTGAGGTACTGCTCCACGATCTTGCCGCAGCCGATGATGCCGACGTTGAGGTCAGTACCGCTGTTCAACGGGTTGCCCACAGCATGCCCCTTTCAATGATGGTGCGGACGTTGGTGTCCTCAAGGACTTCGACGCGGTGCCCGGGGGTGCAGACAAAGATCTTGCCTTTGCCCCATTGGCGGGTCCAGATGGCGGGTGAGGTGACTTCGCGGTTCCACGGGTCCCATTCGCGGACCTTCTGCGTAGTGGTTGCCAGGACGTCGATGTAGTCGTCGGCGAGGACCCAATATTGCTCAGTGACCAGGTCAAAGTCGGACAGGCCGGCGGTGATGGGGTGTCCTGCGGCGGCCGGCAGCAGGTTCACGGTGTACGGGACGTAGTTGTCTGATTGTTCTCCGACACGTTCCTCCGGGTGTTTGCCGGGATGGCAAGCGAACTGGCCACCGATCAGGTGGAGGTAGTCAGAGTTGTTCCGGTAGGAATCGGCAATGCCACCGTGCCATCCGGCCAGTCCGGTGCCGTTCTCTACCGCTGTCCGCAAGCCTTCGAACTCGTCCTTCTCGATGGTGGACATGGTCATGCACTGCACGATCAGGTCCACTGAGGCCATGTATTCGGGGTCGGCATAGATCTTGGGCGACTCCTCGACGCGGACCTCGAATCCTTGGGCTTTGAGGTAGGGGATGAAGAGTTCGGTGGCCTCGACGGGCTGGTGTCCGTCCCAGCCGCCGCGGACCACCAGGGCGCTCTTGGTGTTGTTTGTCATGGTTTCCTTCGTTTCGGGGCGTATCCGTTGGTGTCTATCGCGTGGCGAAGGCGGCATCGAAAGCCGCGGCCGGAGGTTGGATCGTGGCGAGGTCACGGACCATGGCCAATGCCTGAGGGGCACCGACCAGTCGGTCCATTCCGGCGTCTTCCCATTCGATGCTGGTGGGTCCGTCGTAGCCGATCGCGTTGAGGGTCCGGAAGATGGGTTCCCAGGCCACATCGCCGTGGCCGGCAGTGACGAAGTCCCAGCCGCGTCGGGGGTCGGCCCACGGCAGGTGCGAGCCCAGGCGACCGTTCCGGCCATTGAGTTGGCGGACGGATTCCTTCACGTGGACGTGGAAGATCTTGTCCGCGAAGTCCTGGAGGAACATCACCGGGTCCAGGTCCTGCCAGATGAAATGGGAGGGATCAAAGTTCAGCCCAAAGTTCTCCCGGTGTCCGATCGCCTCCAACGTCCGCTTCGCAGTCCAGTAGTCGTAGGCGATCTCGGAGGGGTGGACTTCCAAGGCGAAGCGCACACCGACCTCGTCAAAGACGTCCAGGATGGGATTCCACCGGTCGGCGAAGTCCTGGTAGCCGCGCTCGATCATTGCCTCCGACGCCGGTGGGAACATCGCCACGCATTTCCAGATGGAGGAACCCGTGAAGCCGGTGACCGTCTTGACGCCCAGCTTGGCAGCCGCGCGGGCCGTGGTCTTCATGGCTTCCGCGGCGCGCTGCCGGACACCCTCAGGGTCGCCGTCACCCCAGACCGCGGGGGAGAGGATATCCCTGTGCCTTTCATCGATGGGATCGTCACACACTGCCTGTCCCGTGAGGTGGTTGGCGATCGCATGGACTGAGAGGTTGTGCTTGTCCAGGATGTCCAGCTTGCTTTGCAGGTAGGCATCGTCTTCCACGATCCGCTGCGGATCCAGGTGGTCTCCCCAGCAGGCGATCTCCAGGCCGTCGAAGCCCCATTCGCCGGCCAGGCGCGCGACTTCCTCGAACGGCAGGTCTGCCCATTGCCCGGTGAACAGCGTGACGGGCCGGTTCATGATGCCTCCTTGTGGACGTTTTCCCAGCGGCTGGCGTTGTTGGCGCTTTCCTCGACGGCGGCGAGCACCTTTTGGACCTGCAGCGCGTCAGCGAACGACGGCGAGGGCTGCTCTCCGGCGTGGATGGCATTCACGAGGTCCACCACCTGATGCGTGAATCCGTGCTCATAGCCGAGTCCATGGCCCGTGGGCCACCAGTTGGCCGTGTAGGGGTGCGTCGGCTCGGTGACCATGATCTTCCTGAAGCCTGCGTCCGGCTCCAGTGAGGCGTCGTAGAACTGGAGGGAGTTCATGTCCTCGAAGTCGAAGGCCAGGGATCCCTTGGTTCCGTTGAGTTCCAGGCGCATGGCGTTCTTGCGCCCCAGCGCAAACCGGGTGGCCTCGAAGATGCCGATGGGACCTTGGCGTGATCCGCCGTCGGTGCCTTGCGCGCCGGAGGGCCTGCCGCCGTCGTGCTTTGGCGCGAAACGGGCCGTGAACAGCGCCGCGTCATCCACCGTGACCGGACCCTTGGGCCCGTCCGGGCCGCCTTGTCCGCCGAGGCCTACCAAGTCGCCCGCGAGGGGGCGTTCCTTAACGAACGTTTCCAGGAGCGCGGAAACACCTGTGATGTCCATGCCGGTGATCCACTGGGCAGCATCGATGCTGTGCGCCCCGATGTCACCGAGGGAACCGGACCCGGACTTGGCTTTGTCCAGGCGCCACGTGAGCGGGGCGTTGGCGTCGGTCAACCAATCCTGCAGGTACTGGGCCCGGACATGGCGGATGTCACCCAGGCGTCCTTCCTCCACCATCCTTTTGGCCAACGCGAGGGCCGGCGTCCGGCGGTAACTGAAACCGCACATGGAGAGCACGCCGCGTTCAGCAGCGGCCTGGGCCACCACAGTCATCTTCTCCGCCTCAGCCACAGAATTGGCCAGCGGTTTTTCGCAGAGCACGTGCTTGCCGGCTTCAAGGGCAGCGATGGCGATCTCGGCGTGGGTATTGCCCGGCGTGCAGATATCGATCAGGTCGATGTCATCCCGGTCGATGAGCCGGCGCCAGTCCGTTTCCACCGAGTCCCATCCGTACTTGGTCGCCGCAGCCCGGACGCCGTCCTCATTGCGGCCGGCGACGGCCGTCAGCTGTGGAGCGAGCGGAAGGTCGAAGAAGCGGGGCGCGGTCCGCCAGGCGTGGGAGTGCGCGGCCCCCATGAAGGCGTAGCCCACCATGCCTACCCGCAAGGGTTTGCTGTCTGCCATGGGAATTCCTTTCTATTTGCTGAATCCGGCGGTCAAGCCACTGAGCAGCTGGCGGCGCCCTACGACGTAGAGCACCAGGATGGGGAGGGTGCTCAGCACCACCGAAGCCAGGACGGCCGGAATGTTGACGCTGTATTCGCCCTGGAACGTCCACAAGGCCAAGGGGAGGACACGCAGGTTGGGGCTCTGGGTGAGCACCAAGGGCAGCAGGAAGCCGTTCCACACATGGAGCCCGTTGTAGATGGACACGGTGACGATTGCGGGCCGGGTGAGAGGCAGCGCCAGTCGCCACATCGTTTGCCATTCGCTGCAGCCATCAAGCCGCATTGATTCGAAGAGCTCGTTGGGAACGTCCCTGATGAAGTTGGACAGAATAAGGACCGTCAGGGGGATGGCAAAGGCGATCGAGGGCAGCATGATGGCCAGGAGGCTGTCATAGAGGTTCAAGCGGATGATCATCAGGTAGATCGGGATAATCGTCGCCTGCAGCGGGATGGCCAGCCCCATGAGGAACATGCCATTCACCAGTTTGAGGAACCGGCCGCGGCCACGAACGATCGCAAAGGCAGCCATGAAGGAGATCAGGACTGTCGGGACCACTGCGCCTAAGGTGACCATCACGCTGTTCATGAAGTATCTGGCGAAATCGGATTCGAGGACCAGCTGGTAGTTCTCGAACGTGGGCGAGGCAGGTGGCGCCAAGGGGTTCTGGCCGAAGTAGCCCTCTGACGTCTTCAGGCTGGTAATGACGATGTAGTACACCGGAATGATGATGACGGCGAGCCAGAGCCAGCCGCCAAGGCCGCCCGGAAGGTTGAGCCGCCGGATACGGGTCAGCAGGCCTTGCCGGTTGGCTGGGGGTTTCGCGGGCGAGCCTGCAACCGGCGTTTGTTGTTGGGGTGTCAGAACTGTGCTCACGCTACATACCTTCCAATTGGCTGCCTTGCTTGTCCTTGCCTCCGAGCCGCTGGAGAAAGAGCGCCAGTACCAGGCCGATGACAACGAGAATGACGGCGATGACGCTGGCCGGACCCATGAGGTTGGCCCGGAAGCCGCGCAGGTACATGTCCAGGGCCAGGATCCGCGTGGAGTTGCCTGGGCCGCCGCCCGTCAGGACGAAGATCAGGTCGAAGTACGTCAGGGATCCCACCACCATCAAGGTTGAGGACGTGATGATGGTGTATTTCAGCTGCGGGAGCGTGATGTGGAAGAACTGCTTGATGGTCCCCGCGCCATCGATCTGGGCGGCTTCGTACAAGGACTTGGGAATCTGCCGCACGCCGCCTTGGTAGATCAAGGTGTGGAAGGGGACGAACTGCCAGGCGATGACGAAGATGACCAGGCCCAGGGCAAGGTGCGGCACACCGAGCCAGTCCTGCGCAAGGAAGGGCAGGCCCAGGCCCATGGCCAGGCCAAAGTTCGGGTCGAGGAGGGCCTTGAAGGCAATGGCAACGGCTGCTGAGGACAACAGGAGCGGCAGGAAGTAGAGGACCGCCAGGGCGGCCCGGTACTTCTGGCTCCCGGCGGTGAAGACGCCCAGCAGGAGACTGATGGGGGTTTGGACGAGCCATGAAACGATCATGATCAGGAAGGTGAGACCGAGCGCGTTGTACAAGCCGGGATCGACAAGGACGCTGAACCAATTGTCCAGCCCGGCGGCACCGATCGCCCCGATGCCGTCCCAGTTGGCGAAGCTCAGGAAGAAGACACCCACCAGGGGGACCAGAGCGAAGATGACAAAGAAGAGCAGCGCAGGCACGGTAAGCCATGCAAGTGCGGAGTTCTTCCGGCCCTCAGATGCGTCCACAGTCCGGCGGGCCGCCGTCCTGGCTGCAGTGGAGGTGCTCATTTGCCCAGGGTTGCGTTCATGTTCTCGGCGAACTGCTGCGGGGTGATCGACTTCAGGAAGAGTTGGTCGATGTTGTTAAGGAGGGCCTCGGCCGCGGTGGGGCTTAGTGCCTGGTCCCAGGACTGTTGGAACGTGGGCGCATTCTTGGCCAGGTCGTAGACGAAGTTGAGGAAGTCCTTGTCCGGAGAGGACGAAAGCTTGCCTTCAATACCGTTCACGATCGGTACGGAACCCGAGTTGATGTAGGCGTCAATGACCGTGTCAGTCATGATGCCGTCCTTGAAGAACTTCTTGGCTGTCTCTTTTTCCTTGTCGGAGGCCTTCGACGAAATGGACATGTACTGCGCCGGGTTGCCTACGCCGCTCTTGGGATCGCCCTTGCCGCCAGCCACCGTGGGGAACTGAACGAAGCCGAGCTTGCCGTCCTGGACAAAGTTTTGTCCGTCCTTCTTCATGGATCCGTAGGTCCAGGAACCATGGAGCATCATGGCGGCCTTGCCGGTGAAGAGGAGGGCTTGGTCGGCCTTGGAATCCGCGGTTATGGAAGAGAAGCCCTTGATGAAGCCATCGGCCGAGACGAGTTCCTGGATCTTGGTACCCGTTTCGATGACGGCCGGGTGCTTCCAGGCATCAGCCTTGCCTTCGAAGATCGCATTGAAGACCTCTGCACCTCCGATGCGGTCCAACAGGTACTCCAGCCACATCATCGACGTCCAGCGGGACTGGCCGCCCAGGGAGAAGGGCGCCACACCCATGTCATTGAACGTCTTCACCAAGGACATGATGTCGTCCCAGGTCTTGGGCGGCTGGACTCCGGCCTTCGCGAACAGGTCCTTGTTGTAGTAGAGCACGATCGGTGCGACGGCCTGGTTGGGCAGGGCGTAGATCTTGCCGTTGACGGTGGCCGCTCCGAAGGACGAGGGAAAGAACTTCTTCTTCAGGTCGGGGTTGGCCTCGAACCATGCAGTCAGGTCTTCCACTTGGTTGGCCTCGGCGTAGGTCTTGAGGCCGCCTCCGCCCCAGCCGTAAACGATGGTCGGTGCTTGGCCGGCGCCGATGGCGGTCTTGATTTTTGTCTTGTACGCATCGTTTTGGAAGTACGTGACGCTGATCTTGTTGTCGGCATTGGCTGCGCCGAAGGCATCCGCCGCCTTCTGCATGATGGTCTGGTTCGGCTCTCCCGTCAGGAACCACATGCTGGCGCCGCCACCTGCGCCCGTTCCGCCGGGACCTGAGGTTCCACAGGCGGTGGTTGCCATGGCCGCGAAGGGCGTGAGGGCAGCGAGGGCCAGGAAGGAACGGCGGGAGGACTGGAATTGCTTCATTGCTTCTCCATGTGTTTTCGCATGATTGAACAAGGGAGTATTCGAAATGATTCGAAAAGTTTCGCTCACCTGATTTAGGTTGCGGTCTAAACTAAAGCGCAAACGTGTGCTCGTCAAGAGCTCCTCTTCTCATTTTCTGGAGGATGTTGCTTCACTGGCGTTGGTGCACGATGATCGAAGCACATCGAAATTTTTTCGAAAGCAGGATTCATGGGAAACAGCAGGGAGTCGGCCAAGTTGACGCTGGCCGCCGTTGCCAAGGAAGCCGGAGTTTCTACTCCAACGGTCTCCAAAGTGGTCAACGGCCGCGAAGACGTGGCCGAAGGGACCAGGGCGAGGGTCCTCGCAGCCCTGCAACGCACAGGCTACAAATCGCCGCTGCAGCGCCGGGCAGTTTGGGAACGCCGGGCCGTGGAGGTGGTCTTCGATTCACTGAATTCGGCCTACTCCGTGGAAGTACTCAACGGGATCATGGAACACGCCGCGGCATCGGACATGGAGGTGATCCTCTCGGTCACCAGCCGGGAAGGTTCCTCACCGCTGGGTCCGGAAGAGCGTGCCCAGCGGATGATCGACGAGGGCCGCAGCGGAATGATTGTGGTGACCTCGGCCTACAACTCCGCACAGTTGGAGGCCTTCCAACGGCGGCAGATTCCCATCGCCGTCGTCGATCCCCTCAATCCGCCACCGGCGGATGTCTGCAGTGTGGGTGCCAGCAACTGGGCCGGCGGAAAGGCCGCCACCACGCACCTGCTGGAGTTGGGACATCGGCACATCGCCTTCATCGGTGGTCCCAGTGAGGCCGAGTGCAGCCAGGCCCGCCTGCACGGCTACATGGCCGCGCTGATGGCTGAAGGCATCTCCGTGGACCACGAGTACGTCTCTGCCGGTGCGTTCCGGCCGTCCAACGGCGTCCGCGCCATGAAAACCTTGCTTGCCCTCGACAACCCACCCACGGCCATCTTTGCCGGGAGCGACAGCATTGCCCTGGGCGTCCTGGCGGAGGCGCGGAGGCAGCACGTCAGGATTCCGGACGACATGAGCCTGGTGGGATTCGACGGGACGCACCAGGCTGAACAGTCCGTACCGCCGTTGACCTCCGTCTCCCAACCACTGCAGGAAATGGGGCGCTCGGCCCTGCGGTTCATCCTCCGTCAAATGCATGGCGAGGACATCGACTCCCGCCGGGTGGAACTCGCCACCCACTTGGTGGTCCGCGAGTCCACGGCCCCGCCGCGTACGTCTCAGGTGGGCTCGGCCGTCCGCTGACCTCAACCTCCGGTGATCCTTCAGGCTCAGTTGCGATCCTTCGCCGCGTGTTGCGTCACGATCGGGTCATCGCGGCCACTTCTGGGTTGTGACCGGTGCGATCTTGGCCAGTCCTGACCACAGGCAGGTCAATCCCGGGACGGGTTTGATCGCACAGGTGAAAGCCAGCGAAGGAGAACCACGTGACCGATCTTCGAACCCCGGGGGCCGCGAAGCAGCCGCCGCACCGTTACCGTTTGACGGTGCCCCACGCGGATGAAGCCGTCATCGCGTGGCTGGAACTGCAGGACAACCAGTCGCTGTCCATCCGCATGCTGATCCGGGAGGGCATTGCCCGTCAAGGCTATGTGGACATCGTCAACAGGCCCGTCGTGCAACTCCCCGCCGGCAGAGACCGTCCCGTCGACAGCATCTCCAGTGAAGCTTCCGACGCCGCGCCGGGGGAGCCCACGCCAACCCCCGCCGATCCCGGAGCCGCACCGGACAATCCGCCTGCGGCGGCGCCAGTTGACGTCAACCACCTCTTCGCCCAACTGCGGCGATAATGGCGCCCCGCCGCAACCCGAACCACACCCACGCACACTGAAGGGACTTTCCCATGACCATTTCGACCAATCTCACCGGCGGCATCGACGTAGGCAATGGCTACGTCAAAGGAATCATCCGCGGACCGCTGGGTTCCGGTGGCTCCGATGGCGATGAGATCGACCTTCCCAGCGGCGTGGCACTTATCACCCGTTCCAATGCGCTGCCAACACCGGACCGGGAAGCGCCGGCCCGGATGGAGGGCGACTTTTACAACGAATTGGATGTGAGCTTCGAATCGACACTGATCGGCGACACGTACCGGCGCCTCTTCGGCTTGAGGGCCCTGAGCGCCCAAGGAGCGTTTGAGGAATTCGATGTCATTGGCCATCGGAGCAAAGCCCAGCAGGAACTGAGCAAGATCCTGGTCATGGGCGTGTTCGCAGCCAAGGCGGTCCGTGACCACGTGCGCGCCAACGGCTCATTGCCCCCGGGTGAGGAAGTCCTGAGTGTGCGTGCACGGGTGGCACTGGCGCTGCCCATCGATGAATACCTTTCGCACCGGACCAGCTATGCCGCGGAGTTCATGAACGGCGTCCACACGGTGACGGTGCACAATTTCGAGACGCCCGTGACCGTCAAGCTGCGCTTCATGGACGTGCAGGTCATACCGGAAGGCGCCTCCGCCCAATACGCGATCACCGCCAAGGGCGAGCCCTTGATGGAAGCGATGCTTGCCGATGTCCGCCGTCGGGGCCTTGCCCTGGACGGCATCACTCCGGGAGATGTCCTGGCCGCGCAGCACACCATCGGCATCGACATTGGCGAAGGAACCGTGAATTTTCCGGTTTTCACAGCGGGCCAGTTCAACGCCGATGCGTCCACGACGTTCAAGAAGGGTTACGGATCGGTGCTGACCGATGCCATGAAGGCCATGCGGGACCGCGGATTCCAGACCGGGTTCACCTCCCGCAAGCAACTCTCGGAGTACCTGCATGCCGGGCCGTCGCGGTTGAAGCTGAATTTTTACGACCGCGTCAAGGCATTCGTCGACGAAGAGACCATGTTCTTCGCGAAGGAAGTTGCCGAGCAGTTCGGCCGGGTCTTGGCCGTGGTAGGCGCCACCACGGAGGTTGCCTACGTCTATGGCGGGGGAGCCGGGGCCGGAGCTGTCAAGGAGTACCTGTACAGCGCTCTCCTGGCCAAGGCTGCGGAGATGAACAGCGAGGATTCATTCCCCACCCTGTACCTGGATTCGAGCTACTCACGGCACCTCAACCGCGAAGGCCTCTATATCGCGGCCGAAGCGGTGGAGCGGAAAGCCGTGACGGTACCAACCAGCAAGCGGAGCAGCAAGCGTGCTGCGGTGGATGAAACCGTCGCGGGGGAGGCTGCACCGGATGAGGCCACAGTCCACGGAGCCGCGGGGCTGGCCGACGCTGTGGTGTAGGCCTTGGTGCGGGCAACTAAGGAAGCCGCCGGCGTCGCGTGTCCAGTGACAAAGGCGGGATGGCCTCGTAGAGGGGCACGCGCACCCAGCGTTGGCCGGTTTCCCTGAACTCGGCACGGCCGGCGAAACGGTACAGGAAGCTGCGCGCCCGCACCCAGCGCGGCCGTTCGCCGTCGAAGGGGTCATGGCGAAGCAGTCCCAGCGTCGGCGCGTCGGCCGCCAGGAGCTTGTCCAGGAAAGCGTAGAACCAGTCCTCGTGGACGGTTCGCAGGGGCAGGAACCACATGAGCCAGTCCAGACGGAGGTGATAAGGCGCCCACTGCCGCGGCAACCGGCGGACATCACCGGGCTTGCCCTTGAATCCGTACTCCAGCCATCGATCGTCCGGCGCGTCCGGTTGCTCGTCCAGCGTCCCCTCCACCACCACCTCGACGCGTTGCTTGGTGACCGTCCCGAACGCTCCGTAGGCGTTGACCAGGCGCCACCGGTTAAAGCTTGCATTCATGAGCTGCCTGCGCGAAAACAGGTTGCGGAGCGGGCGGTAGCTGAGCACCAGCAACAGTGCCGTCACGGCCAGTACGACGCCGGTCCACCAGATCGGGGATTGGGCGCCCGGGTGCCACTCAAGTGGAATGAAGGGGAACACCGCGTGCGCCACGGGGTCGCTCACGGCAGCGAACGCCAAGACGATGGCCGCCCAGTTGAGCCAGGCGAAATTGCCGCTGGCCACCAGCCATAGCTGGGTGACGATGATGATCCCTGCGGCGATGCCTGCCAGTGGCTGGGGTGCGAACAGGAAGAAAGGGACCACCAGTTGGGCGATGTGGTTGCCGGCCACTTCCACCTTGTGCAAGGGCCGCGGGAGCAGGTGGGCCTGGCGGCTCAGCGGCCCGGGCATGGGCTGGGTCTCGTGGTGGTAGAACATGGCGGTCATGTCCCGCCACTCCCTTCCGCCGCGGATCTTGATCATGCCGGCGCCGAACTCCAGCCTGAAAACGAGCCAAACGATCAGGAGCAGGACGGTGGTGGGTGGGGGAGTCTGGTCCGAGCCAAGGAACGCCACGGTGAAACCTGCCTCCAACAGGAGGATCTCCCAACCGAAACCGTAGAAGGTTTGGCCCACATTCACGATCGACATGTACAGGAACCACACGGCAAGGAACGCCAGCATGGGCACCCACGGCGGCCCTGCCTGTGGGACACCGAGCACAAGCGTCGCCGAGACCGCCAGGCCCACCCAGCAGACCAGGCGCAACAGCCGGTCCGAGTAGCGCCAGCGGAAGAGGGTGGGCCTGCCCATCCGCCGCGCCAAGTCCGGAACCGGAAGCAGGCCGCGCTCGCCCAGGAGTACCGGGAACTGGTTCAACGTGGACAGGAAGGCGAGGAAGTACAGCGCGGCGGTTCCACGTTGCAGGACCTGCCTCGCGAGCTCGTAATCCCGTGCGTCGACCCAGGAAAGCCACTCCACGATCCCCACGCTACGCCCGCGGGGCCGGCGGTCAACAGGGTGTCCACCTGCGGGTGCCGTGGCGTTCACCGGGCACCGCGGCTACTGGGATACTGGAAGCATGCAGCCGCGAAAGATCGTCATCCTCGGGTCCACCGGTTCCATCGGCACACAGGCCATCGAGGTGATCGACGCCGCGCCGCACCTCTTCGAAGTAGTGGCCCTGAGCGCCGGTGGCGGGAACCCCGAACTGATCGCGCAGCAGGCCGTCCATGTCCGCGCCCAAGCCGTTGGAATCGCCACCGGCGACGGCGGCCAGCTGCGGCAGCTGATCGCCGCATTCGCGGCCTCCGCGGGACTGGGTGCCTATGAACCGGACATATACGTGGGGCCGGACGCGTCTACCCACATTGCCGCCATCGCCTGCGATGTGGTCCTTAACGGTATTACCGGATCCATTGGGCTTGCCCCAACGCTGGCGGCCCTGGGGTCGGGCGCCACGCTGGCGCTCGCCAACAAGGAGTCCTTGATTGTTGGCGGCGCCTTGGTGAAGGCGGCCGCCCGGCCGGACCAGATTGTTCCCGTGGATTCGGAGCATTCCGCCATCGCGCAGTGCCTGCGTTCCGGCACGGCCGACGAAGTGGACAAACTGATCCTCACGGCTTCCGGTGGTCCGTTCCGCGGACGAACGCGGGAGCAACTCCAAGAGGTCACACCGCGGGAAGCGCTGGCCCACCCCACCTGGGACATGGGCCTGATGGTCACTACGAACTCCGCCAGCCTGGTGAACAAGGGGCTGGAAGTGATCGAGGCGCACCTGCTCTTCGATGTTCCCCTGGACAGGATCGACGTGGTGGTACATCCCCAGTCGGTGGTCCACTCCATGGTCCAGTTCGTTGACGGCTCCATCATCGCGCAGGCCTCACCGCCGGACATGCGCCTGCCCATAGCGTTGGGCCTTGGCTGGCCGGACCGGGTGCCACGCGCTGCCCAGGCCTGTGACTGGACGCAAGCCACCAGTTGGACCTTCGAGCCCCTGGACTCTGTGGCGTTTCCGGCCGTTGACCTGGCCAAGGACGCCGCGAAGCAGGGGAGTACGTTCCCGGCGGTGTTCAACGCAGCCAACGAGGAAGCCGTGGAGGCGTTCCATGCCGGCCGAATCCGCTTCACGGACATCGTGGATACTGTGGAGTCCGTCCTCAGCGAACATGCAGGGTCCTCCGAGCTAACAGTGGAGTCGGTGCTGGATGCTGAGGTGTGGGCACGCGCCCGTACCCACGATCGTTTAGCCACCAGCACCTCATAGCCATAGCCATACCTACCCAGCCTTGATGGAAGCAGTCCCAGCCGCATGAGTCCCGTCCTTCTCTTCATCCTCGGAGTCGTTTTCGTCGCCATCGGCGTCGCTGTCTCCATCGCGCTTCACGAAGTGGGCCACTTGGTTCCCGCGAAGCTCTTCAAGGTGCGCGTGACCAAGTACATGATTGGCTTCGGTCCCACCCTGTGGTCCCGCAGGAAGGGTGAAACCGAGTACGGGTTCAAAGCACTTCCGCTCGGCGGATACGTGGCGATGATCGGCATGTACCCGCCCAACAAGGAAGACGGCGGTGTCCGCCCGTCCAGTACGGGCATGTTCCAGACCTTGGCTTCCGAAGCCCGCTCCGTGGCGCACGAGGAAGTTGGCCCCGGCGACGAGAACCGGGTGTTCTACAAGCTGCCGGTGTGGAAAAAGATCATCATCATGCTCGGCGGTCCCGCCATGAACATGCTCATTGGCCTGGTGCTCACGGCCGTCCTCCTCATGGGATTCGGTACCGCGCAGGCAACCACCACTATCGCCGACGTCTCCAAATGCCAGGTGGCCGCAGGGCAGACCGTGGACCCGGATTCCGCCGACTGCAAGCCCACCCCGGCCGCGGCGGCAGGACTCCAGCCCAACGACACCGTCAAGACCTTCGACGGAAAACAGGTCACCAGTTGGGACGAGCTCACTGGCTGGATCCGGGCTTCCGCAGGCAAGGAAGTTCCCATCACGGTGGAACGCAATGGGTCCGTCGTCTCCACCACAGTCACTCCGGTACTCTCGTCCCGCCCGGTCATCGGTACCGACGGCCGCCAGGAGCAGGACGCCAGCGGCGTCCTGAAACACCAAGAGGTCGGGTTCCTGGGCATTGGCGCCCAAAGCGCCTTGGTGCCCCAACCGGCGTCGAGCGTTTTGCCCATGGCCGGGGAGAACATCAAGCAGATCTCCGGTGTGATCTTCAACCTGCCCGCCAGAGTGGTGGGTGTCGCCAAGGCCGCCTTCAGCGAAGAGCCCCGGGACCCGAACGGCCCCATCAGCGTGGTGGGCGTGGGCCGCGTGGCCGGCGAGGTCGCAGCCATGGAACAGGTGCCGTTGCAGGCCCGGATCGGAACGTTGGTGGGGCTGCTTGCGGGCCTCAACTTCGCCCTGGCGATCTTCAACCTCATCCCCTTGCTTCCGCTGGATGGCGGCCATGTGGCCGGTGCGCTCTATGAAGGCGTTCGACGCCGGGTGGCCACCTTGCGCGGCAAGCCTGACCCCGGGGCGTTCGACATCGCCAAGCTCCTCCCGGCGACCTACGTCGTGGCCGCGCTCCTGATGGCCATGGGTGCGCTGTTGATCTACGCGGACATCGTCAAGCCGGTCAACATCTTTGGCTAGGCCGATTGGCGGGGCCTTCCGATGGCGGATCATGCGGCGGACCGGGATAGGCTAACTCCATGACTGTTTTCGCTGTTGAGTATGTGTACGTCGCCGAATCCGGCGCCCTCCGCGATGAAGCCCGCCCCGCCCACCGAGCCTGGCTCGGCGACTTGGCTGAAGAGGGCAAGCTCCTCGCAAGCGGCCCGTACGGTGACGGCGCAGGCGCGCTCCTCGTCTTCAAGTCCCAGGATGAGGCCGAACTCAATGAACTCCTGAAGAAGGATCCGTTCGCGGACGCTGGTGCCATCGCCGGAATCCGCACCACTGAATGGTCCCCGATCATCGGCCTCCTCTCGGACCACGTGTCCTAGTCCGGGCATCCCACCACCAGATACACCCCAAACCCAAGGAGTCCACGTGACCTCGGTCAGCCTGGGAATGCCAGCAGCCCCACCACCCGTCCTTGCCCCACGCCGTAAGACGCGGCAAATCAAGGTTGGATCCGTTGGTGTTGGCTCCGATTACCCCATCAGCGTGCAGTCCATGACCACCACGCCCACCACGGACATCAACGCCACGCTCCAGCAGATCGCCGAGTTGACGGCCTCCGGATGCGACATTGTCCGGGTTGCGTGCCCGTCCGCGGACGACGCCGAGGCGTTGCCGATCATCGCCCGCAAGTCCCAGATCCCCGTGATCGCGGACATCCACTTCCAGCCGAAGTACGTGTTCGCCGCGATCGAGGCAGGCTGCGCAGCGGTCCGCGTCAACCCGGGAAACATCCGCAAGTTCGATGACCAGGTCAAGGAAATCGCGGCCGCTGCCAAGGACCACGGCACGTCCATCCGGATCGGGGTGAATGCCGGCTCGCTGGAGCCCGGCATCCTCAAGAAGTACGGCAAGGCCACTCCTGAAGCATTGGTTGAGTCGGCAGTCTGGGAAGCCTCGCTGTTCGAGGAACACGGCTTCCACGACTTCAAGATCTCCGTGAAGCACAACGATCCCGTGGTGATGGTTGCCGCCTACGAGATGCTCGCAGAGAAGGGCGACTGGCCCCTGCACCTCGGCGTTACTGAAGCCGGCCCGGCGTTCCAGGGAACCATCAAGTCGGCCACCGCCTTCGGAGCTTTGCTGTCCCGTGGCATCGGCGACACCATCCGCGTCTCCCTCTCCGCACCGCCGGTGGAGGAAATCAAGGTGGGCAACCAGATCCTGCAGTCCCTGAACCTGCGTCCGCGCAAGCTGGAGATTGTGTCCTGCCCGTCGTGCGGCCGCGCCCAGGTGGATGTCTACACCTTGGCCGAGCAGGTGACCGCCGGCCTGGAAGGCATGGAGATCCCGTTGCGCGTGGCCGTCATGGGCTGTGTGGTCAACGGACCGGGCGAGGCCCGCGAAGCAGACCTTGGCGTGGCCTCAGGCAACGGCAAGGGACAGATCTTCGTGAAGGGCGAAGTCATCAAGACCGTGCCCGAAAGCCAAATTGTTGAGACACTGATCGAAGAGGCGATGCGCATCGCCGAAGAGATGGGGGAGGCCGATGGCGAAGATGCTGTCAAAGGTAGCCCCGTGGTTAGCGTCTCGTAACGGGACTGGCCTGGGCGTCAGGGTGCTCGGCGGTGCCGACACCCTGGCCCTTCGCGCGCTTGCGAACCAAGATCCCGTAGCCAATGTCTTCATCCTCGCCCACCTGGACAGCGTGGGGACGGCTGCGCCCACCAGCGGTGGAGCCAGCGTCATCGGCGTTTTCGACGACGACCGGCTCCTGGGAGCTTGTTGGGCGGGGGCCAACCTGGTTCCCGTGCAACTGGACCCAGAATGGGTGGGCGACGTGGCAGCAGCAGCCCATCAATCGGGTCGCCGTTATGCATCTATCTTCGGGCCTGCGGAAACCGTGCTGGCCCTTTACTCACGGTTTGAACAATTGGGCCACTATGCCCATGAGGTCCGTTCCCGGCAACCGCTCCTGACCATTTCGGGTGCGCCGGCTATTCCAGCCAACCCGTCGCTCACATTCGGTACCATGGCGGACTTCGAGCTCATCCTTCCGGCCTGCGCCGCCATGTTCGAGGAAGAAGTGGGGTACTCGCCGTATTTGGGCGGCCAGGACTTCTACAGCCGGCGTGTCGCAGGGCTCATCCGGCAAGGCCATTCCCTGGTTCACATCGATGCCCGGGGCACCGTGGTGTTCAAGGCCGAACTTGGTGCCGTCACGCAGGACGTCACGCAGGTGCAGGGCGTCTGGATGAATCCGGAACTCCGTGGCCGCGGCCAAAGCGCAGGCTACATGGCCGCCGTCGTCAATCTTTCCCGGACCTTCGCTCCGGTGACGAGCCTTTACGTGAACGACTACAACTCGAAGGCCCGGGCAAGCTACGAGCGGGTGGGCTTCAAGCAAGTGGGAACGTTCGCGACTGTGTTGTTCTAGGCCCGGTTCCTTTTCCGCGCGTTGCAACTTGTAGTCTTATCCCGCTGACGTTCGTCAGCACATCACTCGACTTTCCTTTGGGGAACAAATGAATAAGAATGCTCTGCGCGGATTCGCCGTGTCAGGACTGTTGGTCATGGGGCTCACCGCATGTGGCGGGGCAGGCACGTCCACGGATGCAGCATCCGCTCCCGCCAGCGAACCGGCGACTGCGACACCTACGCCGTCGCCAACGGAAGTGCCGTTCCGGTCATACACCAAGGCGGAGTTGGCCAGCATCGTGGGCGACGTCCGCGACAGCAAGGACACCCGGCTCATGGTGATGCCTGAGGATCGAATGACGGACACCTTGAAGCAGGTCAAGGACCTCGTTGCCAACGCCACCGTGGAGCCGGCCATGTGTGCCGATTTCGTCACGGGTGGCGGGGTTCAACTCCAGGAGGGGGCGACGCTGAGCATCGGCGCTTCGGCGAGTTCGACGGCCGAATCTGCCCAACTCCTGTCGCTGTTCTCCGGCGTGGCCGAAGACAAGGTCAAGGCTGTGGCGCAGAACAAAGCCAAGGAACTGGAATCGTGCGCGTCCATCCAGATGGGCGTGATGGGGCAAACGGTTGAGGCCACCACCAAGAGCCTGCCCACCTCCGCGAAGACTCCCGGCGCGGTTGCCTACCTCACTGTCTCCTCCGGGGCTGGGCTGTCACAGACCCAGCTGTTCCTCTCGGCAGTCAAGAGCGGTGTTGTGTTGGTTGCCCAGTCCACGGGTACAAAGGTTGCCGACACGGACCTTCCCAAACTCGAGGGGATGCTGGACCAGGCCGCGGACCTCATCAAGTAACGCCAACCGCTAAGCAGCACATGCCGTCAAGGATTCAGGACGGCATGTGCTGCTGCGTTTGAGCTGCTCAGTCCAGTTCGCCCGTGAGGTACCGGTGGATGGTGGGAGTCACCATGCGCACCACGTCTTCTTCAGTGGCCGATGCCAAGGGCTCCAGCCGTACAACGTAGCGGGCCACCATGAGGCCGATCAGCTGCGAGGCCACCAGGTTGCCGCGGAGCTTGGCTTCCTGCTCGTCCACGGGAAGGCCTGTGGCGATCCGGGCCAGGACCGTCCTGCTCACCATTTCGCGGAGGAGTGCCGTCTTTGCCTTGGAGCCGATGGTGCCCCTGACGAAGGCCACCAAAGCGTGCTGCGCGGGCCCTTCCCACAGCCGCAGGATCGCTTTGACGATTGCCTCGGCGCGGGCGGAAGGGTCAAGGGCATCGACGCCGGCCAGGACCTCGGCGGGGTTGGCGGGCAACTCCACGCTCGCGGCAAAAAGTTCGTCCTTGCCTTTGAAGAAGTGGTGCACCATGGCCGGATCCACGGAAGCTTCTCGGGCAACCTGGCGCAGGCTGGTGCCATCGAATCCCTGCTCGGCGAACAGCTTGCGGGCAGCCGTGAGGATCGCCTCCCTGGAATGGTCGCCGGCTCCCCGTCGGCCCCGGCGCAGGGGCTGCAGGCTCATGCAGTCTGCCTCCGTAGTGTCAGTGAGGCAAGGACCAGGACTCCCACCACGATTGCTCCCATCACCAGCGTGTCCTGCCAGAGTACCTGTGTTGCGTCGGTATTCCCGGCGATCTCCTGCAGCGCGTCCACGGAGAAGGTCAAGGGCAGGACTCCGGAGATGGCGTCGAGGACGTCATTCATGTGGTCGCGTGCCACGAACAGGCCGCACAACAGGATCTGCGGCACCACCACAACCGGCATGAACTGCACGGCTTGGAACTCGGTCCGGGCGAAGGCTGAACACAGCAGTCCCAAGGCAACGCCCAGCACGGCGTTGATGACGGCGATCATCACCACCAAACCGGGGCTGCCCTTGATGTCCAGATTGAAGACCCAGTAGGCCACTGCCGTGGCCACCAACGACTGCAACGCGGCCATGATGGAGAATGCCAGGGCATAGCCGAACAGCAGGTCGGCCTTGTGGATGGGCGTGGTAAGCAGCCGTTCCAGCGTCCCCGACGTCCGCTCGCGGAGCATGGTGATCGACGTGACCAGGAACATGACCACGAAGGGGAAGATTGCAAGCATCATGAGCCCAACACGGTCGAAGGTGCGCGGGACGCCCGGAGGCAGGGTTTCATTCTCGAAAAGGAAGTACACCGCCGCGAGCAGCAGGGCCGGCACCACCAGGATGAGGCCAACGCTGCGGTGGTCGTGGCGCAATTGGCCCAGGACCCTGGCAGCGGTGGCCAACGTCATGCGCGGATTCATGATGCCACTGTCCTTTCGTGACGGCCCAGGGCAGGGGCCGAAGTCCCCGGCCCTTCCTTGATCAGGGTCAGGAACGCCCGTTCCAGGTCTTTGCTCCGACCACGTTCGGCGAGTTGGTCCGGAGTCAGTTGTGCCAACAGCAGTCCGTCGCGCAGCAGCAGGAGCGAGGAACAATGAGATGCCTCTTCCATGACGTGGCTGGACACCAGCAGCGTGGTGCCGGTCTCCGCCATGGCAGCGAAGCGTTCCCAAAGTTCCGCGCGCAGCACCGGGTCCAGCCCCACAGTCGGTTCGTCCAGGACCAGCAGTTGTGGGCGGGACACCAGCGCGCACGCCAGCGACACACGGCTGAACTGTCCACCGGACAGGTCGGCGGCCTTCCGACGGGCAAAGTCCTGGAGCCCGACGGCGGCAATCGCCCCGGCGGCGTCGGCCGCCGTCGCGCTGTGCATGGCTCCGAAGTACCTGACGTTGCCCTCAACACTCAAGTCCCCGTAGACGCTGGCGCCTTGGGTGACGTAACCGACGTCGTGCCTCAGTGCCGCGCTCCCGGCAGGCAGTCCCAGGACGGTCAGGGAGCCGTGGGTGAGGCGCTGGACGCCGACTATGCCGCGCATGAGCGTTGTCTTGCCGCTGCCGGATGGGCCGAGGAGCCCCGTGATCCGACCACTGCCAACGGTGAAATCGAGACCGCGGATAATCCTGGTCCGGCCACGGGAGATGTGAAGTCCTGATGCTTCGATCGCACTGGCCTGCGTCCCTCCAGCGTGCTTTGCAACCCGGGACATGGCGACCTCCGCACCGATAATTCACCACCTGATGAAATAAAAGTATGTCCGTGTGCCTCCCCGGTCAAGGCTGGATCATGCCCGGGAATCCTTGAAAAGGTGTCTCCAATCACATACATTCGTCCCTAGCCGTGTCGTTGGGGTGCGGGTGGCTAGGGGGAAACATGACTTTGACCTTGAAGGTTGCCACGCGCAGCCGCGCCATCCGTGAGTTCGGCAATGACCAATGCTTCCCAGTCGCAGGCGATCCCATTCCGCTGGAGGGAATGGGGGACTAGTCCCAGGACAGAGTCTGCGGCCGGCCGGCCGTTGAGCCACGCCATTGCAGGATGACCAGCCGGATTCGGCCAGGGGCTTCCAGACGCGAGGGCGTGGCTCTTCTGTGTCCCGCGTTCCAGAGGGGCGCCGCGCAGCCGGTAGATTAGTACACAGTTCTTTTTGCCCTGACTGCCATAGAAACGGATAGGTACCCGTGGTCCTTCGCCTTTCCCAGTTGTTCCTGCGCACCCTGCGCGAAGATCCCGTCGACGCCGAGGTGGCCAGCCACAAGCTCCTGGTCCGTGCCGGCTACATCCGCCGCGCTGCCCCCGGCATCTACACGTGGTTGCCCTTGGGCCTGAGCGTGCTGCGCAAGGTGGAGGAAATCGTCCGCCAGGAGATGGCAGCCATCGGTGCGCAGGAAGTGCATTTCCCGGCGCTCCTTCCCCGCGAACCCTATGAGGCCACCAACCGCTGGACCGAATACGGCGAAGGCCTGTTCCGCCTCCAGGACCGCAAAGGCGCCGACTACCTCCTGGCACCGACGCACGAGGAGATGTTCACGCTGCTGGTCAAGGACCTGTACTCGTCCTACAAAGACCTGCCTCTGAGCATCTACCAGATCCAGAACAAGTACCGCGATGAGGCACGTCCCCGGGCGGGCCTCCTCCGCGGCCGCGAGTTCATCATGAAGGACTCATACTCCTTCGACGTCGACGACGCCGGCCTGGACGCCAGCTATGCGGCCCACCGTGCTGCCTACCTCAAGATCTTTGAACGGCTCGGCCTGGAGGTTATTCCGGTCGCGGCCACGGCCGGTGCCATGGGCGGCTCCAAGAGCGAAGAGTTCCTGTTCCCCACGGAGATCGGCGAGGACACCTTTGTGCGCTCGGCGGGCGGTTACTACGCCAACGTCGAGGCCGTCACCACGGTTGTTCCGGCCGACATCGACTTCAGCAACGCCCCCGCAGCGGAGGTGTTGGACACCCCGGATACTCCCACCATCGAAACGCTGGTGAACGCAGCCAACCAGCTCGCGCCCCGCAGCGAGGCCGACGGCGGCGCCTGGTCTGCCGCTGACACGCTCAAGAACGTCGTCCTCGCCGTCACGCTCCCCACGGGTGAGCGCCAGATCGTGGTCATCGGCGTTCCGGGCGACCGTGCCGTGGACCTCAAGCGGGTTGAAGCGAACATCGGGGCCTTCCTGCCGATCGCCGGCGAGATCCAGCTCGAGGCTGCGAACGAGGAAGACCTCAAGAAGCTGCCGTGGCTGGTCAAGGGCTACATCGGCCCGGGTCTGTCCTTGGCAGAACCCGTCCTTGGCCTGGAAGGTTCCTCGAAGCTCCTGTTCCTGGTTGACCCCCGTGTGGTCTCCGGAACTGCCTGGGTCACCGGCGCCAACCAGGACGGGAAGCACGTCTTTGGGCTCGTTGCCGGCCGCGACTTCACGTGGGACGGCGTCATCGAAAGCACGGAGGTCCGTGCCGGTGACGAGGCCCCCGACGGCTCCGGCCCGCTGGAAACCGCACGTGGCATCGAGATGGGGCACATCTTCCAGCTTGGCCGCAAGTACGCCGAAGCGCTGGACCTCAAGGTCCTGGACCAGAACGGCAAGCAGGTAGTGGTGACCATGGGCTCCTACGGCGTGGGTGTTACTCGCGCCGTCGCAGCCCTCGCCGAAGCCAACCATGATGACCGTGGATTGGTTTGGCCGCGAACGGTGGCCCCCGCCGACGTCCACGTGGTGGCCGTTGGCCGTGGCGACGAAATCTTCGAGGCCGCGGAGAAGCTGTCCGCCGAGTTGCAGGACGCCGGACTGGACGTCATCTACGATGACCGCCCCAAGGTTTCCCCGGGCGTGAAGTTCGGCGATGCCGAGCTCCTGGGCGTCCCCACCATCCTGGCCGTCGGCCGCGGACTGGTTGACGGCGTCGTGGAGATCAAGGACCGCCGCAGCGGCGACGCCGAGAACGTTTCGGTGGACAAGGCCGTGGACTACGTGGTCAACGCCGTCCGCGGCCGTTGATCTCCGGCTTCGAGTCGATCCAGCTCACCACGGTCATCCTGATCGTGGTGGCTGGATTCGCTGCCGGCTGGGTTGATGCGGTGGTGGGTGGCGGAGGACTGATCCAGCTTCCGGCACTGCTCCTGGTCCCGGGCATCACGCCCGTCCACGCCCTGGCCACGAACAAGATGGGCTCCATCTTCGGCACTACTACGAGTGCCGTGACCTTCTACCGGCGTGTCGGTCCCGACCTTAAGACGGCCATCCCCATGGCCATTATCGCTTTGGCCGGAAGTTTTGGCGGAGCCATCCTGGCTGCGTCATTGCCGTCCAGCGTCTTCAAGCCCATCATCGTGGTGGCTCTCATCGCCGTCGCGGTCTTCACGGCACTGCGCCCCAATGCCGGCGAGCTGACGGCGCTCCGGCACGATGGCCACAAGCATTATGTGGTGGCATGCCTGATCGGGGCAGCCATCGGCTTCTATGACGGCCTGATTGGCCCCGGAACGGGCTCGTTCCTGGTTATCGCCCTGGTGTCGGCCATGGGGTACGCGTTCCTCGAAGCCAGCGCCAAGGCCAAGATCGTCAACATGGCCACCAACGCCGGGGCTTTGATCTTCTTCCTGCCGCATGGCTCCCTGCTGTGGGGACTCGGGCTGGTGCTGGGCGTGTCCAACATGGCCGGCGGCTACCTCGGTGCCCGGACGGCCGTCGGCAGGGGAAGCAGCTTTGTCCGCATTGTTTTCCTGATCGTGGTTGCCGCGCTCATCATCAAGCTTGGCGTGGACATCTGGAACGACAACTTCGCGTAGGGCTCAGGTGACCGCTTCGCCCGGACCAGGGAGGTCGTGCGCGGACGGGAGACCCGCCAGTGTTTTTCCGGCGAGCGTACTGGCCACCCAGAGGGAACGGGCCAGATCGCCGGCATGCCGTGGTTTCCGGGCGTACCACAGGGCATTCCCAACCTCCCGTGCAACACCCCACTGCCGGGCAGTTTCCGGGTCCAGGCCCGCGGCGAGGCTGAAGTCGGCACACCGTTCCCGCAAAGCTGCCTCGGGATAGCTGCGCGGGAGGTCCTTGATACGGTTCCACAGGACAGGCGCAACCGCGAACTCGGCTTCGCCGACCTGCGGCTGCGGGTCGATCGCGAGGTATTCGCCGCCGTCGTGCTCCGCCAGGACGTTCATGTAGTGCAGGTCGGTGTGTACCAGTACATCCCTGCCGGAACGGCGGCCAACCGCTCCCCGGGTCTGGCAGACCTCGAGGGCTGCCTCCAGCAGCCAGCGGGGAAACGGACGGTTGAGCTGTTCCCAGTCCTGCGGCAGTTCATCGCTCCAACGCTCCGCCGTCGCGGCCACGTGCTCGAACGCCCGCCACTGTGGCCGCTCGTCGGGGCTGATGGAGAGGCGCCGCACAATGCCACCCCAGGCGTCGCGGGCCACGTCCAGGGGAACGTCCTGCAGCCACGCAGAAGCATCAAGGCGCTCGAGCAGCATGGAGCAACTGCCGGCATCCGACTCCAGCATCCGTACGGCCCCGTGGCCGTTCCACAGGGTCAACGCATGGCGCTCCACCAACGCCTCGTCGTGGGGGTAGGCGATCTTGAGGGCGCCCTGGACGCGGTCCCGGAGGACAGGAACAACCAAGGCACCGTGGCCGCTCCAGGGTTCGGTTCCGGGGGCCAGGTCAACCGTCAGGTCCCACCGGTCCAGGGAGTCCCGGATGAGCCCAGGCAGGCTTGCCAGCCAGTCACGTCCCGCGGAGTCGCGGTTGTACCTGGCGTGCAGGTCGCCCGGGATGGGGATCATGGCGTGGATTCTCACGCGATCAGCCTAGCGCCGCGGAGCTCCCGTGCTGTCAGAAAACGCCGCTGGCGCCCAACAGGCTGCCGATGGAGAACGTGGCTGCCAGCGCCAAGGCACCGCCCAGGACCACCCGCGCAGCCGCCCGGAACCTGGATGCGCCGCCGATCCACGCGCCCACGGCACCCGTGACCGCCAGGGCGAGCAGCACTGCGGCGAACGTCAACGGCACCCGGAGGCCGGGAGGCGGAAGGAGGATGGCCAGCATCGGGAGGATGGCTCCGAGCGTGAAGGCGACCGCGGAAGCGAGGGCAGCATTCCAAGGGCTGACGATGTCGTCCTCCTGAATGTTCAGCTCGGCGGACAAGTGGGCGGCCAAGGCATCATGCTCGGTCAACTCGCGGGCCACGGTGCGGGCGGTCGCAGCGCTGAGGCCCTTGGCCCGGTAGATCGCAGTGAGCTCCTCCAGCTCTTCCTCAGGCTGTTCGGCGAGTTCCCTGCGCTCCTTTTCAATGAGGGCCTTCTGGGTGTCGCTTTGGCTGCTCACCGAGACGTACTCGCCCAGGGCCATGGAAATCGCACCACCTACCAGCCCGGCAGTCCCGGCGGCCAGGATGCTGCCAGTGTTGGTGGTAGCACCGGCCACGCCCACCACGATCGCTGCAACCGAAACGATTCCGTCATTGGCCCCGAGGACGCCGGCGCGCAACCAATTGAGCCGGTGGGCGAGGTCGTCGCGGTGTGGTTCGTTCTCGTGCATCGTGGCAGGTTCTGTTGAAGCCATGCTCCAAGCCAAGCACCGCCATGCCGTCTCCGCCAGCATGGCAAGGCTGGCCTACCCCGGCGTGGATGCGGGGGTAGGCAGCTGCGGCAGGTCGCCGTCGTCGAGCTTGAGCCCCGGCAGCGGGGGCTGGGCAGAGCCCCATGCCGCGCCGCGGCGGGCAGCGGCCAGGAGCGATTCCACGGCCCACTCGCGGGTGGGACCGGTGGACAGGGCCACGAGATCGCCGAACACCGGCAGGGATTCGATTTCCAAAGTGCCCAGTGCCGCGGCAGGGTCTCCGGCGAACTGCGTTGAGAGGCTATAGCCGGCCTCCCGGTTGGGAACGTCTCCGCAAGTGAGCCGGATGAGGGATTCAGCCTGTTCCAAGAGGCGCTCATGGGTGGTGAGCGCCTTGGCGGCGGTCACCGCTGCCGTTGCATCCAGGCGCTTGAGTGCTACCTGGTGGACGTAGACGGCCTGGTGCTCGGACCGCACTGCGGCGGCCAGGGCGGCGTCCGTCGTGGCTGCTGTGGGCTCCGGCGTCGGGCTCACCGAGGGGCACGGGGTCCTTGCCTGCGCGGACGCTGTTGCTTTGGTCTCCGGACCAGCGGTGGGAAGGGGGAGCTTCAACAGGCTTGCCAGCCGTTCGGCGTCCAGGACCTGGGCGGTCCCGACGGCGGCGAGCAGCCGGGCGATTCCGGCGTCGGCCTGCTTGGCGTCCTCGAGCCGCTTCCGGCCGCTCGCGGCCAGGTCCGCGATGAAGGAAGGCGCCGTTGGTTCCGCGGCCCTGGCACTGCTGGAAACAGGGGAGGAAGGGCCGGATACTACCGGGGACAACAGGGCCCGGGCATGCGTTGTCAGCAATGTCACAGAACCCGTCCAGGTGCCCGCTCCGACACCGGAGGAGGGCGAGGCAGCGAGCGAGGAGGCCGAATCACGAAGCGCGAGGGCGTCGTTGAAAGCGCTGCTCCGTGCTGCCTCCGTGAACGAAACGGCCGCCGGAGCCCCGGAATCCCGGGGAACAAGGACCATGCCCGTGCCGATCACGAGCAGGGCGACGATCGCAACGAGCGCAATCCGGACCCAGCGGCGGGGTGGCCGTTTTTCACTTGTTTGCTCGTTCACAACACACCATGGTGTCACGTGTGCGGCGAACTCCGTGCACCATGTTGTTCTGAAAATCGTTAGGCTAGTAGTCACAACAACATCTATCGGGAGGCGGCGGGCAGCGTGAGTGACTCGGAAGCCACGACTTCAACAGACCGTACTGACACCAACTCGACGGCCACCATCCGCAACCCGGAAGAAAGCAGGCTCAAGGCCCTGCTCGAACCGGCTGTCCTGGCCAACCGGCTCTACCTCGAGGATGTTGCCATCCACGTTGCAGGCTCGCACCGCACCGTCCACGTCGTGGTGGACCTCCCGCAGGAAGAAACCGGGGGAGTGAGCCTGGATGCGATCGCGGACGTTTCCCGCGGCCTGTCCGACATCCTGGACAACGACCCCCAGGACGACGGGCGCCCCTATGACCTCGAGGTTTCCTCACCCGGCGTGGGCCGCCCTCTGACCGAACCCCGCCACTGGCACCGCGCCCGCGGGCGGATGGTCAAAGTCAACGTCATCCAGGGCGAGAACCTCACCGGCCGCATCGCCTCGGTGGAGGATGATGCCGTGACGCTCATCCCCGAGCATGAGGTCAAGAAGGGCATGAAACCCAAGCAGGGTGACCCCATCACCATTCCTTTCGACAGGATCCGCCACGGAAAAGTCGAGATTGAATTCAGCCACCTCCACGAGGCCGGGCTGGCAGACGAACACAATGGACCTTCCGAGGAGGCCTAATGGATATTGATATGAGCGCACTGAGGCTCCTGGAGCGTGAGCGTGAAATCCCGCTGGACCTCCTGATTCCCACCATCGAGCAAGCCTTGCTGGTGGCCTACCACAAGACGCCCGGCGCCTTTGAGAAGGCCCGTGCCGAACTGGACCGCAAGAGTGGCCACGTCACCATTTGGGCTACCGAGCTGGACGACGACGGCGAGGCCGTGGGCGAGTTCGAGGACACCCCGGCCGGCTTTGGCCGGATCGCAGCCAGCACCGCACGCCAGATCATCCTCCAGCGACTGCGCGATGTTGAGGATGACAACGTGCTGGGTGAATTCAAGGGCCGCGAGGGCGAGCTCGTCGCAGGCATGATCCAGCAGGGCAACAACCCGCACATGATCCAGGTCAACCTCGGCACCGTTGAGGCGCTGCTTCCGCCGCCGGAACAGGTCCCCGGCGAGAAGTACCTCCACGGCAGCCGTCTCCGTGCCTTCGTGGTGGACGTCCACCGCGGGGCCAAGGGGCCGTCCATCACCTTGTCCCGATCGCACCCGGGGCTTGTCCGCAAGCTCTTCGAAATGGAAGTTCCGGAGATCGCGGACCGTTCGGTGGAGATCGTGGCCCTGGCCCGCGAGGCCGGCCACCGCACCAAGATCGCGGTGAAGGCCAACGCTGCCGGCGTCAACGCCAAGGGTGCCTGCATCGGTGAAATGGGTTCACGTGTCCGCGCTGTCATGACCGAACTCAACGACGAAAAGATCGATATCGTCGATTTCAGCGACGACGCCGCCACTTTCATCGCCAACTCACTGTCGCCGTCAAGGGTGACTTCGGTCACCATTACGGACGAGGCCACCCGTTCAGCCCGCGTGGTAGTCCCGGATTACCAGCTTTCACTGGCCATCGGCAAGGAAGGCCAGAACGCCCGGCTCGCGGCGAAACTGACGGGCTGGCGGATCGACATCGTCTCTGACGCTGCGCCGGCGAAGACCGACTAGGAGAGCCGGTGCGGCGCGTCTGCGCCGCGCTGGACCGACCCTCGGTTTCGGCTGTCAGGGGCAGGGGGCTAGAATAGATGGAACCGGGCTTACGTCCGGTATCCGTTCGTAGAGGGGCATGCGCAGCTGTGGGACACATCGTGGCTGAACTGCCTGAGCACGGCGATGGCCACGCGGCTGGGCCCGTGCGCACCTGTATCGGATGCCGGAAGCATGGCTCCCGGTCCGAGCTTTTCCGGCTGGTCGCCCAGGGCAGCGGTTCTCCCGTTGTCGTAGTGGATGAACGACGCCGGATGGCCGGCAGGGGTGCGTGGCTGCACCCCAACGAAAAGTGCCTGGCATTGGCGATCAAGCGGCGCGCTTTCGGGAGGGCCCTTGCGGGCGTAACCGAAATCACCGCCGTCGAACGCCGTTTCGTGTCCGGCATGCCACTTGTGGAGGCTCCGGCCGCCACAGGAAAACCGTCCAAACCTGAAAGCGGGTCAGAAATCTGATGGAAACCCGATGAGTTCCCAGCGATGAGTGCGTAACGATGACAACTTTGTTGCGCTCTGCAAAGGGCCTTTCCGCCGTGGAAGCGGCAAGGGCCCGCAGTAAGAAGTAGACGGTTCGTGCCTGGCTCGGTGCGGACCGAGACAGGAGAAATGTGGCCAAGGTCCGCGTACATGAGCTCGCCAAAGAGCTCGGTATCACTTCCAAAGATGCAGTAACCAAACTGCAGGAATTGGGCGAATTCGTTCGCTCCGCCTCGTCAACCATTGAGGCCCCCGTCGTGAAGAAGCTTCGCGACGCCTACCCGGGTGCAGGTGCCGCAAAGTCGGCAGCACCCGCCGCCCCCGCTGCAAGCCGTCCCGCAGCGCCGGCTCCGTCCCGTCCGGCCGCTCCGGCGCCGGGTCCGGCAACCCCCAAGGCTCCGGCCGCTTCGGCTCCGGCGGCCCCGGCAGCTCCTGCTGCTCCCGCCCCGTCGGCTCCGGCAGCACCGGCAGCCCCGGCAGCCTCCACGCCGGTGTCCGCAAAGCCCGGTGCCCGTCCTGCTCCCAAGGCAGACGCCCCGGCCCAGGGACGTTCCGGCGGCGGCCAGGCTCCACGCCCCGGTGGTCCGCGCCCCGGAAACAACCCGTTCGCCACCTCGCAGGGCATGCCCCGCGGCCGTGGTGGCGATGGCGAGCGTCCGCCGCGTCCGGGCAACAACCCGTTTGCAACGTCCCAGGGCATGCCCCGTCCGGGCGGCCGCACTGAAGGCGAACGCCCCGGTGGTCCGCGTCCCGCGGCCGGTGCAGGCGGTCCCCGTCCGGCAGCCGGTTCCGGTGGCCCGCGTCCCGGTGCTCCGCGTCCCGGCGCTCCCCGCCCGGGAGCTCCGCGTCCCGGCGGTGGCCCTGGCGGAAACCGTCCTACTCCGGGCATGATGCCCAACCGCACTGAGCGTCCGGCCCCCACGGGTGGCCGTCCCGGTGGCCCCGGCCGTCCGGGTGGTCCCGGCCGTCCGGGTGGCGCTCCTGGTGGAGGCACCGGTGGCGGAGCTCCCGCCGGCGGTGGCTTCGGCAAGGGTGGCCGCGGTCGCGGTGGCACGCAGGGTGCCTTCGGCAAGGGCGGCGCAGGCCGTGGCAAGCAGCGCAAGTCGAAGCGCGCAAAGCGCCAGGAACTGGAGCAGATGAGCGCTCCGTCGCTGGGCGGCGTAACCGTACCCCGCGGCGATGGCCAGACCATCATCCGCTTGCGTCGTGGTTCCTCCATCACCGACTTCGCCGAGAAGATCGATGCCAACCCGGCCTCGCTGGTGACCGTGCTGTTCCACCTCGGTGAAATGGCAACGGCTACCCAGTCCCTCGACGAAGACACCTTCGCCTTGCTCGGTGCCGAACTCGGCTACAAGCTGCAGGTTGTCTCGCCGGAAGACGAAGAGCGCGAGCTGCTCGACTCGTTCGACATCGACCTCCAGGGTGAACTGGATGCCGAAGGCGACGACGTCCTTGAGGCGCGTCCGCCGGTAGTGACCGTCATGGGCCACGTTGACCACGGTAAGACCCGCTTGCTTGACGCCATCCGCAACTCCAACGTTGTGGCCGGCGAGCACGGTGGAATCACCCAGCACATCGGTGCTTACCAGATCAGCCACGTCCACGAGGGCACTCCGCGCGACATCACCTTCATCGATACCCCGGGTCACGAGGCGTTCACCGCCATGCGTGCCCGTGGTGCCAAGGTCACCGACATCGCGATCCTGGTTGTCGCAGCCGACGACGGCGTCATGCCGCAGACGGTTGAAGCGTTGAACCACGCCCAGGCCGCCGAGGTGCCGATCGTGGTTGCCGTGAACAAGATCGACAAGGAAGGCGCCAACCCTGACAAGGTCAAGGGCCAGCTGACCGAGTACGGCCTGGTTCCCGAGGAATACGGTGGCGACACCATGTTCGTGGAGGTCTCTGCCCGCCAGAACCTCAACATCGACGAACTGATCGAAGCCGTCCTCCTCACCGCGGACGCTGCCCTGGACCTGCGTGCCAACCCGGACAAGGACGCTCGAGGCATTGCCATCGAAGCGAACCTGGACAAGGGCCGCGGTTCCGTGGCCACCGTCCTGGTGCAGTCCGGTACCTTGGCCGTCGGCGACACGATCGTTGCCGGCACGGCCCACGGCCGTGTCCGTGCGATGTTCGACGAGAACGGCGAGGCACTCGATGTCGCCCTGCCGTCCCGCCCGGTCCAGGTCCTCGGCCTGTCCAACGTGCCGCGTGCAGGTGACACCTTCCTGGTGACGCCGGACGAGCGTACTGCCCGCCAGATCGCCGAGAAGCGTGAAGCTGCGGACCGCAACGCTGCCCTGGCCAAGCGCCGCAAGCGCATCAGCCTGGAAGACTTCGACCAGGCAGTCGCCGAAGGCAAGATCGACACCCTCAACCTCATCCTCAAGGGTGACGTTTCCGGTGCCGTGGAAGCCCTCGAAGACGCCCTGCTCAAGATCGACGTGGGAGACGACGACGTTCAGCTCCGTGTCATCCACCGCGGTGTGGGTGCCATCACGCAGAACGACGTCAACCTGGCGACGGTGGACAACGCCATCATCATCGGCTTCAACGTCAAGCCTGCCGAGCGAGTGGCCGAACTGGCCGACCGCGAAGGCGTGGACATGCGCTTCTACTCCGTCATCTACGCAGCAATCGATGACATCGAGATGGCCCTCAAGGGCATGCTCAAGCCGGAGTACGAGGAAGTCCAGCTGGGCACCGCCGAGGTCCGCGAAGTGTTCCGTTCTTCCAAGTTCGGCAACATCGCCGGCTCGATCGTCCGCACGGGCATCATCCGCCGTAACACCAAGGCACGCGTCAGCCGCGACGGCAAGGTCATCGGTGACAACCTCACCGTCGAGACCCTCAAGCGGTTCAAGGACGACGCCACCGAAGTCCGTACCGACTTCGAGTGTGGTATTGGCCTGGGCTCGTACAACGACATCGCCGAAGGCGACATCATCGAGACCTTCGAGATGCGCGAGAAGCCGCGCGTCTAGGTTCCGTTCGGAGCGGGTCCGCCAGGGTTGTCCCGGCGGGCCCGTTCCGTTCCCGTTTCTACTTTCCAGGAGGAAGTCATGGCTGATCCGGCACGCGCTGCCAAGTTGGCACAACGGATCAAGGTGGTGGTTGCCGAGGCACTCGGCCGTCGGGTCAAGGATCCGCGCGTCGATCCCATCACAGTAACCGACGCCCGCGTCACCAACGATCTCCAGCACGCTACCGTCTACTACACGGTGTTCGGCGACGAGGTTGCCCACACGGATGCCGCAAAGGCCTTGGAGAAGGCCAAGGGTGTCCTGCGGCAGGAAGTCGGCCGCAACATCACGGTGCGGCTGACCCCCACCCTCGAGTTCGTGGCCGACCAGATTCCGGTCAACGCCTCGAACCTTGAGGAACTGTTGCGCGAGGCCAAGCGCCGCGACGCCGAAGTAGCCGCCTTGGCTGCCGGGGCAAAGCACGCGGGCGAGGCCGATCCCTACAAGGGCGACTCCGCGCAGGAGATCGACGAAGACGACTTCGACGAAGAGGACACGGACCTCTCCGACGACGACGACCTCGACGAGGACGCCAACCGCTAGCAAGCAGCATCCAAGGGCCGGTTCCCCGTGCAGGGAGCCGGCCTTTCTGCTGCCCGGCATCGCTAAGATCAGTGCATGTCGGCTCACAGTGACCAGCAGCGGAACGAATACCTTGAACGTGCCATCGGGCTTGCCGTCCGGAACGTGTCCGACGGCGGTGGTCCATTTGGCGCCGTCGTGGTGACGCCGGACGGCACAGTGCATGAGGGAGTGAACCGTGTCACCCGGGACAACGATCCCACCGCCCACGCGGAAGTCGTGGCGATCCGCCGCGCAGCAGCGGAGACCCGAACGTTCGATCTCAGTGGTTCGGTGCTCTATGCCAGTTGCGAACCGTGCCCGCTCTGCTTGTCCGCCACCCTGTGGGCCAGGATCGGGCGGGTGTACTTTGCCGCGGACCGGCACGGTGCCGCGCGTGCAGGCTTCGACGACGCCCTGTTTTATGAATACTTTGCGGGCGAACGCCCTGGGTTGCTCCCCGTGGAGCATTCGCCGCTGGCCTCAGCAGACTCGCCATTCGACGCGTGGCGGCGGAACGCCGGACGCACCGACTACTGAAGGCTCGACGGCGGCGTCCCGGTTCAGCAGCCCGGCGCCAATTACGCCCGGGCAGGCAGGCGACGGACGCCGTCGAGCAGGTCCGCCTGGCTGCCGCACAACGCAACCCTGATCCAGCCTTCGCCAATGGACCCGAAAGCCGTCCCGGGTGCGAAGGCGACGCCGGACTCGGCCAGGAAGCTGCGCACCCAGGCCCGGACGTTGCCGCCGCTCACATGGGACACATCGGCCCACAGGTAGAAGGCGCCCTGGGCTCCCAGGAACGGAATTCCCTTGGCCGCAAGGATGGCCGAGGCCGCGTCACGGTTTCCCCGGTAGTGCCTGCGCGCTTCTTCGACATAGTCCTGGGGGCCGGTCAAAGCCGCCAAGGCCGCGTACTGGGATGGTGAAGCGACGCAGGAGACGATCGACTCCATGACGTTGTTCATGGTCTTCTCCAAGCCTGGTGGACAGACCAGCGCGCCAATGCGGAGGCCCGTGAGTCCGTAGGTCTTGGAGAGGGTCAGTGACGTAAAGACGCGGGCCTTGCCCGGAACATCGCTGTCGAAGCGGGCCGGACTCACGTGCGGTACGTCGAAGGTGAAGGCCTCGTAGCATTCGTCCGAGATGACCCACAGGTCATGCTTTGCGGCCAGTTCCACCAGCAGGCGCATCGCGTCCTCGCTGATCACCGCGCCCAAGGGGTTGGAGGGCGAATTCAGCATCAGGACCTTGGTGCGCGGCGAAATGAGTGCCTCGATGTCCTCGATATGCGGCTGGAAGTCGTTCTCCGGATACAGCGGGTAATGCACGGGTTCCGCATGCAGGAGGTGGCTCGTCATGGCGAACGTGGGGTAGCCGGGATTGGGGATCAGGATCTCGTCGCCGGGGGAGAGCAGCATGCTCATCACGAAGTGCAGGCCCTGCTGGGCGCCATCAACCACGTAGACGCGGTCCGCCTGGACGTCCACGTGCTGGTGCGCCCGGAACCTTGCGGCGAACGCTTCGCGCAGTGCCGGGATGCCGGCGTTGGGAGTGTAGTTGGTCTCATCCCGGTCGAGGCAGGCGATTCCGGCATCCAGGACGTGCCGGGCCAGCGGAAACCCGGGTTCGCCGATGCTCAGGACGATCGCGCCGGGCGTGGACCACGCCGCCTCGGTGATTTCGCGGATCTGGTTCACGGGGACGTCTCGGACGTGCTCGGCAAGCTCAGGCATGGGAGCCATCCTAGCCACCCATATACTGGTAAGCGTGCTTTCTGGACTGGTGATCGTTGACAAACCGCAGGGATGGACCAGCCATGATGTGGTTGGACGGATGCGGCGGCTGGCCGGTACCCGGAAAGTGGGCCATGCCGGCACGCTCGACCCCATGGCTACCGGGGTCCTCGTCCTTGGCATCAATAAGGCCACGCGCCTCCTGACGTACATCGTGGGCACGTCAAAGACCTATACCGCCACCATTCGGCTCGGCGAAAGCACCATCACGGACGACGCCGAAGGCGACGTCACTGAGGCACGGAGCGCCGCGGACGTCACCGACGACGCGATCGCTGCAGGTGTTTCTGCCCTGACCGGACCCATCCAGCAGGTGCCCAGCAGTGTCAGCGCCATCAAGGTCAACGGCGAGCGTTCGTACGCCCGCGTCCGGTCCGGCGAGGAAGTAAAGCTGGCCGCCCGGCCGGTGACCATCCACCGTTTTGAGGTCCACGGCATCGAAAGGATCGACGGCGGCAGGGTAGTGGACGTCGACGTCACCGTGGAATGTTCTTCCGGAACGTACATCCGGGCGTTGGCCCGCGACCTCGGTAACGCCTTGGGCGTGGGCGGCCATTTGACGGCCCTCCGACGCACGCAGGTTGGTCCGTACGGCATTGGGCAGGCCCACACGCTTGAGCAGCTCGCCGAAGAGTTGGATGTGCTGGAGATGTCCGTCGCGGCACGCGCCCTGATGGCTAACCGCGACCTCACCGAGGACGAAACCACTGAGATTTCGTTCGGCCGCCGCATTGCTGCCGGCCCGGGCGCCGGAACGGCTGCGGCTGCTACCTCGGAGAATCCTGCCGCAGCGTTCGCGCCGTCGGGAGAGCTTGTTGCGCTCCTGGCTGATACAGGGAGTTTCGCCAAGCCGGTGCTGGTCTTCGCGCCGGGAACGGGCCAGGGAACAAATGCCGGCGCCGGAACGGGGTCGGACAACTAATCATGGACTGGTATTTCTACTCCATCCTGATCGTCGGGCTGGTTTCCACCATCACGTGCGTGGTGGCAGGCCTGTTGAAGAAGGCCCCCAATGACGTCACCATCTTTTCGGTGCTGGCCGTCGAAGTCGCTTTGCTGGTGTACCTCGTTGGCTCGATCGTCCGGGTGGCCTTGGGGGAGCAGATGGCGGGGGAGCCCTGGGAATTCTGGGGCTACCTCATCACCGCGCTCATGATCCCGCTGGGTGCCGTGTACTGGTCCATCCTTGAAAGAACCCGGTGGAGCAACTTTGTCCTGGCTGCCGTGGGCGTCACCGCCCTGGTCATGGCCGCGCGCATGAACCAGATCTGGTACTGACCTTGAAAGAAGAACACAACGTGACTGGAACCGAGACCGAAGCCTCCGGAAAGCAGAAGAAGGACACCCGCAACACGGGTCCGGGCCGTTTGCTGATCGCGGTCTACGCCGTCTTTGCCCTCTCGGCCACGGCCCGTGCCGGGTACCAGATTGCCACCAAGTTCTCCGAGGCGCCCTTGGCGCACATCCTTTCCGCCTTTGCTGCCTTCGTGTACATCGTGGCCACCATCTCGCTGGCCAAGCCCGGACGCACCTGGTTCAAGGTGTCCTTGGTCGCCGTGCTGGTGGAACTGGTGGGCGTCCTGGTGGTGGGGGCCGTGAGCCTCTTCGATCCGGTGGCGTTCCCGCACGATACTGTGTGGTCCCTCTTCGGCCGCGGCTATGGTTTCGTCCCCTTGGTCCTTCCCGTGCTGGGCCTGCTCTGGCTGAACCGCCGCCGGCCCTCCTGATCCGCGACCGTCCCTCAGCAGTGGGGCATTGCGGGTAACCTTAGAATGTTCCGGCGCCGGATGGTTGCCGGGTGCAACGAAAATGAGCAGTAAAAGGCGAGGTTGATGGTCCACATCTGGAACGATCCCACCGAAGTCCCCGCGGACTTCGGACCGACTGTCGTTACCATCGGAAACTTTGACGGCGTCCATCGGGGCCACCAGCACGTTCTCGCCCAACTGACCCGGACAGCCAAGCGCCATGGCATTCCTGCCGTTGCCGTCACCTTCGATCCCCATCCGGCGCAGGTGCACCGGCCCGAGTCCGCGCCGGAGCTCATCATGGGCCTTCAGGACAAGCTCGACGCCCTTGGCTCCACGGGCGTGGATGCCGTCCTGGTCATGAAGTACACGCTTGACCTTGCGGCGATGACTCCCTTGGAGTTCGTCCGGGACATCCTGGTGGACGGCCTTCGCGCAGCCCACGTGGTGGTGGGGCACGATCTCCGCTTCGGTGCGGGCAACGTGGGCGACGTGGACACCATGCAGGAACTCGGCGACGAGCTGGGCTTCAGCGTGCAGGTGGTCAACGAGTTCGGCGCGGGAGGCTTCCCGGTGCATCACGACGGCGATGCCGACCGCCGTTGTTCCTCCACCTGGGTGCGTGATGCCCTGGCCGAGGGCGACGTCGTCACGGCGGCCGCAGTGCTGGGCCGGCCGCACCGCATGCGGGGTGAAGTGGTCCATGGTGCCGCACGCGGCCGTGACCTTGGCTTCCCCACGGCCAACCTGGCCCACGATTCCACCGGCTATGTACCGGCTGACGGGATTTACGCGGGGTGGCTGATCGACCAGGCGGGCACCCGGTGGCCGGCTGCGATTTCCGTTGGTTCCAACCCCACTTTCGACGGCGTGAGCCGGCAGGTGGAGGCCCACGTGATAGATCGTCCGCACGAGAAAGTGGAGGATTTCAACCTCTACGGACAGACCGTGGCAGTGGAATTCACCCAGCGACTGCGCGGCATGGTGGCCTACCGGGGGCCGGAAGCGCTGGTGGAACAGATGAACCTCGACGTTGCCCAGGCCCACGAGCTTTTGGCCCAGGACTAGCGTTTTCGACAACACTGCTGACCTGCCGGTAAACTGATGAATGGTTCCAGCCGCAGTCCGTGGCAGCTGGACCTGTTTTTATGTGCGGTGACGCACTGGAAGCAACCCGTCAGCGAATTGCTGCATCGGGAAGCACGGCACAACTCTAGGAGTTCACGTGGCACTTGACGCCGCTGTAAAGCAGTCCATCATCAAGGAATACGCAACCTCTGAAGGCGACACCGGTTCGCCCGAGGTCCAGGTTGCAGTCCTGACCCAGCGGATCAAGGATCTGACTGAGCACATGAAGGCGCACAAGCACGACTTCCACACCCAGCGCGGCCTGCTCGCACTGGTTGGTCGCCGCAAGCGCATGCTTTCCTACCTGAAGGACACTGACATCGCCCGCTACCGTTCGCTCATCGAGCGTCTCGGCCTGCGCCGCTAGTCTGCCTTTCGGGCGGCCCGGTCCCTCGCGGAACGGGCCGCCTTCTTCAACAACTAAAAACAGGAATCAACCGCATCGCGCATTCGCGGTCCTCGGTAGTGATTCCCGGGATGGGCGCCGGAGACGGTGCAGCCCGTGGGTCTCGATCGATGACCGGGTGTAGTACAGGCCAGTAATAAAGAAGGGGCCTGGGTTGATGCGGCGGACTTCCGCTAACAGAAACGGAGGTGACTCTCATGGAGGGTCCCGAAATCCAGTTCTCCGAAGCGATCATTGACAACGGCCGTTTCGGCAAGCGCGTCATCCGCTTCGAAACCGGCCGCCTTGCCAAGCAGGCCGCCGGCGCTTCGATGGTCTACATCGACGACGACACCGCACTCCTCTCCGCCACTACTGCGGGCAAGCAGCCGCGTGAAGGCTTCGACTTCTTCCCGCTGACGGTGGACGTCGAAGAGCGCATGTACGCCGCGGGCCGCATCCCGGGCTCGTTCTTCCGCCGCGAAGGCCGTCCGTCCACCGAAGCCATCCTGGCTTGCCGCCTCATGGACCGCCCGCTGCGCCCGGCCTTCGTCAAGGGCCTCCGCAACGAAGTCCAGATCGTGGTCACCGTCCTGGCCATCAACCCGGACGAGCTCTACGACGTCGTGGCCATCAACGCGTCCTCCATGTCCACCCAGCTTTCCGGCCTGCCGTTCTCCGGCCCGATCGGTGGCGTCCGCGTTGCCCTCATCGCCGACGAGCAGGGTTCGCAGTGGGTGGCCTTCCCCAAGCACTCGCAGCTGGAGAACGCTGTCTTCAACATGGTTGTCGCCGGCCGCATCGCAGGCGACGACGTCGCGATCATGATGGTCGAAGCGGAAGCCACGGACAACTCCTGGAACCTCATCAAGGAACAGGGTGCAACCGCTCCCACCGAAGAGGTTGTTTCCGAGGGCCTTGAGGCTGCCAAGCCGTTCATCAAGGCACTGTGCGAGGCCCAGGCCGACCTGGCTGCCCGCGCCGCCAAGCCCACGGTGGAGTTCCCCGTCTTCCTCGACTACCAGGATGACGCCTACGCCGCTGTGGAAGCTGCCGCCGCCGACAAGCTGGCTGCCGTCTTCCAGATCGCCGACAAGCAGGATCGCGACAACGCTTCGGATGAGCTCAAGGATGAAGTCCTCGGCGCACTCGCCGCAGATTTCGAAGGCCGCGAGAAGGAACTTTCCGCTGCTTTCCGTTCGGTCACCAAGCACGTTGTGCGCCAGCGGATCCTCAAGGACCAGATCCGCATCGACGGCCGCGGCCTGACGGACATCCGCCAGCTCACCGCCGAGGTCGAGGTTCTTCCGCGCGTTCACGGTTCGGCCATCTTCGAACGCGGCGAGACCCAGATCATGGGTGTCACCACGCTCAACATGCTCAAGATGGAGCAGCAGATCGACTCGTTGTCACCGGTAACGCGCAAGCGCTACATGCACAACTACAACTTCCCGCCGTACTCCACCGGTGAGACGGGCCGCGTTGGCTCCCCGAAGCGCCGCGAAATCGGCCACGGTGCCCTCGCTGAGCGCGCCCTGGTTCCGGTCCTCCCCACCCGTGAGGAATTCCCGTACGCCATCCGCCAGGTCTCCGAGGCACTGGGCTCCAACGGCTCCACCTCCATGGGTTCGGTCTGCGCTTCCACCCTGTCCATGCTCAACGCAGGCGTGCCGCTGAAGGCCGCTGTCGCAGGTATCGCCATGGGCCTGGTTTCCGACCAGGTTGACGGCCAGACCCGCTACGCAGCGCTGACTGACATCCTCGGCGCCGAAGACGCCTTCGGCGACATGGACTTCAAGGTTGCCGGCACCTCCGAGTTCGTCACGGCCATCCAGCTGGACACGAAGCTCGACGGCATCCCGGCTTCCGTCCTGGCCGCTGCCCTGAAGCAGGCCCGCGAGGCCCGCCTCCACATCCTCGAGGTCATCAACGCAGCGATCGATACCCCGGACGAGCTCTCCGAGTTCGCACCGCGCGTCATCGCAGTGAAGATCCCCGTTGACAAGATCGGCGAGGTCATTGGCCCCAAGGGCAAGATGATCAACCAGATCCAGGAAGACACCGGCGCGGACATCTCCATCGAGGACGACGGCACGGTCTACATCGGTGCAACCGACGGCCCGTCCGCCGACGCCGCACGTTCGGCCATCAACGCGATCGCCAACCCGCAGGTTCCGGAAGTCGGTGAGCGCTACCTGGGCACCGTGGTCAAGACCACCACGTTCGGCGCGTTCGTTTCCCTGACCCCGGGCAAGGACGGCCTCCTGCACATCTCCGAACTGCGCAAGCTGGCCAACGGCAAGCGCGTGGACAACGTGGAGGATGTCGTCTCGGTGGGCCAAAAGGTCCAGGTCGAGATCACCAAGATCGACGACCGCGGCAAGCTGTCCCTCTCCCCGGTGGTTGCCGAAGAAGAAGGCGCTTCCGAGGACGCTCCGGCCGAGGCCGCTGAGGCGTCCGCAGAGTAGTCTGCAAAGCAGTACCCTGAAGGGGCCGGTGGGCTTAAAGGTCCACCGGCCCTTCCGGCTTATCTGAAAGGTTTGAATGACTGTCGTACCCCTGCCCTTGCAGCAGACGCTTCCGGGCGGAGAATTGATCCATGGCGCCGAAGGCGGTTCGGTCGTGCGGCGCTCGGTCCTCCCCGGCGGCGTGCGTGTCCTCACGGAAGCGATGCCGGGACAGCGTTCGGCCACGATCGGTTTCTGGGTGGCAGTAGGTTCGCGCGATGAGGCCGAGGGCCAGCACGGCTCTACCCACTTCCTGGAGCACCTCCTGTTCAAGGGGACCAAGCGCCGCACCGCACTGGAAATAGCCTCGGCCTTCGACGAAGTCGGCGGCGAATCCAACGCAGCGACGGCCAAGGAAAGCACGTGCTACTTCGCGCGGGTCCTGGACACCGACCTGCCCATGGCCATTGACGTGATCGCGGACATGATCACCGGTGCCGTCCTGGATCCCGCCGAACTGGAGCAGGAACGGGACGTCATCCTCGAAGAAATCGCCATGGACAGCGACGACCCCACGGATGTGGCCCACGAGAAATTCGTGGCTGCCGTCCTGGGCAGCCACCCGCTGGCCCGTCCCATCGGTGGAACTCCGGACGCCATCAAAGCCGTGGCCAGGGACTCGGTGTGGGCGCACTACCAGCGGTACTACCGCCCCGAGGAACTTGTGATTACGGCAGCCGGCGGCTTGGACCACGACGTCGTCTGCGAGTTGGTGCAGCAAGCGCTCGAATCGGCGGGCTGGCAATTGGACACCGAAGCCGCCCCCGTTGACCGCCGTGCCACGGACCGCGCCGTCATTACCGGTACGGCCGGCCTCCACGTCGTCAAGCGTCCCGTGGAGCAGGCAAACATCATCATGGGGTGCTCCACGATCGTGGCGACCGATGACCGGCGGTTCGTGATGAGCGTGCTCAATGCCGTCCTGGGCGGTGGAATGTCCTCGCGCCTGTTCCAGGAAATCCGGGAGAAGCGCGGACTCGTCTACTCCACCTATTCCTTCACGGCCGCGTATGCCGATGCCGGCTACTTCGGTATGTACGCCGGCTGCACCCCGTCCAAGGTCACCCAGGTCCTGGAACTCCTGGGCGTGGAGCTGGAAAAATTGGCCGCCGACGGAATCACGGAAGAAGAATTGCGCAAGGCCGTGGGCCAGCTCAGCGGCGGAATTGTCCTGGCACTGGAAGACACCGGCTCGCGCATGTCCCGCCTGGGCAGGGCCGAACTGGTGTCCGGAGAATTCCAGGACATTGACGAGACCCTGGACCGGATCAAGGCCGTCACGGTGGATGAAGTCCAGGAACTCGCCCGAGAGCTCGCCGCAGCCCCCCGGACCATTACCGTCGTCGGTCCTTTCGAAGAGAACGAGACATTCGGCCTTTAGGCCGTGGACCTCTGGACTCAGGACTTCCGGCAAGGCAGCATGATCACACGATCATGCTGCCTTGTCCTTTAAGGCCGAACGTTGGAGTCGCCATGGGCCAGCCACCCCGGGACCATCCGGACGCCGGACGCGCTGCTGAGCTGCTGCGCCCGTTCATCGGGCATTGGCGTGGACTGACCGAGATTGCGTCTTCTCCGTGGGGTCCGGCACGCACTGCGGAAGCCGAAGTCGTTTTCACCGTGGCGGCCGGTGGGCATGCAGTGGTGCAGAGCTACCGCCATCGTGAACCCGATGGCGGCCACCTGGAGGGGCACGGCATGTTTACCGTGGACCCTGGGCACGGCGGCACGCTGTGGTATTACGTGGACAGTATGGGACGTCCGCCTGCCGCTCCCGTTCGGGGACTGTGGTCGGCGGGCGTGTTGACCCTGGAACGCAGGACGGACGACGGCGTCGCGCGCCACACGTTCCGCATCGAGGACGATGTCCTGGTGCACACCGCGGAGCTCCGGCTGGAAGCGAAGCGAGGGGAGGGCAGGCCGGCATTCAGGCCGTTGTTGAAAAGCGTCTTCCGGAGGGACTGATCCTTAGCCGCCTGCAAAGGGAGGCAGGACATCGATGACGTCGTCGGCGCCCAGCGGCGCCGAATGGTCACGGACAGCCACTTCGTTGCGCAGGAAGCTGCTGCGCGCAACCACCCGGGACAATGACGGAGTGCCTTCCGGCGGCTGCGGACGTTCGACGGCGAGTGCCGCTTCCAGCAATGCCTCCAGGCTGCTGCCTTCCGGCAGTTGGTGTACTTCTTCTTCGAGTCCCGCTGCCGCGCGTGCGGCTGCGAAGTAACGGACGAGCAAGGGTTCAGCCTCCGATTGCACTCATGCTGCGGTCCGGCTGCACGAAGTCGGGTGCACCCAGGCCGGTGTGGTCCATGCCGTGGGCCTTGGGCTTGATCCACATGGCATCCTGCCAACGTTCGGCGAGCTGTTGGTCCGTGGCGCCCTGGCGAAGAAGGCCCAGCAGGTCGAATTCTTCGTGGGAGAAGAGGCAGCTCATGATCTTGCCTTCGGCGGTGATGCGGGTGCGCCGGCAGTCGGCGCAGAAGGGTTCCGTGACAGAGGCGATGATACCTACGGTGCCCAGTACCGGTCCGGTGGCTTCGCCGGAAGCCGCCTCCCGGCGTCGTACTTCAAAACGTTCGGCAGGCGCGCCGTCGCGTTCGCGGGGATCGGCACTGAGCACGAAGCGCTCGGACATCAACCCGCGGATCTCGGCCGCCGTGATCATGTTGCGCCGGGTCCAGCCGTGGTCGGCGTCCAACGGCATTTGCTCGATGAAGCGCAGTTCATAGCCGCGGTCCAACGCCCAGGCGAGCAGGTCAGGGGATTCGGCGTCGTTGATTCCCCGCATCAGCACGGCGTTCAGCTTCACCGGTCCCAGGCCCGCTGCCCAGGCGGCATCCACGCCGGCCAGGACACGGTCCAGGAAAGGCCGGCGCGTCAGTTTGGTGAAGGTTTCCTCGTGCAGGGAATCGAGGGAGACATTGATGCGGGTCAGGCCTGCGGATTTCAGGGCCTTGGCCTTCTTGTCCAGCCCAACACCGTTGGTGGTCATCGAGATGGGCAGGTCCGGATGCTCGCTGCGCAAGGCCGTGATGATCTCTGCAAGGTCCGCCCGGACCAGCGGTTCGCCGCCCGTGAGCCGCAGTTCCCGCACGCCCAAGGCACTCACGCCCACGCGGACAATGCGGACGATCTCATCCTTGGTCATGACGGCCTGTTTGGAAAGCCACTCCAGGCCCTCGGCGGGCATGCAGTAGGTGCACCTCAGGTTGCATTTGTCGGTCAGGGACAGCCGCATGTCAGTGGCCCGGCGGCCGTAGCGGTCCCAGAGCCCTGCAGGCGTGCCGACCGGACGCGGCGGCGGTACCGGACCCGCGCCGTTCCCTCCGGGAAGCGGCGGCATCCCCAGCTGAACACTCATATATCAAGGCTACGTCAAGCGGACGTGATCCGTGACACCGGCCACTTCGCAGTCCACGCATTGGACCTGCGCAGGCAGTCATATCCGGCTGGAACTGCCAGTTCTTACGGAATCCGTACGCTTGCTGTCGCCGGCCCGGATTCGGGTGCCGCGCCCCGGCAGCGAACCTATGCTGAAAGCGTGAGCACGCAATCGGCAGCACCAGCGACGGAAACCGGAAACCGCCGCATCCTCCTGGTGGAGGACGAAGAGACCATCGCCGGAGTGGTCCGTGACTATCTCCTGAAAGCGGGCTTCCAGGTGGATATCGCCGGGGACGGCTTCACTGCCCTCAAACTTGCAGCGGGCCGGCAGCCGGACCTGGTCATCCTCGACCGGATGCTGCCCGGACTTGACGGCGTGGAAGTTTGCCGCCGGCTGCGCTTGAGCATGAGCGTGCCCGTCATCATGGTGACGGCGCTCGGCACTGAAGACGACCGGATCCTGGGCCTGGAAATGGGAGCGGACGACTACGTGACCAAGCCGTTTTCGCCGCGGGAGCTCGTGCTCCGCGTGAAATCAGTGCTTCGCCGAAGCGTCAAGGAGTACGCGCCCGAACCCACCGTGGAGTTGGCCGGGTTCGTCCTGGACCCGGCATCCCGAACGGTCACCCACCATGGGACAGCCTTGACGTTGACAGTGCGGGAATTCGACCTGCTGGCGTTCCTGCTCCGGAGGCCCAACCAGGTCTTCAGCCGCGAGGAGCTCATCAAAGCCGTGTGGGGCTGGGACTTCGGGGACCTCTCCACGGTGACGGTCCATGTGCGCCGGCTCCGGGAAAAGATCGAGGACAATCCCACCAAACCCGAACTGCTCAAGACGGTGTGGGGCGTCGGCTACCGGTTCGATTCAGGAGACGGCCTTGCAGGGCAATGACCTGGCCACCATCCTCGCATGGGTGCTTCTCTGGGCGGTGGTGATCGGGACGGCCACCCTGTTCTTGCTCCGCGCCCTGCGGCGGGCCTCGGTCCTGGTTCAGATTTGCCTGGTGGTGGTGGCTACCGTCGCCGTGCTCGTGGCGGGGATGGTCAGCGCCTTCAATGCCATGTTCATCTCCGCCAGGGACCTCGAAGTCATGTGGTACATCCTTGCCATGGCCTCGGTGGTCGCGGTGTCGTTGTCCCTCATGCTGGGTGCCGGAGTCTCGCGGAACGCGGCCCGGTTGGTGGACGCCGCCCGCAGGCTGGGCCGCGGGGAAACCCTGGAGACCGCGGACAACCAGCAGAAGGCCGCCCCGGCCATGACGTCCGAGCTGGCCGGGCTCGCGCAGGAATTGGAGGCCAGCAGCAGGCGCCTGGCGGAGTCCCGGGAACGCGAAGCAGCGATCGAGACCGCCCGCCGGGAGCTGGTCTCCTGGATTTCCCACGACCTGCGGACCCCGCTCGCCAGCATGCGCGCCATGACCGAAGCCCTGGAGGACGGCATGGCCTCGGACGTTTCGGCCTACTACCGGAAGATCATCGGCCAAACCGAGCAGATGACTGCCATGGTCAACGACCTCCTCGAGTTGTCGAAAATCCAGGCCGGCTCGCTCCAGTTGCGTGCCGAACCACTGGACCTCTACGACCTCGTGAGCGATGCCTTGTCCGATGTGGCTCCTTTGGCGGCGAAACGCGGCATAACGCTGGACGGCGGTGGCGACCGGGAATGCATGGCGGTCGCTGACGGTCCGAGCGTGGCAAGGGCGCTCCGGAACGTCCTGCTGAACGCCATCATCTACAGCAAGCCTCATACGGACGTGCATGTGACCGTGGGTCGGGACGACGGCCACGCGGTGGTCGCCGTGCAGGACCGTTGTGGGGGAATCCCGGCCGATGACCTGCCACATCTGTTCGAGACCGGTTGGCAGAAGGACCCCGCCCGGGGGAGCGCAGCCGGACTGCAGGGGAGTTACAGCGGGGCCGGGATCGGTTTGAGCATGGTGGCAGGGATCGTGAAAGCCCACGGTGGAAGGGTCAGCGTGGAAAACGTCGACGGCGGTTGCCGCTTCGCACTCTCACTGCCGGCTGGCGGAGGTACTGCGGCGAACAACGTCCAGGGAGGGACATCATGAGAAGAAGGGCCGGAAGGTGGGCCGCCGGGGCAGGAGTTGTTGCCGGTGCCGCCGGGATTGCCGCAGGGGAGCTCACTGCAGGCTTGCTGAGTCCGTTGGTCTCGCCGGTCACTGCCCTGGGCGGCGCGGTGATCGACGCCGTTCCCCCGGGAGTGAAGGACGTGGTGATCCAGCTCTTCGGAACGGCGGACAAAATCGTGCTGGTGGCCTCGATTGTGCTCGTGGCTGCGGTCCTTGCCGCGGTGGCAGGCGTGCTGGAACGCCGTCGGAAGGGCCTGGGACTGGCCTTGGCGGGCCTGGCGGGCATCGCCGGGCTCACGGCCGTCCTGACGCGGGCCCAATCCACTCCGCAAGCCGGGTTTGCCCCGATCGTTGCCGCCGTGGTGACCATGGTGTTGCTCCGGACGCTCGTGCGGCGGCTGCTGGAATGGGCGCCGCCGGAGGACCGGAAGGAGCCTGCCGGAGAGCCTGGACCGCTGGCGCGCCGCAGCTTCCTCAATGCCATGGCCGTGACCTCCATAGCCGCTGCCGTGGCGGGCGTCGCCACAGTGGTCCTCACCCGGGCCACCGCGGTCGCTTCGGGCTTCCGTGGCTCGCTGACGCTGCCGTCCGCCGTGACCGCACCGCAGCCGGTCCCCGCTGGAGCCTCCTTGGCCGTTGACGGCATCAGCCCCTTGGTTACGTCCAACGAGGATTTCTACCGGATCGACACTGCCTTGACCGTCCCGGCCATTGATCCACCGTCCTGGAAGCTGAAAGTGACGGGAATGGTGGAGCGGGAAGTCGACATCGACTTCGCCACGCTGCTCACCAAACCCATGACGGCCCGGCACATCACCATCGCGTGCGTCTCCAACGAGGTGGGGGGAGAGTTGATCGGCAACGCACTGTGGCTCGGCTGGCCGGTCCGTGAACTCCTGGCCATGGCAGGCCCCCAACCCGGAGCGGACATGGTGCTCTCCACGAGCAATGATGGATGGACCGCGAGCACGCCGCTCGAGGTCCTCACCGATGACCGGGACGCCTTGTTGGCCGTCGGCATGAACGGCGAGCCGCTGCCCTTGGAGCACGGCTTCCCCGTCCGCATGATCGTGCCGGGACTCTACGGATTCGTCTCGGCGACCAAGTGGCTCACGGAACTCAAAGTGACCCGCTTCGCCGACGACACCGCATACTGGTCCACGCGGGGGTGGAGCGACCACGGACCCATCAAGACGCAATCACGGATCGACGTACCCCGCAGCGGCCGGACGGCCAAGGCCGGAACAGTCCGGTTTGGCGGCGTAGCGTGGGCACAACATCGCGGGATCAGCCGCGTGGAACTGCGCGTCAACAGGGGAGCCTGGCAACAGGCAACGCTCGCAGCGGGCATCTCCAACGACACGTGGTACCAGTGGCAACTGGGAATCGACCTGGCTCCCGGAGACTACGAGGTCCAGGTCCGGGCCACCGACCTGACCGGGCAGCCCCAAAGCGAAAACCGGGCCCCCGTGGCCCCCGACGGAGCCACCGGCTACCACACGATCAACCTGAAGGTGGCTTGAGGCCCTACTCTGGGTAGGGCCGGACAACTCCGGATCCCAAGCTTGAAGACTGCGCAACCACAGGAGGACCTCCGTGCCCAGATCTGTTGCAGACCACCGTGCCGCCGTGGTGGAGCTGCTCACTGCCCGGTTGGTGGACAGGACGCAGCCCTCGGACAGCGCTGCTGTACAGAACCAGGGCAGCGATCACGTGCCGTTGCTGGAGGCACTGGGCCGGGCGCTCGCCGTCGACCTCCACGCCCCGCGCTCCCTGCCGCCCTTCGACAACTCCCAGATGGATGGTTTTGCCGTCCGGACCTCTGATCTTGCCGATGGTGGTGCGGTGCTGAAAGTGGCAGCTCCGATCCCGGCAGGCGCGGCCCCCGAAGCGCTGCGGCCAGGCTTTGCCGTGCCCATCATGACCGGCGCCATGATCCCGGAGGGTGCCGATGCGGTCGTGCCCATCGAGAAGGCCGTCCCGGACACCTTCCCTGCGCCGGGTGCCGACGCCGAGGTCCGGCTTCCGGCCACCGCCCCCGGCACGTTCGTCAGGAACGTGGGCAGCGACATAGCCGAGGGCCAACTCGCCCTGGCAGCCGGTACCCAGCTGGGCCCTGCCCAACTGGGATTGCTCGCGGCGTTCGGACTGACCACGGTGGAAGTGCGCCGGCCCGTCCGCGTCCTCCTGGTGACTACGGGCGACGAAGTGGTTGAACCTGGACAGTCCCTCACTGCGGGAAAGATCTTCGATTCCAACGGCACGTTGCTGGAAGCCTCCATGCGGCAGGCCGGCCTCGAGGTGGTTCGGACGGGAATCTCGGACGACCATCCGGAATCGCTCCTTGCGGTCCTTCGCGGGCATGCCGCCCAGGTAGACCTGATGGTCACCACTGGTGGCGTCAGCAAGGGGGACTACGAGGTGGTCCGCCAAGCACTGGCTGCTGAAGACGTCGACTTCGTGCCGGTTGCCATGCAACCCGGCGGCCCACAAGGCATTGGCCGCTTCCAGGGCGTTCCGTTCCTGGGCTTCCCGGGCAATCCGGTCAGTTGCCTCGTCTCGTTTGAAATGTTCCTGCGCCCGGCACTGTCCCAGGTGCTGGGAACCCCGGCGCCCCGACCGGTCCAACAGGCCCGCCTCGCGGCGGGCCTGACGTCGCCGGACGGCAAGCACCAGGTGCGGCGCGGCAGGCTCTCCAACGGTGTATTCCGCATGGAGGGCGGGGCGGGCTCGCACTTGGTCCATGCGTTGGCCCGCTCCAACGCCCTGGTGCAGATCCCGGCGAACGTCACGGAACTGCCCGAAGGGGCCGAAGTGGAAGTATGGGTACTGTGAACCACCTTTCCAATGAGCCGGGCGAGCTGACGCATCTCCGGCAGGACGGGACGGCCCAGATGGTGGACGTCTCCCACAAAGCAGTAACCACCCGCGAAGCCACAGCCACGGCGACCGTCCGGAGCACCCCGGAGGTGCTTGCCTTGCTGGGCTCCGGCGGCCTTCCCAAGGGTGATGCGCTGGCCGTAGCCCGCGTGGCCGGAATCATGGCGGCGAAAAAGACTCCGGAACTGATCCCGCTTTGCCATCCCCTGCCGATTTCCAAGGTCACCATCGACTTTGAGCTGGACCGCGCATCGGTAACCGTCGTGGCGACGGTCAAGACGCGTGGGGTGACCGGCGTGGAAATGGAAGCGCTGACCGCCGCGTCCGTGGCGGCCCTGAGCGTTTACGACATGATCAAGGCCATGGACAAGCACGCCGTCCTGACGGACATCCACGTCCTGGCCAAGAGCGGCGGCAAGAGCGGCGACTGGACCATCACCGGACAGGGCGTCCCGGCCGAGCCGGGAGGTGCCGCTGAATGAGTGCGTGCGAGCCGAACACCCACGGTCCGCGGAAGGCCGGCGTCGTCATAGCCTCCACGCGGGCGGCGGCAGGAATCTACCGCGACGAGACCGGGCCCGTCATCCTGGACTGGTTGGCGGAACACGGTTTCGAGACGTTCCCCGCCATGGTGGTCCCTGATGGGGAGCCGGTTGGCGCGGCCCTGCGGGCCCTGCTGACCCAGCAACCCGCCGTCGTGATCACCAGCGGCGGTACGGGCCTCAGCCCGGATGACCGGACGCCGGAAATGACCTTGCCGCTCCTTGACCGGGAGATTCCGGGAATCATGGAGGGCATCCGCAGGGCGGGTGCTGCCAAGACGCCCATGGCGATGCTCAGCCGCGGCCACGCCGGGGCCGCCGGACAGACGTTCATCATCAACCTTCCGGGCTCCCCGAAGGGTGTCATGGACGGCCTGGCCGTGCTCGATCCGCTGATCGGACATCTTTGCGAACAATTGGAAGGAAGCCATGCCCACTGAAACAGACTTCGAAGTCGTCAACGCGGTGCTCAGTGCCGAGCCGATCTCCGTTGACCAGGCGATCGCCGCCGTCGAATCGGAGACCTCCGGTGCGGTGGTGAGCTTCAGCGGCGTGGTGCGCAACCACGACGCCGGCAAGGCCGTGGACCGGTTGAGTTACAGCGCCCACCCCACTGCGCACCGCACCATGACCGAGGTGGTGGCACAACTGGTGGCCGAACATGCCGGGGAGGCCTCACAGCCGGTGCGCATCTGGGCAGCCCACCGGATCGGCACGTTGGAAGTGGGGGATCCCGCACTGGTGTGCGCCGTGGCCGCCGCCCACCGTGGACAGGCCTTCGCGGTCTGCTCCGAACTCGTGGACCGGATCAAAGCGCAGGTTCCCATCTGGAAGGAACAATTTTTCACCGACGGCACCGTCGAATGGGTGGGCGCCGGGGAGTAACGGTTCCGGGGCCTGCCCGACCCGACGGTAGGCTTAAGGGCATGACCGAACAACTTGCCGTAGCAGTGCTGGGCGCCCACGGGCGCATGGGAATCGAGGCCGTGAAGGCAGTCGAGGCCGCCGAGGATATGACGTTGGTGGCTGCCCTCGGCCGAGGTGATTCCCTGGAGACGCTGCTCGAGGCAGGTGCGCAGTACGTGGTTGACCTGACGGTTCCTGATACTACCGAGGCCAACGTCCGCTTCGCCGTTGAGCACGGCATCCACGCCGTTGTGGGTACCACCGGCTGGGACACCCAGCGGCTGGCATCGCTGGGTGAACTGCTGGAACAGAAGCCCGGTACGGGTGTCCTGATCGCTCCCAACTTTGCCCTGGGGTCCGTCTTGGCGTCGGCCTTTGCCGCCAAGGCGTCGCAATACTTCGAATCCGTCGAAATCATTGAACTGCACCACCCGAACAAGGTGGATGCACCTTCCGGTACTGCCGTGCGCACCGCCCAGCTGATTGCCGAAGCCCGCCAGGAGGCAGGCGTCCCGGCCAGCCCTGACGCCACGGAATCCGAGCTGGATGGTGCGCGGGGCTGCGACGTGGAAGGAGTGCGCGTGCACAGCGTCCGCCTTCGCGGCCTGGTGGCGCACCAGGAGGTGCTTTTCGGCGGTCCGGGTGAACAGCTGACGCTTCGCCACGACTCCTTCGACCGGGCGTCGTTCATGCCCGGCGTGCTGCTGGGGCTGCGGAAAGTTGCCGCGCATCCCGGCCTCACCGTGGGGCTGGACGGCTACCTTGACCTGGGGCTTTAGCACCATGGGCAGTTTGTGGCAGGCATTGAAGAAGAACCGCACCAAGATCTGGGTCGGGGCGATCACGTTGCTCCTGGTGCTGTACCTGGTGGTTTCCCTGCAGCGGTCTCTGCTGTTACTGGGCGATCCCAGCCCCGTTGCGAAGGGAATCGGCGCCGCGTACCTGGTGTTGCCCGTTATCGGTGCGTGGGCGCTGATCCGGGAACTGCTGTTTGGTGCCCGCACTGAGCAAATGGCCAAAGTCCTTGAATCCGAAGGCGGCCTTCCGGTCGACAACCTGCCGCGGACTCCCGGCGGACGGATCGTCCGCGCCGCAGCAGACGCCGAATTCGAAAAGTACAAGGCCGAAGCCGAGGCGGCTCCCGAGGACTGGCGCTCCTGGTTCCGGCTTAGCTGCGCGTACGACGCCTCGGGAGACCGGAAGCGCGCCCGTGCCTCCATGCGCGACGCCGTTAAGCTGTTCCGCTCTCAGCCCACCGCTGCGGGGCGGTAACTGCCCAGCCGGGACGCCTGGTGGGCGAGCCATTCAAGGGGGCCGCGACGCCGCAGCAAGGCAAAACAAGCGCCAATGGATACTGCGGCCAAGGCTTGTGCCCAGTACATGCCTTCGTCCGTCCAGCCTGCCGGCAGCGGGTTGCCGGCAAAACCCGAAACAACCCACACATGGGCTGTGTACAGGGTCAGGGTCATGGCTCCAGGGCCGCTGAGGACCACAAGGAAGTTGACCTTGAGACGCTCGGCCACCCTGCCGAGGAGAAGGAACACTCCGGTGACGGCTGCGGCAACGCCGCTGGTGTGCAGCAGGTCCAACGTGGTTCCCGCATGCGGCGACGCTGTGGCAAGCCACCACCAGGAACCGGTTTGCTGGAGCCCGGTGAGGTTGACCTGGAGCATGCTCTCCAAGGGATAGCCGCGGGTTTGCGGGAGCGCTTCCAACGCAGCGCGGCCGCCAAACGATTCCATGGCTGCTGTTCCCGCGAGTTTTGCTGCCACTGCCGCTGCCGTGCCCGCCCCCACCAGCAGCCACTGGACGCGAACGGTTGTGAGGGCGAGGCGGCCGATGACCAGCCCGATCAGCAGGTACGCCATCCACTGGAACACCGGGTAATAGCCGGTGAAGAAGAGATCCGCGAGGAGCTTGCCAGGCGTTTCGAGGTCATCGGTGCCAGGGTTATGGCCCAACTGCAGGGGTGGGTTGGCCTCCAGGAGCAGCGGGCGGACCAGATAGGCCAGGACCGGCGCGGCCAGTACCCAGCCGGCAGCCCAGGCACACAGGGCCTTGAGCCGAAGGCCCAGGAACGGCAGGACGCAGAGGAACAACACGGCGTAGTGGACCAGGATGATGGCGATGTTGACGTCGAGGCCACCGAGCATCAGCCCGACGACGGCAATCACCAAGGCCCGCAAGGCGACGCCGCGCCGCGCAGCCCACAGTCCGGAGCCGTGCCGGGGCTCCTGTTTGCCGGTTGAGAGCGCCAGGCCAATGCCCGCGAGGACGGCGAACAAGGCCGAAGAGCGCCCGGAAAACGTCAGGCCAACCCAAGTGGGTGCCCACTCCGGTGCCGGCCCGAAGGTTGGTACCAGGTGGGTTGCCATCATGCCCAGGAGTGCCGCGCCCCGTGCGGCGTCGATCCCGGTGAGGCGTGTGGCGAGCGTGCTGCCGCCGGGAGATTCCCGGGATGGAGCCGTCTCTCGCCACGTCATGAAGTGATCGTCTCATGGGCTGCTGTGAAGGCGCTGTGCCGGCAGTGGGATGGTCTTTGGCGGATACCTGCCCTTGTTTTTCGAAGATATGTTCGAATAACATGGCTTCATGAACAATGCTTCCGAACCCGCGGATGGCCTGGCTGGTCCCATGAAGGCGATGAGCCCCGGTGTGGTGGACTTCCTGTTCAGGCAACTCGTTGCGGGGGAGGCGCCCGAGGATGTCCAGTGGCGCCGCGAGGGTGTGGTGCTGGGGGAGCAGGCTCCCGGGGCGGAATTGGCCCGGCGCCTTGCTGAAACAGACCTTGAAGCCCTCACCCCGCTCGAACTCTTTGAGTATGTGCGGGCATCGCAGCGGCTCGTGGCGTGGGCCGAACAGCTTAAGGAGCGGGCTGTGGCGCACTATTGTGCCGAGGAGCCGAGGCGTCGGACCGTCCGCCCGGCCTCCACCCCATGACGACCATCACGCGGACCGTATTCTCATAACCCGCGCGGGACAGGGTAACGTTTTTCCTATGTCTGACTCCCGCGCCCACATTCCCGCTCTTGGTACCCTGCTGACCGCCATGGTCACCCCGTTCACCGAGGACGGCAAGGTCGACTACGACCAAGCCGCGGCGCTGGCAGAAAAGCTCGTGGCAGATGGTTGCGATGGTCTTGTAGTTACCGGTACCACCGGTGAGACGTCCACCCTCACTGACGATGAAAACATCGGCATGTTCCGCGCCGTCAAGGACGCAGTCGGCGGCAAGGCAGCGATCATTGCCGGCACCGGCACCAACGACACCGCACACTCCGTCCACCTCTCCCAGCGTGCCGCTGAGGTAGGCGTCGACGGCCTCCTGATCGTCACCCCCTACTACAACAAGCCAAGCCAGTCCGGTGTGCGCGCGCACTTCGAGACCATCGCGTCCGCCACCGACCTCCCGGTGATGCTCTACGACATCCCCGGCCGCTCCTCCATCCAGATTGCTCCCGAGACCATGATTGCCCTGGCCAAGCACCAGAACATCGTGGCCGTCAAGGACGCCAAGGCCGACTTCGCCGCCGCCACCCGCGTGATGGCCGAGACCGACCTCGTCTTCTACTCCGGGGACGACGGGCTGACGCTGCAGTGGATGGCGCTCGGTGCCGCAGGCCTGGTGGGGGTCACCACGCACGTGGCGACGCGCCGCTTCCGCGAGCTGATCGACGCGGTCAACGCGAACGACCTCGCCACGGCAAGGGCCATCAACTTTGAATTGGAGCCCGTGGTTCGCGCAACCATGACCCGGGTCCAGGGCGCAGTAGCCGCCAAGCAGATTCTCAAGTGGCAGGGAGTCCTGCCCAACTCGGTTGTCCGTTTGCCTCTCGTGGAGCCGGACCAGGCCGAGATCGACACCATCCGCGGGGACTTGGCGGAAGCTGGAATGGACTTCAACGTCTAGGACGGTTCCGCCGGAAAGTAGCTGAATATGACCCAAACCGCCCTTCCTGGACTGGTTACTCCGCCGAAGCTGCCGCAAGGCACGTTGCGGATTGTTCCGCTCGGTGGGCTGGGGGAGATCGGCCGCAACATGGCGGTCTTCGAGATCAACGGCAAATTGCTGGTTGTGGACTGCGGCGTGCTCTTCCCGGAAGAGACGCAGCCCGGAGTGGACCTGATCCTGCCTGACTTCTCGTACATCGAGGACAGATTGGACGACGTCGTGGGCGTGGTGCTGACGCACGGCCATGAGGACCACATCGGTGCTGTACCGTACCTGCTGCGCCTCAAGGCAGACATCCCGCTGATCGGTTCCCAACTCACCCTTGCCCTGGTGGAAGCCAAGCTGCAGGAACATCGGATCAAGCCGTACACGCTGACCGTGACCGAAGGGCAGGTTGAGCAGTTCGGCCCCTTCGAGTGCGAGTTCGTTGCCGTCAACCACTCCATCCCCGATGCCCTGGCCGTGTTCCTCCGTACTGAGGGCGGAACGGTCCTCCACACCGGCGACTTCAAGATGGACCAGTTGCCGCTCGATGGCCGGATCACCGACCTTCGGCACTTTGCCCGCTTGGGCGAAGAAGGCGTGGATCTTTTCATGGCCGACTCCACCAACGCCGATGTTCCCGGCTTCACCACGGCGGAGAAGGAGATCGGTCCCACGCTGGACAACCTCTTTGCCCAGGCGAAGAAGCGCATCATTGTGGCGTCCTTCTCCTCGCATGTGCACCGTGTCCAGCAAGTCCTGGATGCCGCGGCCAAGCATGGCCGCAACGTCGCCTTCGTGGGCCGCTCCATGGTCCGGAACATGGCGATTGCCGCCAAGCTCGGATACCTGGACGTACCGCCGGGCATCCTGGTGGACATCAAGAACATTGACGACCTCCCGGACAACCGGGTGGTCCTGATGTCCACCGGTTCCCAGGGCGAGCCGATGGCCGCGTTGTCCCGCATGGCCAACGGGGACCACCGCGTGGTGGTGGGGCAGGGCGATACCGTCATCCTTGCTTCCAGCTTGATTCCGGGCAACGAGAATGCCGTGTTCCGCATCATCAACGGACTCTTGAAGCTCGGCGCAGCGGTGATCCATAAGGGAACAGCGAAGGTCCACGTATCCGGCCACGCTGCTGCCGGAGAATTGCTCTACTGCTACAACATCCTGGAACCGCTTAACGCGATGCCCGTGCACGGCGAAACCAGGCACCTGATCGCCAACGGCAGGATCGCCGAGGAATCCGGCGTTCCCACCGAGGGCATCATCCTCAGTGACAACGGCACGGTCATTGACCTCAAGGACCACAAAGCAGACATCGTGGGCCAGGTGGAGGTGGGCTTCGTCTACGTGGACGGCTCCAGCGTCGGGGAGATCACGGACGCGGACCTCAAGGACCGCCGCATCCTGGGTGATGAGGGCTTCATTTCCGTCATCACGGTCATCAACCGCACTACGGGCAAGATCGTCTCCGGCCCGGAGATCCACGCCCGCGGCGTGGCGGAGGACGATTCCGTGTTCGACGAGATCATTCCCAAGATCAATGCCGCCCTCGAGGAAGCCGTGCTGAGCCACGCCGACCACACCAACCACCAGTTGCAGCAAGTGGTGCGCAGGGTCATTGGCACCTGGGTCAACCGCAAGCTGCGTCGCCGCCCCATGATCATCCCGGTGGTCCTGGAGGCCTGACGTGCCGGCAACATGCACCCCGAAGAGGGCCTGAAATCCGCGGATTTCAGGCCCTCTTCGGGTAGCGTTGCAACTATGGCGACCCGTACCTCCTCCACGCCAAGAGGCAGCTCCAGCAATAAATCCGGCACCGGCCGAGGCGGAGCTGCAAGCAAAAGCACCGCAGCCCGGAGCGGCCGCGGCGGTTCCGCGCGGGGAAAGCAGGCCGCCGTCGAGCCCCATGCGCCGCTGCCGGTCCGGATGCTTTCCGGTGCCTGGCAGGGCATCGGCCACGTGGTGGGCGCCGGCGTGCGCCGCATCGGTTCGGACGTCAGCGATCTCGATCCCGAGGACCGCCGTGATGGCGCCGCGCTCTTCAACCTTGTCCTTGGCATAGCAATCGCCACCTTCGCGTGGTGGGGCTGGACAGGCTGGCTTCCGGACGTCGTTTACAGCGTGGTCAACGGCACCTTTGGCTGGATGTCATTGCTGCTTCCTTTCATGCTTTTTGTCTGCGCCTTCCGGCTGTTCCGCAAGCCGCAGGACGGCCGGGGCAACAACCGTGTAGGCATCGGCTTCATGGTCATGACATTGGCCGGTTCGGCGCTGGCGCACGTCATCGGTGGCCAACCCACGGTGGCGGACGGCTTTGACGGCCTGCGACGGGCGGGCGGGATGCTTGGATTCCTCGCCGCGGCTCCGCTGGCGGCGATCCATGTGGCTGTTCCGGTCCTCATCTACAGCCTGCTGGCCTTCATTTCCCTTCTGATCGTCACGGCAACGCCGTTCGGTGCAATCCCTTCGCGGATCCGTACCGGGTACGAGCACCTCATGGGCGTGGACCTGGAAGAGGCCCGTGCCGGCCAGGACGCGCACGACCGCAGTTATCTCTATGGCGAGGAGCCGGCGGCGAAGCCCAGGAAGAAGCGCACCCGGCTCTTTGGCAAGGATGACGAGTCCGAGGCCAAGCTTGAAGGCTACGTCGGGGACGAGGCCTTCGAACATGCAATAGTGGACGACGACGAGAATCCAGCGCCGTCCGCACCGCGCGTACCGCCGGGGGTGCGCCGCCCGACGCAGGCGGAGATCGCCGTCGGGAAGATCAAGGCAGCCCAGGGACTCGGCGCGGCACCTGGCCTGGACAATCCCACCGAAGCCATTCCGGTCCTGACACCGGAAATGACCACCCCCGTGGCCCAGGTACCGGCCAAGCCCGCCGGCGCGCCTTTGCCGCAGGCGCCCATCCCGCAGCGCACGGAACAGCTGTCCTTGGCCGGGGACGTGACCTACACTTTGCCTGCCTCGGATTTCCTGACGCCGGGGTCCATTCCGAAGGAGCGCACGGAGGCGAACGACGCCGTCGTGGCAGCCCTGACCGACACCCTGACGCAGTTCAATGTGGACGCCTCGGTGACCGGCTTCAGCCGCGGACCCACCGTCACCCGGTACGAGATCGAACTGTCTCCGGGAACCAAGGTGGAACGCGTCACGGCGCTGTCCAAGAACATCTCCTACGCCGTGGCGTCCAGCGATGTGCGCATCCTGAGCCCCATCCCGGGGAAGTCGGCCATCGGCATCGAGATTCCCAACTCGGACCGTGAGACCGTTTCCTTGGGCGACGTCCTGCGGAGCCAGAACGCCCGCCGAACGGACCACCCGATGGTCATGGGTGTCGGCAAGGACGTGGAGGGTGGCTACGTAGTGGCCAACCTCGCCAAGATGCCCCACCTTCTGGTGGCCGGCGCCACCGGTGCCGGTAAGTCGAGCTTCGTGAACTCCATGATCACCTCGCTCCTGATGCGCGCCACGCCGGACGAGGTCCGCATGGTCATGGTGGACCCCAAGCGCGTTGAGTTGACCGCATATGAGGGCGTCCCGCACCTTATTACGCCCATCATTACCAATCCCAAGAAGGCGGCCGAGGCCCTGCAGTGGGTAGTCCGGGAAATGGACGCCCGCTACGACGACCTCGCCAATTACGGCTACAAGCACATTGACGACTTCAACAAGGCCGTCCGTGCCGGCAAGGTCACGCCGCCGGTGGATTCGAAGCGGGTCATCAAGCCCTACCCGTACCTCCTGGTGATCGTGGACGAACTCGCGGACCTCATGATGGTTGCTCCGCGCGACGTCGAAGATTCGATTGTCCGCATCACGCAGCTGGCCCGTGCCGCCGGTATCCACCTGGTCCTGGCCACCCAGCGTCCGTCCGTGGACGTGGTCACGGGCCTCATCAAAGCCAACGTGCCCTCCCGCATGGCCTTTGCCACTTCCTCCGTCACGGACTCCCGCGTTGTGCTGGACCAGCCGGGTGCCGAAAAGCTCATCGGCCAAGGTGATGCCCTCTTCCTGCCGATGGGTGCTTCCAAGGCCATGCGCGTGCAGGGTGCCTGGGTATCCGAGTCGGAAATCCATAAAGTGGTGGAGCACGTCAAGGGGCAACTCCAGGCGGTCTACCGGGACGACGTCGCCGCCGACGCGCCCAAGAAACAGATCGACGACGACATCGGAGACGATCTCGAGGTCCTGCTCCAGGCCACCGAACTGGTGGTCACCACGCAATTCGGTTCCACCTCGATGCTCCAGCGCAAGCTCCGTGTTGGCTTCGCCAAGGCGGGCCGGCTGATGGACCTGCTGGAATCACGGGGCGTCGTGGGCCCGTCCGAAGGATCCAAAGCCCGCGATGTCCTGGTCAAGCCGGACGATCTCGCTGCCGTCCTTGCGGCGATGAAGGGCCAGGAAGCACCTGCCGCGCCGGATGCACAGACGGCGGCACTGAGCGATAACGCGAACGCGAACATCGCCGCGGGCGGGTACGCAGAGGACCTGGTAGCGGCGGACCTCGACAACCGGACGCAGGCGGTCGACTATTACGACGGCGCCGATGGTTCCGATGACGATGAAGGCGGCGAAGACGCCTGGTCGCTCACTGGCCGCTGATCTCCAGACGGTAGCCTAGAGGGGTGACTACAGCCGAGGGCGACAACGCCACGTCGAGCAGTTCCGATGTTTGGAACCTGCCTAACATCCTGACGATGCTCCGCATTGTCCTGGTTCCTTTCTTTGTCTGGTTCCTGCTTGCCGACGACGGTCAGCACGGATGGTGGCGCTGGGCGGCGGTGGCCGCGTTCGCCGTCGCGATCTACACGGACAAGCTCGACGGCGACATCGCCCGGGCGCGCGGCCTCATCACCAACTTCGGCAAGATCGCCGATCCCATCGCGGACAAGCTGCTCATTGGCTCCGCCCTGGTTCTGCTCTCCGTGCTGGGCGAGTTGCCCTGGTGGGTGACCATCCTGATCCTGGTGCGTGAGTGGGGGATTACCGCGCTGCGTTTCGTCGTGATCCGCTACGGCGTGATGCCTGCCTCCCGCGGCGGAAAGTTGAAGACGGTGGTCCAGACAGTGGCGATCTTCCTCTACACCCTTCCACTCAAGGCCATTGCGCCGTGGCTCGTCGATGTTGCCTTCTGGGTGATGATGGTCGCCTTGGCCATCACGTTGTGGACCGGCGTCGAGTACGTGGTCCAGGCACTGAAGCTCCGCGCCGCCGGACGCCGCGCATGAGTTCGGTCCCCACCGCGGCTGAAACCGCGACGGCGGCAGTTGCCGAAGCGATCGAACAGCACCTGACGGTGGCCACGGCCGAGTCCTTGACGGCAGGAATGGTGGCGGCCACGTTGGCAAACACACCCGGTGCTTCCGGGATGCTCCAGGGCGGTGTGGTGGCTTACCAGAACACCGTCAAGGCGGGCGTGCTCGGTGTGTCCCGGGAGTTGCTGGACGCAGCAGGTTCGGTGGACGGTGATGTTGCCGCGGCCATGGCCGAAGGAGCCCGCCGGGCTTGTGGCGCCGATGTGGGAATTTCCACCACGGGGGTGGCCGGGCCGGATCCGCACGACGGCAAGGCCGTCGGCACCGTCTTCATCGGTGTTGCCACGGAGACTGGCAGCCGATGGTTTGAATACTCCTTTTCGGGGGACAGGCAAGATATCAGGGAACAAGCGTGCACGGGTGCCCTGGAGCGGCTGCTTGCGGCCGTACGTGGGCTTGGTTACCGTTCGTAAAGTAGCCGGGAACAAAAACTGATTGCCAATAGTTGTGTCATTGTGTCGCTTCGGAATGGCCGGGGCGCCTAGGATGTAGAAACCAACCCGGTCCGCCAGCCAGCGGACCGGAAGAACGAGGGAGCAAGGCGATACAGATGGTAAAGCAGCCCGTATCCGTGAACGGCGTTGTCCGCTGGAAGGATGTGGGCTTGGCTGATCAGGCACAGAGCGAACAGAAGGAGCGCAAAATGGTTGTACTACGCCACGAGATCGGTGATGTACTGCGCGATGTCCGCCAGCGTCAAGGCCGTACCCTTCGTGAGGTCTCACACAGCGCCCGCGTTTCGCTGGGCTACCTGAGCGAGGTTGAACGTGGCCAAAAGGAGGCTTCTTCCGAGCTCCTGTCCTCGATCTGCACCGCATTGGACGTTCCGTTGTCCAGCATGCTCCGCGAAGTCAGCGACCGCGTTGCAGTTGCAGAGGGCGTCGCTGTTCCGGACACCGTTCCGCAGGAGTTCTCCCAGCGCTACGGCCGCGATCTCGATCTCACCGACGATTTCGGCCAGGGCATGCTCTCCGGAGCCCGGTAACCAAGCACCAAGATCATTGGAAAGGTCCCCAGCCGTTTGGCCGGGGACCTTTTCTTCGTCCTAGTCCGTGGCTTCGCCCGGCTCGTTGTCCTTGAGGGGAACCTCCCTGAGGAGGGGATCGCTGTAGACGGCGTTGAGGCGGCCCATGTAATCGGCCAAGGTCTTGACGTCTTCCAGCGGCCATTCGCCAAGCCTTTCGCGGAAGACCTGTCGGCGCGCGTCCTGCACCTGGTGCATTTTCTCTTCGCCCTTGTCCGTCAAACGGATGGACTGTGCCCTGCCGTCCTGCGGGTCAGCTTCCTTATAGACCAGGCCGATGCCTTCCAGGAAGGCGATCTGCCGGCTCACTGAGGGCTTTCCCACGCCAATGCAGGTTGCCAGGTCCGTCAGCCGGATGGGACCCTCGCGGCGGATGATGGTCAGCAGGCCGTAGGCAGCCGGCTCCATGTCCGGGTGGACCTGGCGGGACAATTGATGCGAAATCGAGCGGGCGCGGCGCCAGAGCAGGCTCAGCTGGTGTTCCACCTGCTGAAGGGCGTCGTCCACGTCGTCACTGGCAACGGCCGGTGCGGGCGCGCTGGGAAGAGGATTGCTCATGGCAACCATTCTAAGGTCCGGCAAGCATGAGAGACTCTATCCGTGAGGGCGAGTGACTTCTGGCGGTTGATGGACGATGAATTCGGCACGGGCTATTCCCGGGTCCTTGCGGGCTCCCTAGTCCTGGCCGGCGTCGGGGGACGGACTGCGGTGGATGCCCTCGCCGCGGGTTTCCCTCCCCGGGAGGTCTGGATCGCGGTCTGCGATGTCCAGGACGTGCCCCTTGAGCGGCGCCTGGGCCGGGACATCAAACCCCTCAGCTAGCCGCACTTGACGGGTCCGGCCGGTGACACGCCGCCGCATTGTTCGAATATCTGTTCGGATGGGGATATGCTCCTGTGAGAGGAAAATTGATCCTGAGCGGCGATTTCCCAGGCAGTCCGCAGCTGTTTTCCACATAGGCAAAGCGGGCTGAGCAAAAATGTCAGGGCCCCGTAATAGCGTCAGACATGACAAGGAAAGCGGCCGTTCAGGCCACTCCACAGCGAGAAAGCATCAGAGGTGTGAACCATGGCGGCAACCCCGGATCGTGAGAAGGCGCTCGAAGCAGCGCTTGCCCAGATCGACAAGCAATTCGGCAAAGGCTCCATCATGCGCTTGGGTGACGATACCCGGGCTCCCATTGAGGTCATTCCCACCGGCTCCATCGCCCTGGACGTGGCGCTCGGCATTGGCGGGCTGCCCCGTGGCCGTGTCGTAGAGATCTATGGTCCGGAATCCTCGGGTAAGACCACCGTTGCCCTCCATGCCGTAGCCAACGCCCAGCGCAACGGCGGCATTGCAGCCTTCATTGACGCCGAACACGCCCTGGACCCTGACTACGCCGCAAAGCTTGGCGTGGACACTGACGCCCTGCTCGTTTCGCAGCCGGATACCGGTGAACAGGCGCTGGAAATCATGGACATGCTGGTGGGCTCCGGCTCGCTGGACATCATCGTCATCGACTCCGTGGCCGCTCTTGTTCCGCGCGCGGAAATCGAAGGCGAGATGGGTGACTCGCACGTGGGCCTCCAGGCCCGCCTCATGAGCCAGGCCCTGCGAAAGATCACCGGTCGCCTGAGCCAGACGAAGACCACCGCCATCTTCATCAACCAGTTGCGTGAAAAGATCGGTGTGTTCTTCGGGTCGCCGGAAACCACCACCGGTGGTAAGGCCCTGAAGTTCTACGCGTCCGTCCGCGTTGATGTCCGCCGCATCCAGACGCTCAAGGAAGGCGCGGACTCGGTGGGCAACCGCACCAAGGCCAAGATCGTCAAGAACAAGATGGCCCCGCCCTTCAAAGTCGCTGAGTTCGACATCATCTACGGCCAGGGCATTTCCCGCGAGGGTGGCATCATCGACATGGGCGTTGAGCACGGCATCATCAAGAAGTCCGGCTCGTGGTTTACCTACGATGGCGACCAGTTGGGCCAAGGCATGGAGAACTCGCGCCGGTTCCTGCGCGACAACCCCGAGCTTGCCCAGGAACTGGAGCGCCTCATCAAGGAGAAGCTGGGCGTTGGCGTCAAGCCCGAAGAGGACACCCCGAAGCTGAAGGCCGTTGACGGATAGGTTCGGGCCGGACCCGGATTCCCCCGTCGCGGACGACCCCGAGCCTGACCCGGAATCCGTGGCGCGTGCGATCGTCCTGCGTCAATTGACCATGGCGCCGCGGAGCCGCCTTCAGCTTGCGCGCAAGCTGGCCGAGCGAAAGGTTCCCGAGGACGTCGCGGAAGCAGTCCTGGACCGCTTCGAAGAAGTGCAACTCATTGATGACGCGGAGTTCGCTCGCATGTGGGTCCGCAGCCGTTCGCAAAGCAAGAAGCTTGCCAAGGGGGCGTTGCGCCGGGAGCTTTCAGACAAAGGCATCGATCTGGACCATGCCGAAGAGGCCCTGTCCCAGCTCAGTGACCAGGATGAAGAGCGTGCTGCGCGGGAGCTCGTTCAGCGCAAGCTCAGGCCCGGACTTGACCTTGCGGACCGTGCCGAGCGCGACAAGTACACCCGGAGGCTTGCCTCCATGCTGGCCAGGAAGGGCTACGCGCCCTCCCTGGCCTTCAGGATCGTCGGTGAGGTACTGGACGAAGCCGGTACCCTTGAGTAGTGAGTTTGACCATTCCTTCCCCTTCAGCAGATTCAACGCAGCCCTCCCTTGAGCCACGGACCTATCAAGTCCGGACTTTTGGTTGCCAGATGAACGTCCACGATTCCGAGCGCATGGCCGGACTCCTGGAGGACGCCGGCTACGTGCCGGCTGAGGGTGAGCTTGCCGACGTCGTGGTGTTCAACACCTGCGCGGTGCGCGAGAATGCGGACAACAAGCTCTACGGGAACCTCGGACAGTTGCGCCAGGTCAAGGCCGCGAACCCCGGAATGCAGATCGCGGTCGGCGGGTGCCTGGCCCAGAAGGACCGCGAAACCATTGTCCGGAAGGCGCCATGGGTGGACGCCGTGTTCGGAACCCACAACGTCGGGGCACTCCCGGCTTTGCTGAACAGGGCACGCCACAACAATGAGGCCCAACTGGAGATCCTCGAGTCACTCGATGTCTTCCCTTCCACGTTGCCCACCAAGCGTGATTCCGTGTATTCGGGGTGGGTTTCCATCTCCGTTGGCTGCAACAACACCTGCACCTTCTGCATCGTGCCGTCGCTGCGTGGCAAGGAGAAGGACCGCCGCCCCGGTGAAATCCTCGCGGAAATCCAGGCTCTGGTGGACGACGGCGCTGTTGAAGTGACGCTGTTGGGCCAGAACGTGAATTCCTACGGCGTGGAGTTCGGCGACCGCCTGGCCTTCTCCAAATTGCTCAGGGCATGTGGTGGCATCGAAGGCCTGGAGCGTGTCCGCTTCACCAGCCCGCATCCCGCCGCGTTTACCGATGACGTTATCGACGCCATGGCAGAGACAGCCAACGTCATGCCCCAGCTGCACATGCCGCTGCAGTCCGGTTCGGACAAGGTCCTCAAGGACATGCGCCGCTCCTACCGGTCCAGCAAATTCCTCGGCATCCTGGACAAGGTCCGTGAACGGATCCCCAACGCGGCGATCACGACGGACATCATTGTGGGATTCCCCGGCGAGACCGAGGAAGACTTCCAGGCCACCCTGGACGTCGTGGAACAGTCCCGGTTCGCCTCGGCCTTCACCTTCCAGTACTCCAAGCGGCCAGGCACCCCCGCTGCCGATCTTCCGGAACAGTTGCCCAAGGCCGTCGTCCAGGAACGCTACGAGCGGCTTACGGCCCTCCAGGACCGGATCGCTGCTGAGGAGAATGCCAAGCAGCTTGGCCGCAGCGTCGAAATCCTCGTGACAGCGCAGTCGGGTCGCAAATCGGAGGAGACGCATCGACTGTCCGGGCGTTCCAAGGACCAGCGGCTGGTGCACTTCTCGGTGCCCGAAGGCTCCGAGGCACCCCGGCCCGGCGATTTCGTCACCGTAACCATCACCGAGGCCGCTGCCTTCCACCTGGTGGCCGATCCCGCTGGACCCACGGACTACGTCCTTCGCCGTTCCAGGGCCGGCGACGCATGGGACCGTGCGCAGGCTGACAGCTGCGGGGTTCCTGCCCCTGGCGCCGGCAGCGTGAAGACCGGCGTATCGCTGGGCATGCCGGCCATTCCTGTCCGCCGCTGAACCGGGTTCGGCGCATCATGCACCCTGAAGGGCCGGATACGTCCGCACTGCCCGTGATTGCGGTTGTTGGTCCCACCGGTTCGGGAAAGTCGGACCTTGGCGTTGAGCTGGCCCTCGCGTTGGACGGCGAAGTCGTCAACGCCGATGCCCTGCAGTTCTACCGTGGCATGGACATCGGCACGGCCAAGATCACCATGGATGAACGCAAAGGCGTGCGGCATCATCTGCTGGACACGTTGGACGTCACAGAGGAAGCCAGCGTGGCCGGGTTCCAGGTTGAATGCCGGAGGACCATCCAGGACATCCATGCGCGCGGCAAGCGTGCCATCATGGTGGGCGGCTCAGGCCTGTATGTTCGGGCGGCACTGGACGTCCTCGAATTTCCGGGTACGGACCCCGTGATCCGCCAGCGGCTGGAAGCCGAGTGTGCGGCCACCGGCCTGTCCCCGCTCCGCGCGCGCCTGGAAGACGTCGATCCGGTCTCGGCGGCCAGGCTGGGTGACGCCCGGCGGGTGATCCGGGCCTTGGAAGTCCACGAACTCACCGGACGGCCCTTCAGTTCGTTCATGCCCCAACGCGAGTATTTCCAACCGGCAATCCAAGTGGGACTCTCAGTGGACCGGGACGTTCTCCGGGACCGGCTGGCGGACCGCGTCCACCGGATGGTGGAGGCGGGGCTCCTGAATGAGGTGAAGCGCTTGGATGCGGCAGGCCTGCGGCAAGGCAAGACAGCATCGCGGGCGTTGGGCTACGCACAGTTCCTGAAAGTCCTGGATGGTCAGGCGGGCATTCCCCAAGCGGCCGAGGAAACAATTGTGGCAACAAGGCAGTTCGCCCGGCGGCAATTGACCTGGTTCCGGGCGGACCCGCGGATCCACTGGCTCGACTGGCAGGACCCGGCCCTCGTTGCGAAAGCCGTGGCGCTCACCAAGGCCGCCTGATTTCTGGCCGAAGACCAGCGGCAGGTAGCCTAGATTCATGGATCAGACCACCGCAGTTTCCGTCCCGCAGCCCGGTGCGGCCGGGGCCACCTTGCCCGAAGCCGAGCTGTCAGGCCTGGCCTTCTCAAAGGGCCACGGAACCGGAAATGACTTTGTGCTGATCGCTGACCCCGGGGCCATTCACGAGATCACCCCGGACCAGGTGGCACAGTTGTGCGACAGGCACCGCGGCATTGGAGGCGACGGACTGATCCGGGCCGTGCCGTCCCGCGATTTGCCCGAAGGCCGCGCCCTGCTGGAACAGGATTCCTCGGCCGAATGGTTCATGGACTACCGCAACGGCGACGGTTCATTGTCCGAGATGTGCGGCAACGGCGTTCGGGTCTTCGTCCACTTCCTTATCGACCAGGGCCTGGTTGAGCTTGGTCCCGGACAAGCCCTGACCATCGGAACCCGTGGCGGGATCAAGAAGATCGTCCGCTCGGACAACGGTTACGCCGTGGATATGGGCCCGTGGGAGTTCATCTTCCCGGCCGAAGCCACCTCCAAGGCCATGGACGCCCTGGTGAGCGCGGACGGACTTGAGGTGGCCCGCCCTGGCCTTTCGGTCAGCATGGGAAACCCCCATACCGTGGTGGCGCTGGCGGAGCTGTCTGAATTGTCAGCCACGCAGCTTTTCAAGGCTCCTGTGGTGGACCCGAAGCCCGCCAACGGCACCAACGTGGAGTTCGTCGTCCCTGCGGAGCCACTGGTCCACGACGGCTTTGGATCCATCACCATGCGCGTTCACGAGCGTGGTGTAGGTGAAACCCAGTCCTGTGGCACCGGGGCGTGTGCAGCCGCCGTCGCCATTCGCCACTGGGCAGGGAGCACTGCGCCGAACGCGTGGCACGTCAACGTTCCCGGCGGCGTGGTGGACGTCAAGTTCTTCCCGGGGCCGGATGGCCGCGAGCATGTTGAACTCAGCGGGCCAGCCGTCATTGTGGCTAAAGGGACGCTTTCCTGACCCGAAGGATCCTGAAGGACTTGGAGGTGCTTTCACGGGACACCGTGAAGGACGTGTCCAATTCGGCAGCCAGCCATCGCTGCAGGGAGTCCGAGCCCAGGTTCTTCTGGACCACCAACCAGGCGTTGCCACCCGGCGCCAGCCTGGGCAGCCAGGTCAGCAGGAGTGAGTGAAGTTCGTCCTTGCCGATCCGGATGGGCGGGTTGGACCAGATGGTGGAAAACTCGACGTCGGCAGCTACCTCGTCGGGAAGGCTCGCCTTCACATTGCCGAGCCCGAGCGATGCTGCGTTCTCGTTGGTCAGCGCGATGCAGCGTTCGTTGACGTCCACGGCGTAGACCTGCGCCGACGGGGCCATCAGACCCATCGTCAACGCAATCGGACCCCAACCGCAGCCGATATCCAGCAGGTTCCCGCGGGGCGAAGGCGGCGGCACGTCCGAGAGCAGGATCGCTGTTCCCTTGTCTATGCCGTCCGGACTGAAAATCCCGGAGGAGGTCTGCAGATGCCGGGTAGCTCCGGCCAGTTCCACCGTCAAAGCCTTACGAGTGAAGGGACCGGCGGGTTGGGCGCTGAAATAGTGTGCAGACTCCATAATTTGCCAGATTAGTTGGCGATCGGCGCCTTGGGAAACTGCAGCCCGGAAGGGTCGGTTTGACACGGGATGCTACCGTGGAAGGCATGTTCTTGATCTTTGAGTAATCAGCCCATGGCTCTGCCCGCGATGCAGGACCGCGCTGCCGAATCACTTTCCGTGACCAGCGCCGCCCATTCCGCCCGGCAGGTTCCCCGGCTCGGTCCGCGTCCCTTTCCGGGGTTCGGGCGCTCAGAAGATCACGTCACCATCCGACCCCATGCTCCGTCGACCCGGCCTGGCTGCTTGCAGGCTTGACCGGCCTTGTGTGGGTGCGACCGGACAGCACGGACAGTCTTCAGCCGGACCGGACCTCTGCGCGGATCCGACCGCCACCACCCACCAGCCAGGCCAGCCGGACGCCATCCGGCTGCCGGCCGCGCTCCAGGAGGCCCTTTTGGCCCAAGCACGTCAGCCCAGCGCGAATACCGACGCGCCGCACAGCAAACAGCATTATTCTGGAATTGCCGAACAGTCTAAGGAGACCATGACCACCCAGAAGCACTCCGGATCCGATTCCGACGCCCAGGACATGAGTCCTGAAGAGATCCAGGCCGTCATCGACCGGATTTTGTCCAAGGATGTCCCAGCGCAGGCATCCGGGGATCCTGACGCCAGGGGCGTTCTTGGCAAGGCCCAAGCGATCTCCACGCTTGACCAGGAGCACAGCATTTTCGACGGCGAGCAGGAAGACCTTGCTGAACGCCGCGCGCTCCGCCGGACGGCAGGCCTTTCCACGGAACTCGAGGATGTCACCGAGGTTGAGTACCGGCAGTTGCGCCTTGAACGAGTGGTCCTCGCAGGCCTCTGGACCGAGGGCACCTTGGCCGATGCCGAGAATTCCCTGCGGGAGCTCGCGGCGCTTGCTGAAACCGCCGGTTCGGAAGTCCTGGATGGGCTGGTCCAGCGCCGGACCAAGCCTGACCCTGGAACCTTCCTGGGGTCTGGCAAGGCCCAGGAGCTCAAGGCAATCGTCGCCTCCACCGGAGCCGACACGGTGGTTGTGGACACCGAGCTTTCGCCGTCCCAGCGGCGTGGCCTGGAGGACATCGTGAAGGTCAAGGTTGTTGACCGCACCACGTTGATCCTGGATATCTTCGCCCAGCATGCAAAGAGCCGTGAGGGCAAGGCCCAAGTGGAACTGGCCCAGCTGGAATACCTGCTCCCCAGGCTCCGCGGCTGGGGTGACTCCATGTCCCGCCAGGCCGGTGGGCAGGTGGGTGGCGCAGGCGCCGGCATGGGTTCCCGTGGTCCCGGTGAAACCAAGATCGAACTCGACCGCCGCCGCATCCGTACCCGGATGGCCAAGCTGCGTCGGGAGATCGCCGCGATGAAGCCGGCGCGCGAGACCAAGCGGGCCAACCGCCGTCGTCATGCCGTTCCTTCCGTCGCGATCGCCGGCTACACCAACGCCGGCAAGTCCTCACTGCTCAACCGCCTGACGGATGCCGGTGTCCTGGTGGAGAACGCGCTGTTCGCCACGTTGGATCCCACGGTCCGCAAGGCCCAAACGCCTGACGGTATCGGTTACACCTTGGCCGACACCGTGGGGTTCGTCCGCTCACTGCCCACACAGTTGGTTGAGGCATTCCGTTCAACGCTCGAGGAAGTGGCGGATTCGGACCTGATCCTGCACGTCGTCGATGCCTCGCACCCTGATCCCGAAGGTCAGATTGCGGCTGTGCGGACAGTCTTCAGCGAAGTCGATGCCCGGAAGGTTCCGGAAATCATCGTCTTGAACAAGGTGGACGTGGCGGATCCGTTCGTCGTTGAGCGCCTCAGGCAGAAGGAACCGCGCCACGCCGTCGTTTCGACCCGCACGGGGGAGGGAATTGCCGAACTCCTGGAGACCATCAGCCAGTCGATCCCGCGGCCGGGCGTCCGGCTGGAGGTGCTCATTCCCTATAACCGCGGCGAGCTGATCAACAAGCTGCATAACTCCGACGCCGAAATCCTTAGCCTTGAGCACGAGGAAGACGGCACGCGCGTGGTGGCGATGGTCCGCGAGGGCCTGGCCGCCGAGCTGGAGTCGTTCGTCAGCAATGGTTGAGAAGGTGGCGGCGGAACCCGCTGCGTCGGTGGGGGAGAAGTTCACCCTCGAGCTGTTGGACAAGGCTGTTGCAGGCATGAGCGGCCAAAGCCGCACTGGCCAGCATGAAATGGCCAAGCACGTTGCCCGGGCCATCGAGTCCGGGGAACACCTGCTGGTCCAGGCGGGAACGGGAACGGGTAAGTCGTTGGCTTACCTGATCCCGTTGATCGCCCATTCCATGGACAGCAACAAGCCCACGCTGGTGTCCACCGCCACCCTGGCCCTCCAGACGCAGATCGTGGGGAGGGACCTTCCCCGCCTGCTGGAGACCATCAACCCGGCCTTGGAACGGCCAGTGAATGTGGCGCTCGTCAAGGGCCGGGCCAATTACGTGTGCCTGCAAAAGCTCGAGGGCGGGTTTCCCAGCGAAGAACCCTCCGAGGGACAGCTTTTCTCCCTTGGAGAGGACACCAGCGTGCCGCACTTCGCCGCATCGCTGGGCGGGCCGTCGTCGCAACTGGGCAAGGAAGTGGTGCGGCTGCGCGAGTGGGCGGAGAAGACCGCCACGGGCGACCGCGACGAACTGATGCCGGGTGTGACAGACCGTGCATGGCGCCAGGTTTCAGTTACCTCGATGGAATGCCTGGGGGCGCAGAAGTGTCCCTTGGCGGAGGAGTGCTTCAGCGAGCAGGCACGCGCCCGGGCGGCGGAAGCCGACGTGGTGGTCACCAACCACGCGATGCTCGCCGTGAGCGCCTTTGAGGGACTGGCAGTCCTTCCGGAGTATGACGTTGTGGTGGTGGACGAAGCCCACGAACTCCAGGACCGGGTCACGGGAGCCGTGTCCGGCCAGTTGTCCGTGGCCATGATCCATGCTGCGGCCTCAAGCGCACGCAAGCACACGGCCATCACCGTCGATGCCCTGAACGCGGCCGCGGACAGGTTGGACATGGCCCTGGTTGGTGTTCCAAGCGGCTTGGTGCCCAACGGCCTCAATGACGAACAACTTGATTGCCTGGACCAGCTCCGGGACGCCACCAGGGCCGCCCTGTCCGATTCGAAAACGGATTCGTCGAACGCCGTGGACGGTGGACGCCAGTTGGCCCGTTCGCGGCTCATGCTCATTCTGGAGCTATCGGAGCGGTTGCTGGCCGCGAAGGAAAATCGTGAAGTGGTGTGGTTCTCCAGGAACAGCACTTTCGATCCCCAGCAGGGCTACTCGCCGCCTGACGAAACAGCTCCCGCACTCATTAATATTGCTCCCCTGAGCGTGGCCGGACGCCTCCGGGAAGGGCTGTTTGCGGGCCACACGGTGGTTCTGACGTCCGCCACGCTGGCCATCGGGTCGGCGTTCGAGCCGGCCGCGGGCGGGCTGGGCCTGCTGGGGGACGGAGCTCCCAGCTGGACAGGCTTGGATGTGGGATCGCCCTTTGACTATCCGAAGCAGGGCGTCCTCTACGTGGCCAAGCACTTGCCCAAGCCCGGACGCGGCACCTCGCCCGAAGCCCTCGACGAGCTTGAGGACCTCATCCGTGCCTCCGGCGGCGGAGCGTTGTGCCTGTTTTCCTCCCGGCGGGCAGCCGAGGAGGCCGCGGATGCCATGCGGCTGCGGCTCGATGTGGACATCCTGTGCCAAGGAGAATCCACCATGGCAGCGCTGGTGAAACAGTTCGCCGACGAACCCGATACGTGCCTTTTCGGCACCATGTCGCTGTGGCAGGGGGTGGACGTGCCGGGCGGCTCGTGCCGCCTGGTGGTCATTGACAGGATCCCCTTCCCACGGCCCGATGATCCCTTGATGACGGCAAGGTCGCGTGCTGTGGCTCAGTCCGGTGGAAACGGGTTCATGGCCGTCTCGGCGACCCATGCCGCAATCCGCCTGGCGCAGGGAGCAGGCCGGTTGATCCGGTCTACGGGAGACAAGGGCGTGGTGGCGATACTCGACTCGAGGCTTTCCACCGAAAGGTACGGCGGCTTCCTGCGGGCTGCCTTGCCGCCCTTCTGGGCCACGACCGACCGGAAGACCGTCCAGGGCGCCTTGCAAAGGCTGGCCCGGAGCGGGCGATAAGACGATTCCTCAGGGGTGCCCGCCACCGCTGGCGCGGGCTCCCCTGAAGCAGTGTGTGCCGACGCGGGTCTTCGAACAGACTTTCTGGAGGCTGGCCCTTAAAGGGAGCGCAACACCGACACGACTTTGCCCATGATGGTGGCCTGATCGCCAAGGATGGGCTCGTACTGGGTGTTCTGGGGGAGGAGCCAGGTGTGGCCGTCGCGCTGCCGGAATGTTTTGACCGTGGCCTCGTCGTCCAGGAGGGCTGCCACGATATCGCCGTTGATGGCGTCGTTCTGCCGGCGGACAACAACCCAGTCGCCATCGCAGATGGCGGCATCGATCATGGAATCACCGGCGACCTTCAGCATGAAGAGTTCGCCATGGCCCACCAATTGCCGCGGGAGGGGCAGGACGTCCTCCACGGTCTGGTCGGCCAGGATCGGGCCACCGGCAGCGATGCGGCCCACCAGGGGAACCATCGCGGTGTCGCTGGCACTTGCCAGCTCGGTGACGGCGAGGCCACCGGTACTGCGCAACGTTGCGGGGGCTTCCACTCCCGGGATGGTGGCACCACCGTCAAGGGTCAGTGGCATGAGGACTTCCATGGCGCGAGGACGCTTGGGGTCCCTCCTGAGGTAGCCGAGTTTTTCCAGCTGGGACAACTGGTGGGTGACGCTCGAGAGGCTGGCCAATCCGACCGTATCCCCGATTTCGCGCATGCTGGGCGGGTAGCCGTTGTCATTGACGGAGCGCTGGATGGTCTCGAGGATCTTCTTCTGCCGGACAGTCAGGCTTTTGGGACTTTTGGTGGGCTGTTGGCTCCGCAGGGGTGCCCCGCCGCCTGTGGCCTTCGCTGCCATGTTCGCCATTGCCCTTCCGTTCCGCCCGGCGGCGTTCTGAGTGCTGCCGGGATGTGGGTCAAAAATGTCGGACCCTCCTGATGCACTGCTTTTGTGCCTGTTTCTTCCCTCAAACGTAGGCCAGGCACCAGCGTTTATCAAACATTTGTTCTAGCGAGTCTCGACACCGTTCGTTGATAAGTGCTAAAAATGTCATAGCAAGGTTCGAATATGTGTTCTAGTAATCCGGATCGAAGCCGGGATGTTCGAAGGAAGTGTTCGAATATCGCGGCGAGACCAACGAACACAAGGTATTGGCAGCAGGGTCCCGGTTCCCCGGGACCAGGCAATCGCTCAGAAGGGCTCAGCTCATGTCCGCAGTCACAACGTTCCACGAGTTCCGCAACGCGCCGGTACCCACCCGCATCCGGCTCACCCGGCGCGGGCGGATCGTTTTCTTTGGCATCCCGGCCATGTTGCTCGTGGCCGCGCTGCTCACGTTTGCGGGCTTCCTGAACTCGCCGGCCAAGGCCTCGGATTCCCCGTCGCAACTGCAACCGCCAGTCGCCGTCAGTGTCACCGTGCAGCCCGGTCAGTCCCTGTGGGGCATTGCAGGATCTGCCGCACCCGAGCGTGACCCGCGGGACGTCATCACGGAGATCATCCAGCTGAATGATCTCCGCGGCGGACGCATCACCCCCGGTCAGCAATTGTTTGTTCCTGCCAAGTAGTCCATCCGGACGGTGGCGCGAATCCTCTCCGGCGTCACAGTTACAGGGCACTCACCGGCGCACCTTAAACTGGTGGGGTGACTGACCAGCTTGAGCGACTCGACCGACTTCCCCTCCGGACCAACCTGCGTGGACTAAGCCCCTACGGCGCACCGCAGCTTGACGTTCCGATTCTGCTCAACGTCAACGAGAACACCCATGGCGTGCCCGCCGATGTCCAGGCCGCGATCACCGAAGCCGTGGCCGCAGCGGCCACCGGACTGAACCGTTACCCCGACCGCGAGTTCACTGAATTGCGGGAGGCGTTGGCGGAATTCCTGGGCCACGGCCTCAGTCCTGCGAACATCTGGGCTGCCAACGGATCCAACGAGGTTCTCCAGCAGATCCTCCAGGCTTTCGGTGGTCCCGGCCGTAAGGCCCTTGGGTTCCCTCCCACGTATTCCATGTACCCCCTCCTGGCCAGCGGCACGGACACTGAGTACGTCCGTGGTGTTCGTGGCGGGGATTTCAGTTTGGATGCCGCGTCCGCCGCTGCGCAGGTGGCTGAGGCGGGCGCAAATATCGTCTTCCTGTGCTCGCCCAACAACCCCACCGGAACGGGTCTTGGGTTGGACGTCGTGGAGGCTGTCTATGAAGCAGGAGAGGCCAGCCAGGCGATCGTGATCGTGGACGAGGCTTACCACGAATTCGCCCACGACAACACTCCCAGTGCCCTGACCTTGCTGCCGGGCCGCGAACGGCTCATTGTTTCCCGCACCATGAGCAAGGCTTTCGCCCTTGCCGGTGCGCGGTTGGGCTACATGGCTGCGGCGCCCGAGGTCACCGATGCCATCCGGCTGGTCCGGCTGCCGTACCACCTCTCGGCGGTAACGCAGGCGACCGCCCTGGCAGCCCTGCAGCACCGCGAGGCCCTGATGGCCGACGTCGAGGACATTAAGGTCCAGCGTGACCGCATCGTCACTGAATTGCTGCGGATGGGCCTCAAGCCGGCGGCCTCGGATTCCAATTACGTGTTCTTTGGTGGCTTGAAGAACCCGCAAGCCATCTGGCAGGGCCTGCTGGATGCTGGAGTACTGATCCGCGATGTTGGGATCCCCGGGCACTTGCGTGTCACTGCCGGTACCGAACGGGAGACCACAGCGTTCCTGGAAGCACTTGAAGCGCTGTTGGCCGGCGAGGCCGGTGTTGCTCCACGGCTCGGTTGAGAAGCCACCCACTTAGACTTGTCCCTAGATCCATTTCCCTTTTCGTGTTAAGGACGTTCCCCAGATGAGCGAAACCGGCGCCACGCCGTCCGCTGCCCGTACCGCGCGCATGGAGCGCACCACCAGTGAGTCTTCTGTCCTGGTGGAGATCAACCTGGACGGTTCGGGTGTCTCGGACATCAGCACCTCGGTCCCGTTCTACGACCACATGCTGACTGCGCTGTGCAAGCACTCCTTGATCGACATGACGGTCAAGGCCACGGGGGACACCCATATCGACGCCCACCACACCGTTGAAGACGTGGCCATCACCTTCGGCGAGGTCCTGCGGACTGCGTTGGGAAACAAGGCCGGTATCCGTCGCTTCGGCGAGGCCACCGTTCCCCTGGATGAGGCCTTGGCCCACGCAGTTGTGGACGTTTCCGGCCGCCCCTACCTGGTGCACGGCGGGGAGCCCGCCGGACAGGAGTACCACCTGATCGGGGGACACTTCACTGGTTCACTGACGCGGCACGTCTTCGAAGCCATCACGCTGCACGCAGGTATCTGCCTGCACATGAATGTCCTGGCAGGACGCGACCCCCACCACATTGTTGAGGCACAGTTCAAGGCATTCGCCCGGGCGCTCCGCGCGGCCGTTGAATCCGATCCCCGCGTGGAGGGTATTCCGTCCACCAAGGGAGCACTATGAGCAACCAGATCCTCAAAGACGGTGCGGTGACTGACGCATCGGCTTCCGCAAAGCCCGAATCGCCCGAGGGCAAGCCCACGGTTACGGTGCTTGATTACGGCTCGGGAAATGTGCGGTCGGCGGTGCGGGCACTGGAGCGCGCAGGCGCCCACGTCGTGTTGAGCGCCAAGCCGGAAGACGTGCTGAACGCTGACGGACTGGTGGTTCCCGGAGTCGGTGCGTTCGAGACTGTCATGAAGGAGCTCAAGGCCGTTGATGGCATCCGCATGATCGGGCGCCGCGTTGCCGGAGGCCGGCCGGTCCTCGCCATTTGTGTTGGCCTTCAGGTGATGTTCGAGGCCGGAGTGGAGCACGGTACCGAATCCGAAGGAATGGCCGAATGGCCAGGCAAGGTAGAGCTCCTGCCCGCTCCCGTGGTTCCGCACATGGGCTGGAACACCGTGGACGTTCCGGAGGGGTCCAAGCTCTTCGCCGGAGTGGAGGACGAGCGTTTCTACTTTGTGCACTCCTACGGCGTTCAGGAATGGAACTTCGACGTTGTCCAGCCCCGGATGGCTCCGCCCATGGTGACGTGGTCCGAGCACGGAGCCCGTTTCATCGCCGCGGTGGAAAACGGCCCGCTGTGCGCTACGCAGTTCCACCCGGAGAAATCGGGCGATGCCGGTGCCAGGCTGCTGCGCAACTGGGTGGACGGCCTCCGGAAACCTGAAGGCGCCGCCTGAATGTGGTCCGTAGTGCTCATGGGGCTCGCCGGCCTCCTGGTAGGTGGGGGCATCTCCTTCCACCAGCAGAAAAAGCCCCTCTGGGTTTCCATTTCCTTCTACGTGCTGGCCGGGATGTCCCTCCTGGCCGCCTACCTCCTGACGCTTCCGGGCAAGTAACCCGGCGTTCCCATCAACTGCAAGGACACACATGACCACGCCCGCACAGTCCGTTCTGGAACTCCTTCCCGCCGTCGACATTGTTGACGGCCAGGCCGTCCGCCTCCTCCAAGGAGAGGCGGGCTCGGAAACGAGCTATGGCACGCCCCTTGAAGCAGCCCTGAACTGGCAGGAAGCCGGCGCTGAGTGGGTGCACATGGTGGACCTCGACGCCGCCTTCGGCCGGGGCAACAACGCGGACCTGATCAGCGACGTGGTTTCCCAGCTCAACGTGAAGGTGGAGTTGTCCGGCGGGCTTCGCGACGATGAGTCGCTGGAACGCGCACTGGCCCTCGGCGTAGCCCGGGTGAACCTCGGTACGGCTGCGTTGGAGAACCCGGAATGGACCCGCCGTGCCATCGAGCGCTTCGGCGACAAGATCGCCGTCGGTCTTGACGTCCGCGGAACCACGCTGGCCGGCCGCGGCTGGACCAAGGAGGGCGGCGATCTCTGGGAGGTCCTGGCCCGTCTTGAGGACGCCGGCTGCGCCCGTTACGTGGTCACCGACGTGACCAAGGATGGCACGCTGCAGGGACCCAACGTCGAACTGCTCCGCCAGATGGTGGAGAAGACCGGTAAGCCAGTGGTGGCGTCGGGTGGTATTTCCAGCCTTGAGGACCTCCGCGTGCTCCGTGAGTTGGTTCCGCTGGGCGTCGAGGGTGCGATCGTGGGCAAGGCGCTGTACGCCGGTGCCTTCACGCTCCCCGAAGCGCTGGACGTCGCCGGCCGCCGCTGATGGCAGGGCACCAGGAACAACGCCGGGAGCTTCCAGGGCACATTGCCGCCGCCCTGGCGGGTGCAGGCGGGCCCACCGATTCCGCCGGGCAGCCGTGGGCGGGGCGCAGCCTGGACGGCGACGCCGCCAAAATCCACAACTTCGAGGACGACGACGGTTCGGCCGATTCCGGATACCTCGCCGCAGTAGCGGCCTTGCTGGACGGCAATGGCAGCGAAGCCGATGTGGTGTCGGCGCTCGCCACGGCCAGGGTCTTCGTGCCCGTGGTTGCGACGCTCGCCGAAGAGGCCGCAGGCGTGGACGGGCTCCATGCCGACAAGCAGGCTGATATGGCGTTGGTCACTCTCAAGGCTCCTGACGGAAGGACGGCCATGCCCGTCTTCACTTCCGCGGATGCCCTGGAGCGATGGCATCCGGAGGCCCGGCCTGTTGCTGTTTACGCGGCCAGGGCGGCACTTTCCGCCGTATCCGAGGGTGCACAACTGCTGGTCCTGGACCCGGGCTCGGATTACACGTTCGTGGTGCGCCGCCCGGCCATGTGGGCTCTTGCCCAGCAGAAGGACTGGACGCCGTCCTACCTTGATGATCAACTGGAGGCTGCTCTCGCTTCCACGGTTTCTGGTTTCCGCACGGTCCGCAGGCTTGAGACGCAGCCCGGTGCGGGCGTTGCGTCCCTGACGGCCGATGGACGCCAGGTACCTGGCGGCGGAGCGGGGCCCGAGTTGCGGGTAGTGCTGTTCCTTGAGGACGGGCTGGACGCCGTAGCGGTCCAAGCGCTCGTGGCCCAATTGAACGAGGCCTGGGCAAGGATGGATTCCTTTGCCGAGGGCGTTGATTCCATTGAAGTAAAACTGCAGCGTGCAGCACAGGAGCCCGCGCAGCATTAACGGCAGCACCCGTTCCCCGGGGCTGCCTTGGGGAACAAGAGGAAACTGGCTGTGAATTTCGCTCTCTACAAGGAGATGCTGTCCATCCGCCCTGTGCGGCGGTTGCTGTTGGTGGGCATGGTGGCCCGCATCCCGCATTCGGCGGCCGGCGTCCTGCTGACGCTGCACATAGTCCTGACTTTGGGGGAGGGGTACGCCGCAGCGGGGGCTGCCGCGGCAGTCATGACCATCGGGATCGCGCTGGGAGCTCCCTGGCGCGGACGCCGGGTAGACATGGTGGGCTTGCGTAAGGCCCTTATTCCTTCCGTCGTGTCCGAGACCGTGATCTGGTCGATCGTGCCGCACGTTTCCTATCAATGGCTCCTGCCCCTGGTGTTCGTGGGCGGCCTGTTCACGCTGCCCATCTTCAGCGTGGTCCGGCAGTCGCTGGGTGTGATGGTGGATGGTGAACAGCGTCGCGGCGCCTTCGCACTGGATTCGATTGCCACCGAGCTAGTGTTCATGATCGGACCGGCCATCGGTGCCATTGTCGCCACGAGCGGTTTCTCGGCGCTGGGCTTGACTGCCGTGGGAGTGTCGGTTTCCGTGGCTGGCCTGTTCCTGATCTGGTTCAATCCTCCAACGAGGAGCGAGGATCCCTGCTCGGCCGGGGAGTCCGCGGAACGTGCCGCGGCCGATCTTTCAGCCGCCGAGGCTGCCATGGTTGCTTCCGCACCCGGCCATGTCCAGGAGGCTGCCTCCGAAATGGCACCTTCGGCGTCCAAGGGTGGCCTGCGGAGCCGCGTTGCCCGCAATTTCACGTGGTTCACCGTCTCAGTAGCTGCGCTGTTCGCCGTTGCGGCAGGCTCCGGAATGGTGCTCAGTGGCTCGGACGTGAGCATCGTTGGCCTGCTGGAACGGGGAGGCCACCAGAACCAGATCGGTATAGTCTTCTTCTTCTGGTGTGCTGCCTCGGTGGTCGGTGGACTTGTTTACGGCGCCATGAACCGCCCGGTCTCGCCCATGCTCCTCCTGCTGGGCATGGCCGCGCTGACTATTCCCATGGGCTTTGCACGGGACACGTGGACGCTGGCCTTCCTGTCGATCCTCCCCGGCCTGCTGTGTGCGCCCGTGCTGTCCGCGTCCTCGGAGAAGGTTGCCGACCTTGTGGACGAGGAACGTCGTGGTGAAGCGATGGGCTGGTACGGTTCGGCGCTGACGGCCGGTGTGGCCCTTGGTGCGCCGCTGGCGGGGGTGTTCATCGACAACGTGGGGCCGTCCGGGGGCTTCGCTGCTGTGGGTTCTGCCGGCGTCGTCCTGTGCGTTGCAGGTTTCGTCCTGATGTCCTTGCGCCGCCGCGCCGCCCGCGTCTGAGGCGCCTTGTGCCTTAACAACGACGGCGACCCGAACCGAAAGGTTGGGTCGCCGTCGTCGTTTGCTGCCTGGGCTTGCCGCTAGTTCACCGGGCCGGTGAACTTTTCGCCCGGACCCTTGCCCGGTGCGTCCGGGATGAGGGAAGCCTCGCGGAATGCCAGCTGAAGGGACCGCAGGCCATCGCGCAAAGGACCGGCATGCTGGGAGCCGATCTCCGGGGCGGCCGCCGTGACCAGGCCGGCCAGGGCGGTGATGAGCTTGCGGGCCTCGTCAAGGTCCTTGAGGTCTTCCGCGTGGGGATCGTCGGCCAGGCCAACCTTGACCGCTGCGGCGCTCATGAGGTGCACGGCGCCGGTGGTAATAACCTCGACGGCGGGAACTTCGGCGATGTCGCGGATCTGCTGGGAGACTCCGGTGTCTGCCGCGTCTCCGCCGAAGGAGTTACGGTGATTGCTGTCTTCAGTGCTCATACTGGTAAGCTTGTCACAGACCGACTGGAAGTCGTTATTTCTACGTTAGTGGAACTGCAGTCTTTGCCTGCCGTGTGAATGTGCGCTTGGCGGGTTATTTCTGTAGACTTGATTTTCAGTTTGCAAGCGGAGTTCTCTCCCACCCGCGTCAGCCGCTTCCCTCACGGGACTTGAAGGTTGCCGGGTAACCTGGTCGGACGCTTCACGGCATTGCCGGAAGTGCAGTTGGCTCCCTTCGTGGGGCTGCGCCGATCTTCGAGGCCTTCGATTGCACCAGCAATTGGAGGCCTTCTCTTTTTGCCGGTGAAACTCACCACAACCACAGGAGCTTTAACATTAGCGAGCCAAGAATCAATGAGCGTATCCGCGTCCCCGAGGTGCGGCTGGTCGGCCCTGCCGGCGAACAGGTAGGAATTGTCCGCATTGAGGACGCCCTGCGTCTTGCTGCCGAGTCCGATCTCGATCTCGTTGAAGTTGCCCCGCAGGCTAAGCCTCCTGTTTGCAAGTTGATGGACTTCGGCAAGTACAAGTACGAGGCCGCAGTCAAGGCGCGCGAAGCCCGCAAGAACCAGACCAACACGGTTCTGAAGGAAATCCGCTTCCGCCTGAAGATCGACAAGCACGACTACGAAACCAAGCGTGGACACGCCCTCCGCTTCCTCGGTGCCGGTGACAAGGTCAAGGCCATGATCCAGTTCCGTGGCCGCGAGCAGCAGCGTCCCGAAATGGGCATCCGCCTCTTGCAGCGCTTTGCCGAAGACGTTGCCGAGGTTGGCGTTGTCGAGTCCAGCCCGCGCATCGATGGCCGCAACATGGTCATGGTGATCGGTCCGCTCAAGAACAAGGCCGAGGCCAAGGCCGAAGCCCGCCGCGCAGCACAGCGTGCCGAAGCCAAGGCCCAGAACGAGGCCAAGGCGGCAGCACGTGTGGACACCTCGGGCGACCAGGGTCCCATGACCCAGTCCCTCGCGGATCTCCTTCCTGCCGGCCTCACGGCTGCCGGGGAAGAGGCCACTCAGGAAACCGAAGCTCCCGTAGTCGAGGAAGCCACGCAGGCGGCAGCCGAGGAAGCTCCCGTCAGCGAAGCACCCGCGGTTGCGGAGGCTCCGGAGGAAACGCCGGTTGCTGAGGAAGCCCCGGCTGCCGAGGAAGCCGCTGTTGCTGAGGAAGCTCCGGCTCCCGCTCCCGTAGCGGCACCTGCACCGGAAGCGCCGAAGCCTGTTGTCCCGTCCGCTCCGAAGCCTGCCGTTCCGGCGGTTCCGAAGCCGATGGCCAAGCCTGCAGCTCCCAAGCCGGGCGCACGGCCCGCGGCCCCCAAGGCCGCGCCGAAGCCTGCATCACGCAAGACCAACTAGTTCGACGCCCAAGGAGCTCCGCTCCGAACGGCAAGCAACCAGCACGCCGGCCCTTGGAGGCAGGCTGCACGAAAGAACTGCGGACATTGTCCGTGGATACGTAAGGAGATCGGTTCCCATGCCGAAGATGAAGACCCACAGCGGTGCTAAGAAGCGCTTCAAGCTGACCGGCACCGGCAAGCTGAAGCGCCAGCAGGCCAACCGCCGCCACTACCTGGAGCACAAGCCCACCACCCTGACCCGTCGCCTCGCCGGCGACAAGATCGTCTTCAAGGGCGACGCCAAGGTCATCAAGAAGATGCTGGGCGTCTAAGTTCCAAGCTCTAAGGTTGCCGCCGTCCGGCGGGGACCGACTACACCAAAAGCCTTCTCAGGCCGGCCGGAGATCCGGCAGTAGCAGCTTGGGATAAAGATTTCTGAAGGAGTACGCACGTGGCACGTGTGAAGCGGGCGGTCAACGCCCACAAGAAGCGCCGGGTTGTCCTCGAACGCGCAAAGGGTTACCGCGGTCAGCGTTCGCGCCTTTACCGCAAGGCAAAAGAGCAGCTGCTGCACTCGTTTGTGTACAGCTACGGCGACCGCCGCAAGCGTAAGGGTGACTTCCGTCGCCTCTGGATCCAGCGCATCAACGCTGCATCCCGCGCCAACGGCCTCACCTACAACCGTCTCATCCAGGGCCTGAAGGCTGCTGAGGTTGAGGTTGACCGCCGCATGCTCGCCGAATTGGCTGTTTCCGACGCCAACGCTTTCACCGCCCTGGTGAACGTTGCCAAGGCTGCCCTCCCGGCTGACACGTCTGCTCCGGCCAAGGCCGAAGCTGCTCCGAAGGCTGCCAAGGTTGCTTCCGCTGCTGCCACGGCCACCGCTGTCAAGGCTGTCGTTTCCGACAAGCCCGCCATCGACGGTGCCATCGCAGCCGTTGAGGGTGAGGGCGCTCCCGAAGGCCACGCCATCAAGGGCAACGCCGAGTCCAAGAAGTACCACGTTCCGGGTTCCACCTGGTACGAGAACACTGCCGCTGAGTACTGGTTCTCCACCGTTGAGGCTGCCAAGGCCGCAGGCTTCGAGCCCGCAGGTGGCGAAGCCCGCCAGCAGATCAAGAACTAGTCGCAACTGCCACTAAAGTTCTTTATATGAACGAAACCGGGCGCCCGCAAGAAATAACGATGACCAACCCCCGAGCTGATCGGGTAAGGGATGTCGCCAAACTTGCCGGGCGCCCGGCGCGTTTAAAGCGCGGCCGGTTCCTCGCTGAAGGACCGCAGGCCGTGCGGGAGGCGCTGACCCTCCACCGTGAGCGGCTCGCGGCCGGAGGTGCCGCCGTCGTCCATGAAGTCTTTGCCAGCGAAGCGTGCCTGGACAGGCTTCCCGAACTTGCGGAGCTGGCCCGTGGCACGCAGCTCCGGCTGGCCAGCGATGATGTGTTGGCCGCCATGGCGGACACCGTCAATCCGCAGGGCGTCGTGGCCGTGTGCAGCTTTGTGGACGTCAGCCTTGAGAGCGTGCTCGACGCCGGTCCCCGCCTTCTTGCCGTGATGTGCCAAGTGCGCGACCCCGGTAACGCGGGAACCGTACTGCGGGCCGCCGACGCAGCGGGCGCGGACGCTGTGGTGCTGACCGGCAGCAGCGTGGACATCTACAATCCGAAGGCCGTACGCTCCACGGCTGGCTCCCTCTTCCACCTTCCTGTTGTCCTTGGGGCTGATGTCGAGGAACTCGTGGCGCTCTGTAAGGCGCGTGGGATTGGCGTCCTTGCAGCGGACGGCTACGGCACCGTGAACCTGGACAAGCTGCAGGACGAGAACGCCGCCCGGCGGCTCGGCAACGGGGATGTTGCTTCGGACTACGCGCTGGAAGCGCCCACGGCCTGGCTCTTCGGCAATGAGGCGCAGGGTCTCTCCGATGCGGAACTCGGCCTGGCCGACCATCGGGTGGCTGTGCCCGTCTACGGTTCAGCCGAAAGCCTCAACCTGGGAACGGCGGCCACGGTGTGCCTGTACGCCAGTGCCCGGTCCCAGCAAGGAGCGGTCTTCACCAGCGCTCCCGCCGGCGAAATGCATAAGTAGCCACGCTCCGGGTACTTTGTTGCCGTCAAGGCAGGTCGATGGCCTGTCCTGGCCCACTCCCATCACTCCCGAAACCGAAAAGGTGACTTCCGTGGCTGCAAGTGGCGGTACCAAAGCGATTGTGGCGGCACTCGCCGCGAACCTGACCATCGCTGTACTGAAGTTCCTGGCCTTCATCCTGACGCTGTCTTCGTCCATGCTGGCCGAAGCGATCCACTCCCTGGCCGATTCCGGTAACCAGATCCTGCTGCTGGTAGGCGGGAAACGCGCCAAGCGTGCGGCCGACCCGGAACATCCGTTCGGCTACGGACGTGAACGCTACATCTACGCCTTTATCGTCTCGATTGTGCTTTTCAGCGTCGGCGGCTTGTTCGCCCTGTATGAGGCGTGGGAGAAGTTCCACGACCCCCACGGCATTGAAGGCACCTTCTGGTGGGTTCCGCTCGCTGTCCTGGGTGGTGCGATCATTGCCGAGGGGTTCTCCTTCCGTACCGCCATCATCGAATCCAACCATCTCCGGGGCAATCAAAGCTGGGTCTCGTTCATCCGGAACGCCAAGCAACCCGAACTGCCCGTCATCCTGTTGGAGGACTTTGGCGCGCTCCTGGGCCTGCTCTTTGCCCTCTTCGGGGTCAGCATGACGCTGGCGACCGGAAACGGCGTCTGGGACGCTTTCGGCACGGGAATGATCGGCCTCCTGTTGGTGGCCATCGCCGTTGTCCTGGCCCTGGAAACCAAGTCCCTGTTGCTGGGCGAGTCGGCCACCAAGGAGGATGTGTCCCGGATTACCGAGGCCCTTATGGCGGACGGAACACGGATCATCCACCTCAAGACCATGCACCTGGGTCCCGAGGAGTTGCTGGTGGCCGCGAAGATCACCATGGGAGCCGCCGATACCGGCCAGGCCATCGCCAAGGTGATTGACGACGCCGAACAACGGATCCGTGCGGCGGTTCCGATTGCGCGGGTCATCTACCTGGAACCCGACCTGGAACGCGTCCAGTCCTGATAGGACATAGGAAAAAGCGATCGGCTCCGCACTGCGGAGCCGATCACTTTTTGGTTCTGCAACTGTCAGGCCAGGGGCCTCCTGCGTTCCACCAAGCCGCTGACCACAGCTACGCCCAGGCCGAGCACGGCAAGGACAGCGCCTACCAGCGCCGGAGCAACGTAACCCCAACCCCAGGCGATCACGGTTCCGCCGAGGAATGCTCCGAGGGCGTTGGCTATGTTGAGGGCCGAATGGTTCAAGGAGGAAGCCAGCGAAGCCGCGCCGGGAGCCGCGTCCAGGAGGCGGGTTTGGAGCGCGGGTGTCAGCATGGAGCCGATTCCGCCGACGACGAAAGCCATGAGGAAGGCGGACCAGGCCCAGTGCGCAGCAATCGCATACACCACCAGGGCTACGGCGATGCCGGGCATCACCAGGTAGATGGTGCCCATGACGGAACGGTCCGCGATCCTGCCACCGATGATGTTGCCCACCACCATGCCAACGCCGTACAGGGCCACGACCGCCGGAATGAGGCTCTCCGGGATACCGGCCACGCTGGTCATCGTGTGGGCGATGTAGGTGTAGACGGCAAAGAAGCCGCCGAAGCCAATGATGCCGATCAAGAGTGCAAGCCAAACCTGGAGACGCTTGAGGGCGCCCAGTTCGCGCCTGATGCTCGCCTCCGGATGGACCGGCTCGAAGGGTACGAACTTCCAGACCATCGACACGGTGACCAGGCCGATCGCACCGACGATCACGAAGAGGAGCCGCCATCCGAACGTTTGTCCCACCCAGGTGGCCAGGGGGACGCCGATGACGTTGGACACGGTGAGTCCGGCCATGACCATGGAAATGGCCCAGCCGCGTTTGGTGGGTGCCACGAGGCTGGCGGCGATGACCGCGGCAACACCGAAGTAGGCGCCGTGGGGGAGGCCCGATGCGAACCGGGACAACAGCATGAGTCCGTAATCAGGTGCGATGAAAGAGGTCAGGTTGGCGATGGACAGGAAGAGCATCAGTCCCAGCGCCAGGTGCTTGCGGGGGAGCTTGGCCCCGAAGGCCGCGAAGACCGGCGCGCCGATGACCACGCCCAGTGCATAGGCCGAAATCAGGTTCCCGGCCTCGGGCGTGCTGATGCGAAGCCCGTCCTCTACCTCTTTCAGAAGCCCCATCATGGCGAACTCGGTGGTTCCGATCGCAAACCCACCCATGGCCAGCGACAGGATGGCCAAACCAAGGTGGCGCCGCGTGGGACGGGAGGTGGGTGGGGACATGGTGGTAGTCATAAGCCTGCTTCGTGAGGGTGTCCCCGGGGCCGGGGTAGGAAGAAAAACCGAGATCAAGTTTAGTGGCCAGCGGCCTGCGGGGCTTTGTTTTGTGATGATGCCCATGGTCCCGCCACGCCTAGACTTATCCAGTGACTGCATTGATCAACGTGGTGGGCGCGGCTGTGGTCGATTCCCTTTCAGCTCCTGCCCTCCTCCTGGCCGCACGCCGTACCGCGCCTCCCCAGTTCGCGGGGATGTGGGAGTTCCCTGGTGGGAAGGTGGAAGCCGGGGAGTCGGCGGAATCGGCACTCCAACGGGAGCTCATGGAGGAACTGGGCGTCACTGTCCGCCTGGGCGAGGAACTGCAGTCCGGCAGCACCTCCGGCTGGACCCTGAATGGGCGGGCCGCGATGCGGGTGTGGTTCGCTGAACTGACCGGCGGAGAGCCCCGTCCCTTGGAAGACCACGACGAACTGCGGTGGGTATCCCTCGACGGGAACGAAGTCCTGGAGCTCGAATGGATCCCCGCCGACTTTCCCATCGTGCGGGCGTTGCTGGAGCGCGTGGCCACCTCCGCGCTGTAGGGGCCTGTCTTAGAACAAGGTCTCCTGGCCCGCCTCGGTGGCCCCCGCAGGATGGGCGGCGTCGTGCGCCGGTTCCGTAGTCCGGGGCCGGGCGTTTCTGTGGCTGAACCCGTGCGTACCCGCGAAGCCATATTTGGCCTTGAAGTGATTGACCCGCCCCGCCAGCCATGTCCGGTATTCCTTGGGCGCGTAGGAGCCCTTCCCGTAGAGCCGACGGTACCTGCCCACGAGTTCCGGATGGTTATGGGCCAGCCATTCCATGTACCACTCGCGGGTTCCGGGCTTGAGGTAGAGCGCCCCGGCGGTGACCCCCGTGGTGCCTGCCGCGGCGAGTTCGGAGAACAACGAGTCCAAGGCCTCATCCGAGTCAGTGAGCCACGGCAGGATGGGCATGGCCATGACGCCGCAGCCGAGCCCCGCGTCGCGAAGCCTGGCAATCAACTTCAACCGGGCTTTGGGGGAGGGCGTCCCTGGCTCCATGAGCTCCGCGAGGTCCTGGTTGGTCATGGCCAACGAGATTCCAAGGTCTACTGGAACCATGGTGGCTGCGTGCTTGAGCAAAGGGATGTCCCGGGACAACAGGGTGCCTTTGGTCAGGATGGAAAACGGGGTTCCGGAGTCTGCCAGGGCGCGGATGATTCCCGGCATGAGGGAGTAGCGGCCCTCGGCGCGTTGGTAGGGGTCCGTATTGGTGCCCAGCGCCACGGGGTGGTGTTGCCATGAGGGTTTGGCCAGCTCTTTGCGCAGGACCTCGGCCGCGTTGATCTTGACCACCACTTGGGAGTCGAAATCGCGGCCGGAATCAAAGTCCAGATAGGTGTGGGTTTTCCGTGCGAAGCAATAGACACACGCATGGCTGCAGCCGCGATAAGGATTCACGGTCCACTCGAACGGCATCTGGGAACCGGCAGCCACCTTATTGAGCACTGACTTGGCGGTGACCTCATGGAAGGTGACTCCGGAGAATTCGGGTGTTGAGATGGAACGCACCAACCCGGAGAGCGGCAGCAAGGCATCCACAACCGGGGCAGGGCCGGGAGCTGTGCCGGCACCGGATCCGGGTACGCGTTCACGGCTTGGTGAAAGTGCTTGTGCGTCCCATCTCATGACTTCCATTCGAAGGTATGTTCGAATTAAAGTCAAGTGCTTCGAAGCCGGTTCCAGGCGTTGCTAAGGTTGGCCCATGATCCTGCTGACTGGATTCGAACCCTTCGGCGGCGATGCCACCAATCCGTCGTGGACCGCTGTGCTGCAGGCCGCCCGGATACTCCGCGCCGAGGGCCTGACGGTGGAGACGGTCGAGCTGCCCTGTGTCTTTGGCGAATCGGTCGATGTGTTGCTGCAGGCCATTGAGGCCCACCAACCGGAACTGGTCCTCAGTGTTGGCCTGGCCGGTGGCCGCAGCCGGATTTCCTTGGAGCGCGTGGCCATTAATTGCGACGACGCCCGCATCCCCGACAACAAGGGCAACCGTCCCATCGACCAGGAAGTAGTGCCCCGGGGTCCTGCCGCCTACTTCACCACCCTGCCCATCAAGGCGGCCTTGCGGAGCCTGCAGATTGAGGGCATCAAAGGAGAAGTCTCCCAATCCGCCGGAACCTACGTTTGCAACCATGTTTTCTACGCGCTGATGCACGCTTTGAACGACCGGACCGGGGCCAGGGGTGGATTTGTCCACGTGCCGTATGCCACGGAGGATCTCGTTCAGGGCAGCACGGCACCGTCCATGCCCCTCGAATCAATGGCGAGGGGCATCGCCGTCGTTATTCGTACCGCGGCCCAAACCGGCACCGATGCAAAGCTGTCCGCAGGAGCCATCCACTGACCAGGGCTTAGCCGGCCAGGAGCTCCCACTCCACCGTGACGCTTGCCGTCACCGATGACTCTCCCGCTTCAACGGGCATGGCTTCGGCCGCGTAGGCCCTGGCCATGCCACCCACCGGAACCGGGGCGCCCGGCGTCGGCTGCTGGGAAACGGTCACCACGCTGCCCAGCCGGGCTCCCGCCAACTGGGCATACTGCTGTGCCCTGCGCTCGGCGTCGGCCCACGCCGCCTCCTGTGCGGCAGCGGTCACGCGGGAAGCGTCGGAGAAGCCCTGCCCAATGCCATTGATCCGGATGTCGTCTCCACCAGCGGCCACCGCCGCGGCAAGGGCGGCAGGCGCGTCGGCTTGCGAGCGGATGGCCACCAGCAGGTTCGTGGATGCGATGTACCCCGAGACCTTTTGTCCCTGGCCCTCCACCCACACCAGGTCGGCGCGCAGGCTCAAGCCGCTGGTCTGCAGGTCGACGTCCGCCACGCCGGCTTGGCGCAGGCTGGCCGCTACAGCACCCGCGGCGTGTCCGGCGTCGGAATAAGCCAGCGCTGCCGAGTCCCGGCGGGTTTCGACACCCAGCGTCAGCGTCACCAGGTCCGGCGCAGCCTTGGCGCTCGCCGTACCTGTGACTGTGATGGTTCGCTTCATACCGCCTCGCTTCGCTTGCGGGCTGGAACGCCCGGCCTTTGTTGGTCAATGTAACCGCCGGCTTCCAATCCGGCATGGCGCTCGAAGATGTTGGCCAAGCCGGGGCTCCCGGTCCTCAGCATGGACCACGCTGCGGCCACTCCGTACAGGGGAAGGAACGGGAGCCCCAGGCACCAGGCGTACTGTGTGCTGTGCCGTTCCTCGTGGGCCAGCAACCTCTCATTGGCGCCGGCAACACCGTGGGGCGACCGGTACAAAATGACGTTCCCCAGCGTGAACGCCCCGGCATGCGGGATCTTCCAGTGGTAGCCGGCCGCGATGAGCAGGCCGCGCGGTCCTTTCGACAACCGGGACCGTGAGGCCGCCGCAACCAGCAAGCCCAACGGCGTACTGAGATTGACGGCGTTGGCGATCTGTCGCAGGCGCTGCCCGGGAGTCATGAAGCCATGCTAGCCCGGCGTACCCCGCGCCGCGCCGGCCGCGGGTTACGCTGATCCAGCACCCACCCAGTCCACGTCACCATTTGGGGGAAGAAGAAATGAAAGTGAAGCGCGCTGCAGGCGTCCTTGCCGTACTGGTCGCCGTCATGCTGGCCCTGACCGGCTGCGTCAAGCTCAACATGTCCGTCAAGGTCAACAGCGAGAAGAGCGTCGACTATGAAGTGGTCTACGCAATCCAGAAGTCCGTTCTGGGAGAGAAGTCCTTTGACGAGTTCATGAAGTCCAACGGCACGGGCAGCCAGGAGATGGATATCCCCGAGGGATCCACAGTGGTGGACTACGAGGACGAAAAGTACAAGGGCAAGAAGATCACCGCCACCAACCTTGATCCGGCGAAGCTTGCGGAGTCCTCCAGTTCAGAGAACCCCTTCGAGCTCAAGAAGGAAGGCGACTTCTACGTCCTCTCCATGGGCGGCGTCACGGGGACCGACTCCAGCGACCCGTCCTCGGCCGGCATGGCCAGGTCGATGTTCGACGAAGCCTCGGTCCGCTTCACTTTCCCCGGCAAGGTAGTCGAGGCCAAGGGAGCCACTGTCGATGGGAACACCGCAACGTTCGACATGCTGTCCATCAGTGAATCCACCGTCCAGGTCAAAGCCGAGGCCAACGCCGGGTTCCCGCTGTGGATCATCTGGTTGGTCGTGGGTGTCGCCGTGGTGGCTGCTGCCGTTGTGCTGCTGTTCGTACTCCTGAGGCGTCGTGCGCCGAAGCCCGTTCCGGCCTCCGCTCCGGCCGCACAGTACGGGCAGGCGCAGTATGGACCTGGACAGAACGGACCCGCGGGATACGCGCCACAGCAGGATTGGGCGGGCCAGGGCTACACTCCCGGCCAGGCTCCGCAGCCAAGGAACGACGGCGGACCCACACCGCCGCCGCCCGCCGCACCTCCGGCCCCCTGAAGACCCGGTAGGGAAGGTTCTACTAGACTGGAAGGCAGTGTTCGCCACGGCGGACACTGCCTCTTGTTTTGCAGGCCAGCCATGCCGGCCGTTCCCGACTCGTAGCTAAGAACAGTAGATGACTGACACTTTGCCAGGCGCTGCCATCCCGAATCCGCTGGATGAGGCCGCCATCACCGCCGCCGTTGAGGACGCCGTCGCCGCCATTGCGGCCGCATCCTCCCTCGAAGAACTCAAGGCCGTCCGCCTCGCCCACACCGGTGAGAAGTCGCCGCTCAGCCTCGCCAACCGTGAAATCGGTGGCCTGGCCAAGGAGCACAAAGCGGCAGCCGGCAAGCTGATGGGTTCATCGCGTGGCCGGGTCAACCAGGCGCTCGCAGCGCGCACGCAGGTTCTCGAAGCGGAGAACGACGCCCGGATCCTCGTGGAGGAAACGGTGGACGTCACGGCGGCCCCGCGTCGCCGCCGCGCCGGTGCCCGCCACCCGCTGTCCACGTTGCAGGACCGCGTTTCGGACATCTTCGTGGGCATGGGCTGGGAAATCGCCGAAGGCCCGGAGGTCGAGTCCGAGTGGTTCAACTTCGACGCCTTGAACTTCAAGCCGGACCACCCTGCGCGTGAAATGCAGGACACGTTCTTCGTGGAACCGCCCGAGGCGCACCTGCTGATGCGAACCCACACATCACCCGTTCAGGTTCGTTCCATGCTTGAGCGCGAAGTGCCCATCTATGTCCTGTGCCCGGGCAAGGTATTCCGCACGGACGAACTGGATGCCACGCACACGCCGGTGTTCCACCAGTTCGAGGGCCTGGCCATCGACAAGAACCTGAGCATGGCGGACCTCCGCGGCACGCTGGAGCACTTCGCGCGCCAGATGTTCGGCGACGAAGCGTCCATCCGCCTGCGCCCCAACTACTTCCCGTTCACCGAGCCGTCCGCCGAGCTGGACATCTGGCACCCCGGTGCCAAGGGCGGTCCGCGTTGGATCGAATGGGGTGGCTGCGGCATGGTCAACCCCAACGTCCTCAGGGCGGCCGGCATTGATCCGGATGTCTATTCAGGTTTTGCCTTCGGCATGGGCATTGAGCGCACGCTCATGTTCCGCAACGAGGTCGGCGACATGCGCGACATGATCGAGGGCGATGTACGTTTCAGCGAGCACTTCGGGATGGAGATCTAACAGTGCGTATCCCACTTTCCTGGCTGCGTGAGTTCGCGCAGGTACCGGCCGACGCAACGGCCGAAGACGTCATGGCCGATTTGGTCAAGGTCGGTTTCGAAGAAGAAGAAGTCCACCGTCCCACGGATGCCCTGAAGGGGCCCGTCGTGGTTGGCCAGGTGTTGAGCCTCGTCAAGGAGCCGCAGACCAACGGCAAGACCATCAACTGGTGCCAGGTCCGCGTCGTTCCGGAAGGACAGGAACAGACCCTCACGGGCAAGGGAATCGATCCTTCCGGTGTGCAGGGCATTATCTGTGGTGCCCACAACTTCGTGGAAGGCGACAAGGTAGTGGTCACGCTGCCTGGTGCCGTGCTCCCCGGAGACTTCCACATCTCCGCGCGCAAGACGTACGGCCACTTGTCTGCCGGCATGATTGCCTCCGTGCGTGAACTGGGCATCGGCGAGGACCACGATGGCATCCTGGTGCTGTCCAGCATTGGCCTCGACCCCGAAATTGGCACGGACGCCATGGAACTCCTGGGTCTCTACGACCAGGCTGCGGAGATCAACGTGACCCCGGACCGCGGGTACGCGTTCTCCATCCGTGGTGTCGCCCGCGAATACGCCCACGCCACAGGGACTGTCTTCACCGACCCCGCCTCCAAGGTGAGCGCGCCGGCCAGCCTGCAGGGCGGTTACGGCGTCAAGCTCAACGACGACGCACCCATTTATGGCAAGCCCGGATGCGACCGCTTCGTGGCCCGCACGGTCCGGGGCGTCGATCCCTCGCGTCCCACCCCGCCGTGGATGTCTTCCCGGTTGCGCCTCGCCGGTATCCGGAGCATCTCGCTGCCCGTGGACATCTCCAACTACGTCATGCTGGAACTCGGACAGCCGAACCACTGCTACGACCTTGACAGGCTCTCGGGCGACATTGTGGTGCGCCGTGCCGTGGCGGGGGAGAAGATCACCACCCTCGACGACAAGGAGCGCACGCTCGATGTCGAGGACCTCCTGATCACCGACGACTCCGGCGCCATCGGCATCGCAGGCGTCATGGGCGGTGCCCACACCGAGGTTTCGGACTCCACCACCAACATCCTGGTGGAAGCCGCGCACTTCGACGAGGTCTCGATCGCCCGTTCACGTCGTCGCCACAAGCTTCCCTCGGAGGCGTCCAAGCGCTTCGAGCGTGGCGTCGACTGGCACATCGCCAACATCGCCGCGCAGCGCGTCGTGGACCTGTTGGTGGAGCTGGCCGGTGGCACGGCTGACGAGGCCGGAACCGACGTCGGGACCGCGCCGGACGCCGTCACCATCGAACTGCCCGGTGACTTCGCGTCCAAGCGCATTGGCATCGACTTCACCGAGGAACAGATCACCACATCGCTCGCAGACCTCGGTGCCTCCGTGGAGAAGACCGCTTCCGGCTACACCGTGACGGCACCGAGCTGGCGGAACGACCTCGAAACCAAAGAAGACCTCTCCGAGGAAATCGCCCGCCTGGTGGGTTACGACAACATTCCGGCCACCCTTCCGGTGGCGCCTCCGGGCCGTGGTTTGAGCCGCACGCAGCAGCAGAAGCGTCGCGTGGTGCAGGCGCTGGCGGACGCCGGCCTGACGGAAGTCCTGTCCTACCCGTTCGTCTCCAAGGCGGCCAACGACACCTTCGGCGTGGCCGCGGAAGGTGCGCAGCGCCCGGCGTTGAAGCTCGCCAACCCGATCAGCGAGGAACACGGCTACCTCCGTACGTCCATCCTGCCCGGGCTGATCGAGGTTGTCCGCCGCAACCAGTCGCGCGGTTTCCGCGACCTCGCCCTGTACGAGGCCGGCTCGGTCTTCCTGCCGGGCGACCGGTTGGGGACTGAGTCCATCCCTCCGCTGGGCATCAAGCCTTCGGATGAGGTTCTTGAGGGCCTGTTCGACGGCGTTCCGCACCAGCCGCTGCACATCGCCGCTGTCCTCACGGGCCACGATTCACCGGCCGCTGCGACCCACACGCCCCGGGCGTGGGATTGGGCTGACGGACTGGATGTTGCACGTCTCATCGGAGACGTCGTGGGCGTCGAGCTGGTGGTAAGCCAGGGCAGCCACCAGGCGTTCCACCCCGGCCGGGCGGCCCAGCTGGCCCTCCGGAACGGAGACGTGGTGGGCTACGCGGGCGAACTCCACCCCAAGCTCCTCGCTGCGCACGACATGCCGGCGCGGTCCGTGGCCATGGAGATCGACGTGGACGCGCTGTTCGAAGCAGCGGCCGACGTGATCGTGGCCAAACACATTTCCGGGTTCCCCGTGGCAACCCAGGACGTGGCCTTGGTGGTTCCGCAGGATGTGCCTGCTGACCAGGTTCTGGCCGCACTCCGCGAAGGTGCCGGAGAGCTCCTCGAAGACGTCGCGCTGTTCGATGTCTACGTGGGTCCGGGCATCGAGGAAGGCAAGAAGTCGTTGGCCTTCGGCCTTCGTTTCCGGGCCGCTGACCGCACCCTGACTGCGGACGAGGCCTCCGAAGCCCGCGCTGCCGCCGTTGCCGTTGCCGCAGAGCGGTTCGGAGCAGTCCAGCGCTAGTCCAGACCGAACAACGCGGGGTCACTTGCAGCCCATTCCGAAGGGATTATTGGGCCGAAAGTGACCCCGCGTTGCTCTAAGAGGGGGAGACTTGGAGCCGGTTTTGAGGCTGCTCCAACTCGGGGAGGTGGCACTTCTTGAATCACCGCTCGCGCTGGCTTTGGGAAGAGCCGGGGAACACCGTGCGGCGCGCTTCGCGTCCGCGCGGGACCGGGATGAATTCGTTGCGGGGCGTATTGCCTTGCGTCGGTTCGCTGCGGAGCTATTGGCGGTGGATCCGTCCAGGCTCACGCCGGATTACAGCTGTCCCCAGTGCGGCCCCGGCCAGGATCACGGCCGGCCCGGATTCATGCTCGACGACGGTCCGGCGCCTTTGGTGCTCAGCGCCTCCCGGGCGTCGGGCTGGATGCTGCTGGCCGGCGTCGTGCATCCAGCGGAAGGCCTCCGGCTGGGAGTGGACCTTGAAGCGGTAAGCCGGGTTGGCTTCGAGGGCTTTGACGACGTTGCCCTGACCGCGGGGGAACGCAGGCTGATCGACGCGGCGCCGGAAGTGGAGCGCGACGCCCAGAGGGCACGGCTCTGGGCACGGAAGGAAGCCTGGCTCAAGATGACCGGCGACGGGCTTCGCCTGGACCCGGCTGCCGTGGATGTGCTGAACCGTCCGGGCATACAAGATGTAGGCGCCGTGGGTGGACGGCCGCTCCCGGATGGGCTCGTGGCAGCGCTGGCACTCGGCTAGCGAGCGGACGGCAGTGGGGGAAGCGCGGCGTTGTAGAGCCACGGACGCAGGACGGAACCGGCGTCCAGGCCTGGTACGAAGGCGTTGGCGGCTTCGATGAACGACTCCGTGGACACCGAACCGTGGCGGTTGGCCGCGGTCCAGTGCTGGAGGAAGCCGAAGAAGGCTTCGTCTCCCACCTTGACGCGGAGGGCGTGCACGGCCAGGGCACCACGCTTGTAAACCCGGTCGTCGAACATCAGCTCCGGGCCGGGATCGCCCACCAAAAGGTCCTGTGGACCGCCGTCGAGCTTCTTCCACGCTGCCAGCGCCCGGGCGGGAACGCCCATGGTTCCCGACTCCTCCGACCACAACCATTCGGCGTAGCATGCGAAGCCCTCATGCAGCCAAATGTGCTTCCAGCTGCTGACCGTCAGTGAGTTCCCGAACCACTGGTGCGAGAGCTCGTGGGCGATCAGGCGTTGGGCTTCCCACGTGTCCCGCATATGGTTGCGGCCAAAGATGGACACGGTCTGCGCCTCAAGGGGAATCTCCAGCTCGTCTTCCGTGACCACCGAGGTGTACTCGGCAAAGGGGTAGGGACCGAAACAATCCTCGAAGGTCCGCATCATGTCCGGCTGCCGGCGCAGGCCCATGCGTGCGTCCTCGGCCAGGCCCGCCGGAACAGCCGCGAATTGCGGAACGCGTTGGTGGGTGTCGTTGGCGTTCAGCGGAATCAGGCCGTAACGTCCGATCTGCACGGTGGCCAGGTACGTCGCCATGGGCTGGGCATGTTCATAGACCCAGGTCTCGCGGCTCGATTTCCGGGTTCTGGACACCAACCGGCCATTGCAGACCGGACGGTAATTGTCGTCCGTGGTGACGGAAATCAGGAAGCTCGACTTGCTCCGCGGGTGGTCGTTGCAGGGAAACCAGGACGCGGCGCCGTTCGGCTGGCCCGCCACCAGGACACCATCGGTGAGTTCCTCCCAGCCGACTTCGCCCCAGAGCCCCCTCCGGGGCTGGGGGTTGCCTTCGTAGCGGATATCCAGGTCGAACTGCTGGCCGGACTTAATCTGAGCCTGGGCAGCGATGACCAAGTGCTCACTGCGCTGGCTGAACTTCTGGACCTTCTTCCCGTCCAGCTGGATCTTTGATGCCCGCAGGCCTACCAAATCCAGGATGACCTGGCTCATGGATTCCAACGCGGTACACCGCAGGACGGCCCGCCCGATCAACCTGTTGCTGCCGAGCCGAACGTCGAGGTCAAGCTCGTACCTGTCCACGCGGTAGCCCGTGCTCCCGTGGTCCAGCGTGTAGGGGTCGGCGGCGGTGTTTGTGGTCGCTGCGGTCATAAAGTGCGGTGGCCTCAATCCTGGTTCTCCTGCTGTTGCCGTGTGCCCAATCTACTTGAGTCTCGCGGACTGTGCGGCCGGACCTTCCCAGGGGCTGACGGGATTTCCCATCCAATAGGTTCCGGCCGGTACGGTCTCGCCCCTCATGACCAACGACGCCGGTCCAACGGTTCCGCCGTCGCCCACACGTGCGGCGGGGAGGATGACGCCGTGCGGACCCATGGTGGCGCCGGCGCCGAGCGTCACGGTGTCGATGCTCATGACGCGGTCGTGGAACAAGTGGGTTTGGACCACGCAGCCGCGGTTAACCGTGGAGTTCTCGCCGAGGGTCACAAGGTCAGCCTCCGGAAGCCAGTAGCTCTCGCACCAGGTTCCGCGCCCGATCTTGGCGCCCAGCCCACGGAGCCACCACACCAAGGCCGGAGTTCCCGCCGCCGAGCGCGCGAACCAGGGTGCGCTGACCATCTCGATGAAGGTATCCACTACCTCGTTCCGCCAGATGAAGGAACTCCAGAGCGGGTGCTCGCCAACGCGGATGGTACCCACCAGCACCCACTTGGCGACGATTGCGCTCATTGCGGCTACCGCGCCCGCAGCCAACATGACGACGCCACCGAGAAGGGCGGCCGCCCAGTAACCCCAAAGTTGCGCGATCGCGTTGAAGGCCAGCATGGAGCCCGCGGCGATGGCTACGGTGAGAATGACCGGGACGAACCTGCACAGCTCCCACAGCGCACGGGCGAGCTTGAGCTTGAACGGTGGACGGAAGGTGCGCGTCTGGTCGGCGTCCACGGCCGTCCTGCGCAAGCGGACGGGTGGGCTGCCCAGCCACGAGGTTCCGGACTTTGCTTTTGCCGGGGTCGCGGAGAGAACTGCCACCAGCGAGTTCTTGGGAACATTGCGTCCGGCAGCGGTCATCCCGGAGTTGCCGAGGAAGGAGCGCTTGCCAATTTTGGCCGGGGCGATCTTCATCCAGCCGCCGCCCAACTCATAGGAGGCCACCATGGTGTCGTCCGCCAGGAAGGCGCCGTCCCCGATGGTGGTCATCCGGGGGACCAGGAGGACCGTGGACGCTTCCACGTTCTTGCCCACTTTGGCGCCGAGCAACCGCAGCCAGATCGGTGTGAACAGGCTCGCGTAAATGGGAAAGAGAAGGTCGCGGGCCATGTCCAGGAGGCGTTCGGTGGCCCAGACCTGCCACCCGACGCGACTCCGGACGCGGTAGTAGCCTTCCTTGAGGCCCAAACCCAGGAGGCGGGCCACGACCAGGATGAGGAGGAGATTCGCAAAGAACCATGCCAACGCGGCCAGCGGGAGGGCTGCGAGGATCTGGGGAACGGCACTTTCGAGGGATTCGTGGCCCCGGATGAAGGCGAGGATCACCAGTGCACCAACGAAGGCCGAGACGTAGGGGATCAGCGCAAGCAACGCAGAAGCTCCGGCAAAGGCCGAGAACCAAAGCCTGTCGCCCAGGGTCCGCTGATGCACCACGTCGGGCCATTCGTGCTTGGCCTTGCCCCGCCGCTCAGCAGGTGAGCCGGCCACGAGATGCCCGGACTTGACCTTGCCCAACACGGCCGAGCCGGCTTCGACGTGTGCGCCCGCCCCGATGGTGGCGCCCGGCATCAGGGTGCTGCGGGAGCCCACTACTGCTCCGGCCCCCACGTGGATCTGCCCGATGTGGACGGAATCGCCATCCACCCACCAGCCGGACAGGTCCACTTCGGGTTCAATGTTTGCGCCGCTGCCCAAGGACAGGAGTCCCGTCACGGGAGGCAGCGAATGCAGGTGGACGTCGCGTCCGATCTTCGCTCCGAGGGCCCGGGCATAATACGGAACGAACGGTGCGCTGGCCAGGCCGATGGCGCCGGACAGGTCCTGGATCTGCTCCGCGAGCCAAAGCCTCAGGTGGGTTTTCCCGGAGCGCGGGTAGGTGCCGGGTTGGACTCCGTGCAGGAGCAGCCGGGCAGCTGCCACGGAGATCGCCATGCGGCCCAAGGGGCTGACGAAGACCAGCCACGAAGCAGCAATCCACCACCACGAGACCACCGGTGCCGCAGCGAACCCCGCGTAATCGGCAAGGAGGCGGTTGGCGGCCATCAGGTAGGTCAGCCAGCGCATGCCCACCAGGATGTGCAGCGGGACGCCCATGAGGACCTGGAAAATCTGTGACTTCAGGGCGGTGGGACGCACGGTGCGCTCAGCAGCGGGACCGGGTGTACCGCCGTCGGGAATCGACTGCCGGGCGGCGTCGATGAGCGCCCCGACGCGCGGCGTGGCGTAGATGTCGGCCACCGTGATGGTGGGGTACCGGACGCGCAACGCGGAAACCAGCTGGGCCGCCGCGAGCGAGCCCCCGCCATAGGCGAAGAAATCGGCATCGAGGGAGCCCACGGTGCTGCCCAGCACGGACTCCCACTGCTCCACCACCCAGCGCGCGTCGTCGGGCAGGTTCAAGGGAGTATCGCCGGGCTCGGCAGCGGCAGCCGCGCCAGCCAACGGCCAGGGCAGTGCATGGCGGTCAACCTTGCCGCTGGTTTTGGTGGGCAACGTGTCGACCGTCGTGAGCAGGGGAATCAAGGCTGCGGGCAGGTTTTCGCCGAGTGCCTTCCGGGCGTCGTCCAGGTCCAGGCTGACGCCGTCGGAGGCGGCGAGGTAGCCCACCAGGATCTGGTTGCCGGCGGCCGTTGTCTGCACGGCCGCCGCTGCGCCGGCCACACCCGGCAGGGCTTGGAGGGCGGCATCGACTTCGCCAAGTTCGATCCGCCGGCCACCGAGCTTGACCTGTTCATCGGCCCTGCCCATGAAGATGAGGCCCTCGGCCTCGAAGCGGACCAGGTCTCCCGAGCGGTAAGCCCGCTCCCAGCCCAGCGTGTGCATGGGTGCGTACTTCTCCGCGTCCTTGGCGGGGTCGAGGTATCGGGCCAAGCCCACGCCGCCGATGATCAACTCGCCGACGTCGCCTTCGGCTACCGGAACGCCTGCGGAATCCACGACGGCCAGGTCCCACCCGTCCAGGGGCAGTCCGATCCTGACTGGCCCCGGACCTCCCAAGGGTGCGGCGCAGGCAACGACCGTGGCCTCCGTGGGGCCATAGGTGTTCCAGACCTCCCGGCCGTCGACGGCGAGCCTTTCGGCCAGTTCGGGCGGGCAGGCTTCGCCGCCGAAGATCAGGAGGCGGACGTTTTCCAGGGCTTCGGCGGGCCAGAGGGCCGCGAGGGTTGGCACGGTGGAGACCACTGTGATGCCGTGGTTGATCAGCCATGGACCCAGGTCCATGCCCGTCCGGACCAGCGCGCGGGGAGCCGGGACCAGACACGCACCATGTCTCCAGGCGAGCCACATTTCCTCGCAGGAGGCGTCGAAGGCGACGGACAATCCGGCCAGGACGCGGTCCTGGGGTCCGATCGGTTCGGGTTGCAGGAAGATGCGGGCTTCTGCGTCCACAAAGGCGGCGGACGAGCGGTGCTTGACGGCCACGCCCTTGGGCGTGCCCGTGGAACCGGAGGTGAAGATGATCCAGGAATCGTCATCCAACCCTGGCTTGCTCCCACCCCGGATGGGTCCGTGCGAGGAATCCGTTGCCTTGACGGACAGGCCCGCGCCGATGACTGCGCCCACCTTGGCTTCGCCAAACACCAGCTTGGCGCGTTCCTCGGGATCGTCGGCGTCGACCGGAACGTAGGCTGCACCGCACATGAGGATGCCAAGGATGGCGATGTAGAGCTCATTGGTGCCCGACGGAATGCGGACACCCACCTTGTCCCCGCGGCCGAGCCCCGCCTCGTTCAGGGCCCGCGAGAAAGTGCGGACCGCGGCCAGCAGCTCGGTGTAGCTCAGTGACTTCTGGCCGTCGTCCAACGCTGATGCTTCGGGGAAGGACTGTGCAGTCTCCTCCAGGATGTCCACGAGGGTACGTTCGGCGGGTGCTGCTGACGCCCCCGGGAACTGGGGGCGGTAGGCGGCCACGGCAGGTGAAACCGCGGCCGCGCCAGGATGATCTATGCTCACCGGCCCAGCTTTACCCAGGAAGGTGAACAATAGGTGTCTGACGTTTCCTGCTCGTCACAATGTGTTGCACAGGGGTTCGCCTGGCAGCAACCGAACGTTTCCCTGCAGCTAGGGAAGCAGCAGCACCTTACCGGTGGTCTTGCGGCCTTCCAGATCCCGATGGGCCTGGGCGGCTTCCGCGAGCGGATAGCGGGCGCCAATCCGTACCGAGAGGGTTCCGTTCGCTGCGGCTTCGAAAATTTCGGTGGACCGCCACCGGCGCTCATGGGTGTTTTGGACAAAGTGGACCATGGTGGGGCGGGTGACGGAGAGGGATCCGCCCGCGTTCAGGCGCTGGGGATCGAACGGTGGGACCGGGCCGGAGGCTGCTCCAAAAAGCACCAGCGAACCCCGGATGCGCAGGCTCTTCAGCGAATCGTCGAACGTGTCTTTCCCGACGCCGTCGTAAACAACATTGACGCCTTCGCCGTCGGTGAGTTCGCGGACCTTTTCCGCGAACCCGTCGTAGCGCAGCACTTCGTCTGCGCCGGCCAATGTTGAGAGGTCTGCCTTTTCGTCCGAGGAAACGGTGGTGATGACCCTCGCGCCCCTGGCCTTCAGGAGCTGCGATAGCAGCAGTCCCACGCCGCCGGCGCCTGCGTGCAGGAGGACAGTGTGCCCCGGCTCCACGCGGAAGGAGGAATTCATGAGGTAGTGGGCGGTGATGCCCTGCAGCGGTAGCGCGGCTGCCGTGTGGTCATCCACCTTGTCCGGAACGGGCAATGCCTTCGCGGCGTCCACCAAGGCGTACTCGGCGTAGGTCCGGGAGGCCTCGGCGGTTGCCACGCGGTCGCCGATGGCAAAGTCCTCCACGCCGTCGCCCACGGCTTCCACGGTTCCGGCGGCTTCTGCACCCGGGGTGAAAGGGTATTCAACTTTGTAGATGCCGCTTCGCTGGTAGGTCTCGATGAAGTTGACCCCTGCGGCGGCAACCTTGATGAGCAACTGTCCGGGACCGGGCTGCAGTGGCTCAACGGCGGTGTACTCAAGAACCTCGGGCCCTCCGGGCTGCTGGGCAACGATCGCGTGCGTCATGGTGGCTCCTTAATCCGGGACGGTCCTTCCGGTGCCCGGTTCCAGATTCCATCCTAGGGAGCAAGCCACCCATGGTGTCGAACGGCTAGCGGCGTCCGTGCGTCGAAGCAACCGGGCAGTCGAAGCCGCGCCCGGCTGCAAGGCCGACGTCGTTGAGGTAGCTGACCACGATCCCGTAGGACTGCATCAGTGATGTTTCGGTGTAGGGAATGGAGTGTTTGGCGCAGAATTCGCGCACTATTCCCGCGGCCTTGTGCAGGTGTGGCCTCGCCATGTCAGGGAACAAGTGATGCTCTACCTGCCGGTTCAGGCCACCCAGGAGGAAGTCCATGAAGCGCCCGCCCGAAATGTTGCGGGAGGTGAGGATCTGCCTGTTGAGGAAGTCCACGCGGCTGTCCTTGGGCAGGACGGGCATCCCCTTGTGGTTTGGTGCGAAGGACGCCCCCATGTAAAACCCGTAGACCATGATCTGAACTCCGAGGAAGGCAAAGGCCATGCCGATGGGAAGGAAGGTGAACGCCAGTACCGGCAGGGCCACGAGCCGGGCCACCAGGATGGGCGTCTCAACCCAACGGTGCCGCACCTTCTGCTTTCCGAAGTCGAAGCGCAGGGAATCGAACTGGAGGCTCAGGCCCAGGAGCGTCAGGAGCGGGGAGAAAAACCACCCTTGCCTCCGCGTCAGGAAGGCCAGGCGCCCCTTGCGCTCGGCTGCCGCGTCCTCATGGAAGACCAGGGCATTGTTCCGGATGTCCGGGTCCTTGGAGATGACGTTGGGATGGTTGTGGTGGGCGCCGTGTTTCTGCTCCCACCAGGAGTAACTGATGCCAGCTACACCAGTGGCCAGCAGGCGCGCGGACCAGTCGTTGGCACGCCTGGACGCGAAGATCTGCTTGTGCCCGGCCTCGTGCGCAAGGAAGCTCAGCTGTGTGCAGAGAATGCCCACGGCGGCGGCGATGAGGAGTTGGTACCACGACTCGCCCAGGAGGGCGAAGCCGAGCCAGGTACCTGCCATCAGCAGAACCAGGGCCACGAACACCCAAAGGTAAAAGCCGCTGCGGCGCTCGAGGAGTCCGGCTTTCTTGACGCTCTTAAGGAGCTCTGAATAGCTCTGTACGACGGGATTCGGCTGAATTGCGCGTGGTTTGGGGCGCTCAGCGGTGGATGTGGGTGCCATGGAATGTGCCCCGTATCGATAACGGGCAACGCTGCAGCCGACGTTCGGTCTGCACGGTCTGGATCACCCTTCAACAAGCATACGGGGCTGCACCAAATGAGGTTCTCCCGAGGCGTGCATAAATATCAGCAAGTATGAATAACTTTGCTGTATGCTGGAGCCATGACTATTTCTGTTGCCGTCTCCGGTGCCAGCGGCTACGCCGGGGGAGAAGTGCTGCGCCTGCTGGCGAACCATCCCAACGTCACCATCGGCGCGATCACCGCGCACAGCAACGCCGGTTCCAGACTAGGGGAGTTGCAGCCGCATCTCCATGGTTTGGCCAGCCGGATCCTCGAAGACACCACCGTAGAGAACCTGACGGGTCACGACGTCGTCTTCCTCGCCTTGCCGCACGGCGCGTCAGCGGAGATCGCTGCCCAACTGCCGGAGGGCACGGTAGTCATCGACGCCGGCGCGGACCACCGCTTGCAGGACGCCGCGGCATGGGAAAAGTTCTACGGCTCGGCCCATGCCGGCACGTGGCCTTACGGCCTGCCCGAACTGCCGGGCCAGCGCGAGGCGCTCAAGGGCGCCAAGCGCATCGCCGTACCCGGCTGCTACCCGACGTCGGCCCTGCTCGCCTTGACGCCCGGGTTCGCCAACAACCTGCTCCTCACGGACGACGTCGTCATTGTGTCAGCCTCCGGTACCTCGGGTGCCGGCAAGGCCGCCAAGGTCAACCTGATCGGTTCCGAGGTCATGGGTTCCATGAGCCCCTACGGCGTGGGTGGCGGTCATCGCCACACGCCGGAGATCGAGCAGGGGCTGTCCAATGCCGCGGGGGAGCCGGTGACGGTTTCCTTCACGCCCACGTTGGCTCCCATGAGCCGGGGGATCCTCACCACGGCGACTGCCAAGGTTGGCCACGGTGTCACCGCGGTGGAGCTGCGGCAGGCCTGGGCAGATGCGTACGACGACGAGCCGTTCGTGCACCTGCTGCCCGAGGGCCAGTGGCCCACCACCAAGTCTGTCCAGGGCTCCAACCACGCAGTGATGCAGTTGGCCTTCGATGCCCACACCGGCCGCGTGATCGTCACGTGCGCCATCGACAACCTCACCAAGGGAACTGCCGGCGGCGCCGTGCAGTCCATGAACATTGCCCTCGGCCTGGATGAAACCGCCGGCCTGAACCTGCAGGGAGTTGCACCGTGACCATTACCGCCCCCAAGGGATTCCGCGCTGCAGGCATCAAGGCCGGCATCAAGGCCTCGGGAAACCCGGACCTTGCCCTCGTCGTCAACGACGGCCCGCTCACGTCAGCTGCCGCGGTGTTCACGTCCAACCGCGTCGCGGCGGCGCCCGTGCACTGGTCCCGCCAGGTAGTCAGCGATGGTCGGGTCGACGCCGTCGTCCTGAACTCCGGTGGTGCCAACGCCTGCACCGGTCCGCAGGGCTTCCAGAACACCCATGCCACGGCAGAGAAAGTGGCAGAAGTGCTGGGAGTCTCGGCTTCCGACGTCGTGGTGTGCTCCACCGGCCTGATCGGCGAGCAGCTGCCCATGGACAAGATCCTGCCGGGTGTTGAAGCCGCGTTCAACGAGCTTTCCGAGGAGGGCGGCGCCGCTGCAGCGACTGCCATCATGACCACGGACAGCGTCTCCAAGGAAGCCGTCTTCACCGGCCAGGACGCAGAAGGCAAGACCTTCACCGTTGGCGGCATCGCGAAGGGCGCCGGCATGCTGGCCCCCGGGCTGGCCACCATGTTGGTGGTCCTCACCACCGACGCCGAAGTGCCCGCGAATGAGCTCGACGTCGTCCTCCGGGATGCCACGCGTGTCACCTTCGACCGCGCCGACTCCGATGGTTGCATGTCCACCAACGACACCGTGGTGCTGCTCGCCTCGGGTGCCTCGGAAGCGCTCCCGTCGGCGGAGCAGCTGAGCGAGGCGGTCACGACGGTGTGCGCCGAACTGGCCCGCAAGCTGATCGGCGACGCCGAGGGCGCCAGCCACGACATCGCCATCCGCACCTTCAACGCCGCCAGTGAACGCGATGCCGAAATTGTTGGCCGGTCCGTGGCCCGGTCCAACCTCTTCAAGGCTGCGATCTTCGGCAAGGACCCCAACTGGGGCCGGGTGCTCTCCGCAGTCGGCACCACCGACGCTGTCTTCGAAGCCGACCAGCTCAACGTTTCCATGAACGGTGTCCAGATCTGCCGCAACGGAAGCATCGGCGACGACCGCAACCTGGTGGACCTGGAACCCCGCGAAGTGTTGGTCGAAATCGACCTGCAGGCCGGCGAGGCCGAGGCGACCATCTGGACCAACGACCTCACGCACGACTACGTGCATGAGAACAGCGCGTACTCGAGCTAAGGGGTGACCATGACCGCACACACCCGCGAGAACACCTCCATGAGTGCCGCCCAGGACAAGGCCGGAACCTTGATCGAGGCCCTGCCCTGGATCCAACGCTTTGCCGGAACCACCATGGTGATCAAGTACGGCGGCAATGCCATGGTGAATGACGATCTTCGCCGGGCCTTCGCCGAGGACATCGTGTTCCTCCACCACGTTGGCATCCATCCCGTGGTGGTCCACGGCGGCGGCCCCCAGATCAACTCCATGCTGGGCCGCCTCGGCATCGAGTCCGAATTCAAGGGCGGCCTCCGCGTCACTACGCCCGAAGCGATGGACGTAGTCCGCATGGTCCTCACCGGCCAGGTGGGCCGCGAGCTCGTTGGCCTGATCAATTCCCACGGGCCGTACGCTGTGGGGATGTCCGGCGAGGATGGCGGGCTGCTCCGCGCTGTTCGTACCGGGACTGTGGTTGACGGCGAGGAAGTGGACCTTGGCCTGGTGGGCGAGGTTGTCGGCGTCGATCCCGCAGGGATCAAGGACATCCTCGACGCCGGTCGCATCCCCGTGATTTCCACGGTCGCCCCGGAGATCACCGACGAAGGCAACGGCTACCAGACCACAGGCCAGGTGCTCAACGTCAATGCGGACACAGCCGCAGCCGCAGTGGCCTCTGCGTTGGGCGCCTCCAAGCTGGTGATCCTGACGGACGTGGAAGGCCTGTACGCCAACTGGCCGGACAAGTCCTCGCTGATCTCCTCGCTGACGGCCAGTGAGCTGCGGGACATGCTGCCGCGCCTGGAATCCGGCATGATCCCCAAAATGGCTGCGTGCCTCAAAGCCATCGACGAAGGCGTGGAACGCGCACACATCGTGGACGGGCGCCTGCCGCACTCCATGCTGTTGGAGACCTTCACGACGGCCGGCATCGGCACCCAAGTAGTACCTGACGAGGAAGTGAACGCATGAGCACCAACGAAGCAGCAGTGGTCGAAACTCCGGCCGACGCCATCACCGGGCACAGCAGCGGCGCGGACTGGCTGGCCCGCTACTCCACCTCGCTCATGGGCGTCTTTGGCACGCCGCAGCGTGTCCTCGTGCGCGGTGCCGGCTGCCTGGTCTGGGATGCCGACGGCAAGGAATACCTTGACCTCTTGGGCGGAATCGCCGTGAATGCACTGGGCCATGCCCACCCGTTCGTCACCTCGGTCATCTCAAGCCAACTGGCAACCCTTGGCCACGTCTCCAACTTCTTCACCAGTCCCACCCAGATCGCGCTCGCCGAAAAGCTGCTTGCCATCAGCAACGCACCTGCCGGTTCCAAGGTGTTCTTCGCCAACTCCGGTACGGAAGCCAACGAGGCCGCCTTTAAGCTGGCCCGCCGGAACAGCGGCGACGGCAAGCGGACCAAGATCGTTGCCCTTGAGGGCGCCTTCCACGGCCGCACCATGGGCGCCCTGGCGCTCACAGCCAAGGAAGCCTACCGGGCGCCTTTCGAGCCGTTGCCCGGTGGCGTGGTCCACATCCCGTTCGGCGACATCGAAGCCCTTCGTGCCGCCGTCGACGATTCCACGGCGGCAGTGTTCCTGGAACCGATCCAGGGCGAAGCCGGCGTGCGTCCGCTGAGCGCCGAATACCTGCAGGCCGCCCGCGAAGCCACCACGGCTGCGGGTGCTCTCCTGATCCTCGACGAGGTCCAGACCGGCATCGGGCGGACCGGGAAGTGGCTTGCCAGCGAAGATGCGGGCATCGTTCCCGACGCCATCACCCTCGCCAAGGGACTGGGTGGCGGCTTCCCCGTGGGCGCCTTGCTCACCTTTGGAAGCACGACGTCGGCCCTGCTCACCGCCGGGCAGCACGGCACCACCTTCGGGGGAAACCCGGTAGCAACGGCCGCCGCGTTGGCTACGCTGCACGCCATCGAAAGCCAAGGCGTCCTCCAGAACGTGCAGGTCGTGGGCCAGCACCTCCGTGGACGCCTTGCCGCCGTCGAGGGCGTCACCGAAGTCCGCGGCGAAGGCCTGCTGATCGGCTTCGACGTCAACGCAGACATTGCCCCGGCGATGGTCATGGCAGCACTGGACGCCGGTTTCATCATCAACAGCCCGGGTCCGCGGACCATCCGCCTGGCCCCGCCGCTTATCCTGACCACCGAACAGGCTGACCGTTTCCTGGCTGCCCTTCCTGCCCTGATCGCTACGGCCACCGCCACTACCGCCAAGGACGCACAGTGACAACTTCCACCCGGCATTTCCTCAAGGACACTGACCTGACTCCTGCCGAGCAGGCCGAAGTACTGGAACTTGCGGCCCGCATGAAGGCCCAGCCGTACAGCGTCCAGCCGTTCGCCGCGGACGGAAACGGTCGCAAGACCGTCGCCGTCATCTTCGACAAGACGTCCACCCGGACCAGGGTCTCCTTTGCCACGGGCATCGCGGACATGGGCGGCAACGCCCTCATCATTAACCCCGGTGAGGCCCAGATCGGTCACAAGGAGTCCGTCGAGGACACCGCCAAGGTCCTGGAGCGCATGGTCTCCACCATTGTGTGGCGGACCGGAGCCCACGCCGGGTTGGTTGCCATGGCGGAAAACTCCAAGGTCCCCGTGATCAACGCCCTGTGCGACGATTACCATCCGTGCCAGCTCCTCGCCGACCTCCTGACCGTCAAGGAGCATAAGGGCGAGCTGGCAGGACTGACCATGGCCTACCTCGGCGACGCCGCCAACAACATGGCCAACTCCTACCTGCTGGCTGGTGTCACCGCCGGCATGCACGTCCGGATCTCGGGACCGGAGGGCTACCTGCCGGCCGCGGAGATCGTGGCCGCAGCGCAGGAGCGTGCTGCCGAAACCGGTGGTTCGGTGCTGATCACCAGCGATGCGGCGGAGGCCCTCAAGGGTGCCGACGTCGTTGCCACGGATACCTGGGTGTCCATGGGCCAGGAAGCAGAGAAGGAAGCCCGGATGCAGCTCTTCCGCGAGTACTCCGTGGATGAGTCCGCCATGGCTCAAGCCGCACCTGACGCCGTGGTGCTGCACTGCCTCCCGGCCTACCGCGGTTATGAGATCTCCGCGGGTGTGATCGACGGTCCGCAGTCGATCGTCTGGGACGAAGCGGAGAACCGCCTGCACGCCCAGAAAGCACTCATGGCCTGGCTCATGCACCAGTCCGGGCTCGCGTTCGTCGACGGACTTGCCCCCGTCGAAGGAACCGGCGAGAGCACGTTCTAGTGTCCATCAATCCTTCGGTGCCGGGCGCGAGCCCGGCCACCAAGACCGCCCGCCAGGCGCGCATCACGGCCATCCTGACAGGCGAGTCCGTCCGGTCGCAGGCAGAGCTCGCGGCCCTGCTGGCGGACGACGGCGTCCAGGTCACCCAGGCGACGCTGTCGCGCGACCTGGTGGAACTGGGCGCTGTACGGGTTCGCGGTAAGGACGGTGCGCTGGTCTATGCGGTTCCCGGCGAAGGGGGAGACCGGAACGCCAAGAGTGGCGTCACCCAGGAAATCCTGGATGCCCGGCTGACCCGGCTGTGCGGAGAACTGCTGGTGACGGCGGAGGCTTCTGGCAACATTGCGGTGCTTCGGACGCCTCCAGGAGCGGCCAACTTCCTGGCGCTGGCGATCGACCACTCCGTGATGCCGTCGGTATTGGGTACGATCGCAGGCGACGACACTGTGATGTTGGTGTCCCGGGATCCTGACGGCGGGGCGGAACTCGCTGCCCGCTTCCTGCGGTTGGCCGAAGAAGCCGGTCCGGGCAACTGACGTAATTTTTTCAAGCATTAGATACAAACAAGCAACACACAAAGGAGCACTCTCGTGACTGAGCGCATTGTTCTGGCCTACTCCGGTGGCCTTGATACGTCCGTAGCCATCGGCTGGATCGGTGAAGCCACCGGCGCCGAGGTCATCGCCGTCGCCGTTGATGTTGGACAGGGCGGCGAGTCCCTGGAGACCATTCGCCAGCGCGCCCTGGGCTGCGGCGCTGTTGAGGCCTACGTTGCGGACGCCCGCGACGAGTTTGCCAACGAATATGCCATGCCCACCCTCAAGGCCAACGCCCTCTACCAGGGCCACTACCCGCTGGTCTCGGCTATTTCCCGCCCGGTCATCGTCAAGCACCTGGTCAAGGCCGCCCGTGAATTCGGCGCAACCACCGTGGCACACGGCTGCACCGGCAAGGGCAACGACCAGGTCCGCTTCGAAGTGGGCATCCAGACCCTCGGTCCGGACCTGAAGTGCATCGCACCCGTCCGCGACCTCGCCCTGACCCGTGACAAGGCCATCGCGTTCGCCGAGGAAAAGGGCCTGCCGATCGAGACCACCAAGAAGAACCCGTACTCGATCGACCAGAACGTCTGGGGACGCGCCGTCGAGACCGGTTACCTCGAGGACATCTGGAACGCTCCCACCAAGGACATCTACGACTACACCGCTACCCCGGAATTCCCCCCGGCACCGGATGAGGTCACCATTTCCTTCCAGGCCGGTGTCCCGGTAGCGATCGACGGCGTGAAGGTCACCCCGCTGCAGGCCATCCAGGAACTGAACCGCCGCGCAGGCGCCCAGGGCGTTGGCCGCATCGACGTCGTTGAGGACCGCCTGGTGGGCATCAAGTCCCGCGAAATCTACGAAGCCCCGGGTGCCATGGCGCTGATCACCGCGCACAAGCACCTGGAGGACATCACCATCGAGCGCGAGCAGGCCCGCTTCAAGGCAACGGTCGGCCAGCGCTGGGCAGAGCTCGTCTACGACGGACAGTGGTTCTCCCCGCTGAAGCGCTCCCTGGACGCTTTCATCGAGGACACCCAGAAGTACGTTTCCGGCGATATCCGCATGGTCCTCCACGGTGGCCAGGCCATCGTCAACGGCCGCCGCTCCGAGACCTCGCTCTACGACTTCGACCTCGCCACCTACGACACCGGCGACACCTTCGACCAGTCGATGGCCCGCGGCTTCATCGAGCTGTGGGGCATGTCCTCGAAGGTTGCCTCGGGCCGCGACCTGCGGGTTGCTGAGTGAGTCCTCAGCAGGGCCCACGAACGCCGGGGTCCCCGGCCGAGCGCAGCGAGGTTGGGGAGCGTTCGGGGACAAACGAAGGTGCCTTGTGGGGCGGCCGATTCGCCGGCGGCCCCGCGGACGCGCTGGCCGCACTGAGCAAGTCCACGCATTTCGACTGGCGGCTGGCCCGCTACGACATTGCCGGATCCAAGGCGCACGCCCGCGTGCTGGCCAAAGCCGGACTGCTGGACGACGCTGAGCTTGAGGGCATGCTTGCCGCACTCACCCAGTTGGATGAGGATGTCGCGAGCGGCGCTTACCTTCCGGCCGAGAGCGACGAGGACGTTCACGGTTCGCTGGAACGTGGCCTCATCGAGCGTGCTGGGGTCCAGCTTGGCGGCAAGCTCCGTGCCGGACGTTCCCGCAACGACCAAGTGGCAACCCTTGGCCGGATGTTCCTGCGTGACCACGCACGGATCATCGCGCAGGGAGTCCTGGCCACCATCGATGCGTTGGTTGAGCAGGCAAAGGCGCACCCGGGTGTGGCCATGCCTGGCCGCACGCACCTGCAGCATGCCCAGCCTGTGCTGTTGAGCCACCACTTGCTGGCCCACGCCTGGGCACTGTTGCGCGATGTGCAGCGCCTCCAGGACTGGGACAAGCGTGCCGGTGTCTCGCCGTACGGTTCCGGCGCTTTGGCCGGTTCTTCGCTCGGTCTGGACCCCGAGGCTGTAGCCGCGGACCTCGGCTTCTATTCGGCAGTCCACAACTCGATCGACGGCACAGCTTCCCGCGACGTCTTCGCCGAGTTCGCCTGGGTGTGCTCCATGATCGGCGTGGACCTGTCCCGTGTTTCCGAGGAAGTCATCTTCTGGGCCACCAAGGAGTTCTCCTTCGTGACCCTGCATGATTCCTACTCCACGGGGTCCTCGATCATGCCGCAGAAGAAGAACCCGGACGTCGCCGAACTGGCGCGTGGCAAGGCGGGGCGCCTCATCGGCAACCTGACCGGATTGCTGGCTACGCTCAAGGGCCTGCCGCTCGCGTATAACCGTGACCTGCAGGAGGACAAGGAGCCGGTCTTCGATGCTGCCGACACGTTGGAACTTCTCCTTCCGGCCGTCTCCGGCATGATCGCCACGCTGAAGTTCAACACCGAACGCATGGAATCCTTGGCCCCGCAGGGCTTCGCTTTGGCCACGGACATTGCCGAGTGGCTTGTCCGCCAGGGCGTGCCGTTCCGCGAAGCGCACGAACTCTCCGGCGCTGCCGTCAAGCAGGCCGAGAGCCGCAATGTGGAACTGTGGGACCTGACGGACGAAGAATATGCCGCGATCTCGGAGCACTTGACGCCCGAAGTCCGGTCTGTGTTGAGCACGGAAGGTTCGCTCAACAGCCGCAACTCGCAAGGCGGAACGGCACAAGCCGCCGTCGAACGCCAGCTTGCGGCCCTCGAAGCGGAACTGGACGCTGCACGCGCCTACGCGTCCTAGCGATTCTCCACCCAGAGCGGGATGGTGCCTCGTGGCGCCATCCCGCTCTGCGTTTAACGGTGCGTTAGCATGGCGCTATGACCCAGATCACCCCTGAAACGCTGCCCGCAGAGCTTCACAAAGCCGCCGGCACCGTCACGCGCCTCCTCGCCACAATGGATGAATCGTCCATAGCTGAGGCCTCGGAACTTCCCGGCTGGACGCGCGGCCACGTCCTTGCCCATATCAGCGGAATCGCCAAGGCCATGGCCCGGCAACTGGAGTACGCCCGGCGCGGCGAAAAGATCGAACTGTACGACGGCGGCATGGAAGGCCGTACCAAGGCGATCGACTTGGCGGCGGGACACAGCCTCGCCGAGCACACGGCGTCCGTCACCGCTGCGGTGGACTCGGCGGTTGGTGCGTTCGACGCTTTGGACCCGGACGGCTGGCAGGCGCGCATCACCTATCGGGACGGTACAGTGCTCGACGGCGGGCTGGCGCTGTGGCGCGAACTGGTCATCCACGCCGCGGACCTGGGGCTGGGCTACGGACCCGAGACGTGGAGCAAGCCGTTCTGCGAACACCTTTTCGGCTTCCTTGCCGCACGGGTGCCGGAACAGTACAGGTTTGTCCTCCAGCCCACGGGACTTCCCCCGCAGACCATCGGGAACGGTGGAACCTCCATTGCCATCACCGGAATGCTGACGGACATCGCCGCCTGGCTTGCCGGCCGCGAACCAAGCCTTGGTTCGCTCCGCGCGACGGCAGCAGCGGATGGCGTGGACCTGCCCGAGCTCCTGCCCTGGCCCGGCGGCGTCCCCGCCCAGCCCCAAACCCCGGCCCGTTAACCCCACCCCGTTAACCCCATCGCCGTTAAGCCCAGCGCCCCGTTGCCCCCACCCACACGCCCCCAACGCTCTCTCACGTAATCGCTCTTTTCGGGGATCGCTCTCTCACGTAATCGCCCTTATCGGGGATCCTTCTCTCACGTAATCGCCCATCTCGGGGATTGCTCTCTCACGTAATCGCTCTTTTCGGGGATCCCTCTCTCACGTAATCGCTCTTTTCGGGGATCCCTCTCTCACGTAATCGCTCTTCTCGCGGATCCCTCTCTCACGTAGTCGCTCTTTTCGGGGATCCCTCTCTCACGTAGTCGCTCTTTTCGGGGATCCCTCTGTCACGTAATCGCCCTTATCGGGAATCCTTTTTCATTGATTG
>NZ_JBIVXM010000016.1:0-58310 GCF_044769205.1 Paenarthrobacter sp. NPDC090520
ACAACCTCAGAAACCAAACGATTCGAGAACTTCACCACGGCAATCGACACCCTTCAATAATCAGGTGTTGCGATCACCGCATGATTCGAAGCGCTGGGAACAACCACAAATGCCAGTTACTTGCGTACATCCATGCCCGCCGGGACAAGCCAGTAAACGAAAACAGGGCCCCTCCCTGGTGGGAGGGGCCCTGCTGCGGTGTGTTGTCCTGCCTAGTCGACCGGAACGGGTGCCTTCTCGTTGAGGCGTTCGGTCTCATCGTGCCAGTCGGAGGTCAGGGGCCGGAGCGTGGCCTCAACTGCGCGGGCGTGGTGGCCGCAGAAAAGCAGCTCACCGCCGGAGGACTCGAGTACAACGCGGACATATGCCTGAGCCCCGCAACGATCGCATCGGTCAGCTGCGTTTAGCGTGCGGTCTGCAACTGCTGTTGTCATGTCGGCCTCCTTAGTAGTTCTGTACATCCATATAACCAGTATTCGAAGCAGAACCATGGCAAGGATGGATCACTTTCGCTGTCCGCGTATCACATGTGCGTAACGTAACGGGACCGCCATGCCGCTTACGGGAGTGGCAAACCGTTCCCGGCGGCGCCGGCGGCTACCCTAGTATGGGCAGAGTTTGCCTTGATTTTGGCGGACACAAACGCTGCTAGAAACACCCTGAGATATACCCGAAGGAGCGCACCGCGAGTGGCACCGAGTTCTGAATACAACGCCCGGCATCTTTCTGTCCTTGAGGGCCTGGAAGCTGTCCGCAAGCGCCCGGGCATGTACATCGGTTCCACGGACTCCCGTGGCCTCATGCACTGCCTCTGGGAAATCATCGACAACGCGGTGGATGAGGCGCTTGCAGGATTCGGCCACGACATCAAGGTCATCCTGCACGCGGACAACTCGGTGGAAATCCACGACGACGGCCGTGGCATCCCGGTTGACGTTGAACCCAAGACGGGCCTGACAGGCGTCGAGGTGGTCTTCACCAAGCTGCACGCGGGCGGTAAGTTCGGCGGCGGCTCCTATACTGCATCGGGTGGCCTGCACGGTGTTGGCGCTTCTGTGGTCAACGCTTTGTCAAGCCGATTGGACGTCCAGGTGGACCGCGGCAGCAAGACGTACCAGATGTCCTTCCGCCGGGGCGAGCCGGGGCGTTTCCAGGATTCGGGCGCCAAGACCGGTCCCGAGTCGGCGTTTGAACCGTTCGTGGAGGGCTCGGTTCTTGACGTCGTCGGCAAGGCCAAGCGGGGAGTCACCGGCACCCGCGTCCGCTACTGGGCGGACCGTCAGATCTTTACGCCTGATGCCCGGTTCTCCTACGAGGATCTGGTTGCCCGTGCCCGCCAAACCTCGTTCCTGGTGCCGGGACTGAAAATCACCGTCCGCGACGAACGCAAACTGCCAGGCACCCCCGGTGAGGCCGGCGTGCATGAGGAAGTCTTCCACCACGATGGCGGAATTTCCGAGTTCGTCGATTTCCTTGCTGCCGACTCCGGTGTGACCGATATCTGGCGCCTGCACGGATCCGGAAAATTCAAGGAGACCGTCCCCGTACTGGACGAGAATGGCCACAGCAAGATCGCCGAAGTCGAGCGCGATTGCGAAGTGGACATTGCCCTGCGCTGGGGCATCGGATACGACACCACCATGCGGAGTTTCGTCAACATCATCGCAACTCCAAAGGGCGGAACCCACCAGGCAGGCTTTGAGGCCGCACTGCTCAAGACGTTCCGCAAAGCGGTGGAGGCCAATGCACGCAAGCTCAAGGCCGGCAACGACAAAATCGAGAAGGACGATGTCCTGGCCGGTTTGACCGCAGTCCTGACAGTGCGCCTGGCCGAGCCGCAGTTTGAGGGGCAGACCAAGGAGATCCTGGGGACCTCGGCCGTGCGGGCCATCGTGGCCAGGGTAGTGGAGCAGGAAATCTCAGCGAAGCTGGCGTCGGCCAACCGCAATGATAAGGCGCAATCCTCGCTGCTCCTTGAGAAGATCGTCAGCGAAATGAAGTCGCGCATTTCGGCGCGCGTGCACAAGGAAACCCAACGCCGGAAGAATGCGCTGGAAACGTCCTCGATGCCTACCAAGCTTGCCGATTGCAGGACGGACGATGTTGCGCGTTCGGAGTTGTTCATTGTGGAAGGTGATTCCGCGCTGGGCACGGCCAAGCTGGCGCGTTCTTCCGATTTCCAGGCCTTGCTGCCTATCCGCGGCAAGATCCTTAATGTCCAGAAAGCCTCTGTGGGGGACATGCTCTCCAATGCCGAGTGTGCGGCCCTGATCCAGGTTGTGGGCGCAGGATCCGGGCGCAGCTTCGATATCGATGCTGCCCGCTACGGCAAGGTCATCCTCATGACCGACGCGGATGTTGATGGTGCGCACATCCGGACACTGCTGCTGACGCTGTTCTTCCGGTACATGCGCCCGATGGTCGAAGCCGGGAGGGTATTCGCCGCCGTGCCTCCGCTGCACCGGGTTGAAGTCATCAATCCGGGCCAGAAGGCGAACGAGATGATCTACACCTACTCGGAGGCCGAGCTCCACGTGCTCTTGTCCAACCTCGCCAAGGAAGGAAAGCGCTACAAGGAACCGATCCAGCGTTACAAGGGCCTTGGCGAGATGGATGCCCAGCAGCTGGCCGAGACCACCATGGACCCGAGGCACCGCACGCTGCGTAAGGTGGGCATCGACAGTGCCCAGCGTGCCGAGGAAGTCTTCGACCTGCTGATGGGCTCCGACGTAGCACCGCGCAAGGAGTTCATCATCGCCGGTGCCGCGACGCTGGACCGGGAACGCATCGACGCCTAGCGTTGCGGGGAACGAACGGCATCGTCGGCTGCTATTGCCGACGGCGCGGCCAGGGAGGCGGCCGCTGCGACGGCGGCAAGCGCGCCGAGCCCCCACGGCAGGCCGGCAACGACGGCGATGCCGCCCACCAGAAGGGGACCTCCGGCGTCGCCAAGTTCCCGCCCGAGTTCGGCCGAGCCCATGGTGCGGCCCAGCCGCTCGGCCGGTGTGGAGTCTGCAAGGTGCGCGAAGGCCAGCGGCGTCGCGACGCCGATGCCGGCACCGACCAACACAGCACTGAGGTAAATGGCGGCCGGGCCGGGAAGCAGCGCCGCTGCTAGCGTCCCGGCTGCGATTGCCAGGAGGCCGGATACCATGCCGGGCCGGTCGTGCAGGATTCCGCGGTCCCGGAGCTTTCCGATCCGCGGCTGGATGAGCGCGGATGCTACGGCCAGGACGGTGACGACGGCGACGCTCCCCGCCGTGCCGAGTCCTTCCCTGGCCGCCAACGCGGGAAGGAAGCCGACGGCCGCTCCCAATGCCCCTGTGCTGGCGGCCAGGACGATCGTTGGGCCAAGAAAAGACCGTTGCGTGCTTTGCCTCCAGACGTCCAGGATCGTGTATCGGGGCCGCGGGAGCGGCTGGAGGCGAGGTACGGCAACAGCAACCCAGATTGCGGCCACCAGGCCCACCATGGCCAAAATTCCGAACAGCAAACTGAAGCCACCCGTGATGATGGCGAGGGCGCCCAGCAGCGGGCCGATGGCGTACCCCAAGCCCTTCCAGGAGCCATAGCGGCCAAAGTAGTGTCCGGTCCTGCTGCCTGCCAGCCGCGCAACGCTGGCCGACGACGCAGGCGAGAATGCCGAGGCCGCCATTCCCTGCCCCAGCCTCGCAGCTGCGAGCATGAGCGGCTGTTCGGCCCACAGCCCGATGAGGGAGGCGCCGGCGAAGGCTACGAGACCCCCGACGATGACCGGCTTGGGTCCGATCCGGTCGCTGAGTGAGCCAAAGACCGGTTTGAGAAAGACTTCGGCGACGTCGTAGAGGGCGAGCAGGACGCCCAAACCCAGCAGGTTGAGGCCGATGTCGGCGCTTTAGGCACCCAATCCGGCCGCCACTGCGTGGGCGCCAAAGGCTGTGGTGAAACCGGCTGCGTAGAGCGGCCATCGATGGCTGTTGTGGAAAACGGGGGATTCAGCGTTCACATCAGTCAATGTAACAGGTGATACATTCGATAATGTGATTGAGAACGACATTGCATGGCTCCTGCTTTTAGTGCAGGTTCCGGCCCAGCCCTCGCGGCATCGGGTGGCCGTGTGGAGGGAGCTGCGGAAGACCGGGGCAGTGCCGCTGTCGCCAGGAACCTGGGTCCTACCCGCACATCCCGCGTTCGAGGAAGGACTCGGCCGGGTCCAGCAGCTCGTTGACAAGGGATCAGGTACCTGGACAGTTGTGGATGCCGTTCCGCGAGGAGACGGAGGTTCCGCCTTCCGCGACGCGTTCGTGGCGGCGCGGGCCGATGAATGGACTGAGTTTGCGGCTGACTGCGGCAATTTCGAGCAGGAGATCGCCAAGGAGATCTCACGCAAGAAGTTCACACTCGCAGAACTCGAGGAAGAAGAGCAGAGCCTGGAGCGCCTGCGTCGATGGTTCCGGGAGTTGAAGTCACGGGATGTCTTGCGTTTGCCGCAGGCCTCGGAGGCCGCCGATCGCTTGGCACGGTGCTCTGCAGACTTGGATGGCTTTGCCGAACTGGTCTACGAGGCCACCCTCACGTAGCCGGTCCCAAGCGGCAGGAAGCCCGGGGTCAGCCGAGCAATCCCGGAACAATCAGCAGCGCTGTGGGGACCGCGAGCAACAGCGCCGAGACCACCAAAACCAGCGTTCGCAATCCCTTGGCGAGTGGTGGCTGAGGCGAGAGCAGGCGGCTGACGCGTGACGCCGTCGTGCGTGGGGAGTCGGCCCCGCCGGTGGCGCTGACGGATCCGCCCTCGATGATTCCGCTGCCTCCCGCCAGCGAGCCGGCTGAAAGGGTGCCAGGCGACGCCGAGCCGCTGGAGACTATTGCGATGGCCTTGATGAGCGTGCCCTTGCTTTCGGTCCGCAGGGCGACGTCGTCGGCGAGCATTTCGATCAGCGAATTCACCGCGGTCTGCGCCAGCCTGGTGGTGGGAAACCAGGGCAACGCCTGCCGCCAGGCTGCAAAGGCCCAGAGGAGGAGGTCGTGCCGTTGGGAGAGGTGGGCGTTTTCGTGGATGAGGACCGCCCTGAGTTCCGCCGGTTCCAGAGCCGCCATCAGGCCATCGGAGAGGACTGTCACCGAGCGGGCTCCGCCCGGGAGGCAATAAGCCACGGGGGAGTCGTGGTTGATGACTACAGTCCCGGGGCCATCGGCGGAGGGAGAAGCGAGAAGGGCGAGCAATTCACGGTGCCTGCGCCGCTGCCGTTCGATCTTGTAGTAGGTCAGCAACAGCGTGAAGACCAAGTGGGCCGTCAGCAGGGCGGCCGCCGAGAGCGCAAAGAGGTGCCAGAACCCCAACGCTGTGGTTGGTTCGTTGTTGAAGACCATCCCCGCCAGGCCCTTCAGCCCGGCGATCAGGGTGTCGCCGATAGGCTCCAGTCCGTAGACCAGCATGGCGCCGATCATCGACAATCCACCGGCAAGGGCTATCGCCTGCCAGAGCACCATGGCGGTAAACGGGGAGCGCGCCGGCCACTGTGCCCGGGAAAGTAGGACAGGCACAGGCCATGCCAAAATCAATGCCAGGACCGCCAGGAGATATGAGGTCCAGAACATAGTGGCTAATTGTAGCCGAGCAATTTGCGCAGTGTCGCGGCTTCACTTTCTGAGACGGAGCCAATGAAGCGGGCCAGGACGGCTTCCCGGTCCGGTGCTGAGCCGAGGACCTCGTGCATGAGTTCGGCTGTGTGGTCCGCCCGGCTGGAAACGGCCTGGTAGCGGTGCGGACGCGTGCCGCGTTCGCGCTCCACTAGGCCCTTCTTTTCGAGGCGGGACAGCACGGTCAGGACCGTGGTCACGGCAAGGTCCTTGCCCTGGTGTCCGGCGGAGCCATCCCCCGCTTCGGAGTCCTGGGCCAGCAAGTCACGCAGCGTGTTGGCGGTTGCGGCTTCTTGTCCCGCCCAGAGCAGATCCATCACTGCCCGTTCCAGTTCCCCAAGACTCGCCATCTATACGTCCCTACCTTCCGCGTCCCGCCATCCTTCTGGCAAACCGCGACGATCCAACATTCCACGATAAATCTACCGCTTTTCAGGCCTCCATTCTACGCGAAGTAGAACTGTCGGCGCGCCGCACCTCCCGGCAGTCGCCGGATGCGGTGCCGGGCTGCCCCCTTGCGGGCGTGTAACGCCACTTGAAGAATTGGACTGAGCTTGCCGCATCTGTTCTACACTGTGTAGAAGATTAGTTTTCTACGCAACGTAGAACTAAGCACCCGCTATGGGCCGCCGGACAAAGGACAGCCATGGACGCCTTGGAAATTGCACGTTGGCAATTCGGTATCACCACCGTCTACCACTTCATGATGGTTCCCCTCACCATTGGACTTGGCCTGGTGGTGGCCATCATCCAGACCCTCTGGTACCGCACGGGAAAAGTGGAGTACCTGAGGATGACCAAGTTCTGGGGAAAGCTCTTCCTCATCAACTTCATCATGGGCGTGGCCACCGGTATTGTGCAGGAATTCCAGTTCGGCATGGCCTGGAGTGAGTACAGCCGTTTCGTCGGTGACGTCTTCGGCGCCCCCTTGGCCCTGGAAGCACTGTTGGCCTTCTTCGTGGAGTCCACGTTCCTGGGGCTGTGGATCTTCGGCTGGAAGCAGCTCAAGCGTGGCGTGCACCTGGCGTGCCTGTGGATCGCCGTGATCGGCTCCATCTTCTCTGCCTACTTCATCATTGTCGCCAACTCCTGGATGCAGCACCCCGTCGGAGTGGAAATGGTGGATGGCCGGCCCGTCATGACGGACGCTTGGGCGGTGTTCACCAACAACACGGCCTTGGTAGCCGTTCCACACACGCTCTTCGGGGCGCTGGGCGTGGCGGGGGCCTTCCTGCTGGGTATCGCCTGGTACCACCTGTGGCGGAGGCGGCACGACGGCATTGACGTGGTGGGCAAGGACGGGAAGCTGGTACCGGGCGAGGCTGCCATCCCCGGCCGCGACAGGACCGACTACACCGTGTGGATGCGCTCCCTCCGCATCGGCGCAGTAGTGGCCATGATCTCCTTTGCCGGTACAGCCATCACCGGCGACCTGCAAGGGAAGCTCATGTTCGAGCAGCAGCCCATGAAGATGGCCGCGGCTGAAGCCGCGTGCCACGACGGGACCGGTTTCTCCGTCCTGAGTGTGGGCAACCTGGGGGCCAAGAACTGTGACGACATTGTGGCGGTGATCGAGGTTCCCGGAATCCTCTCCTTCCTCGCCAAGGGTGACTTCACCACCGAGGTGAAGGGCGTCAACAGCCTCCTGGGCGAATACAAGGAGAAGTACGGCACCCACCTGCCGGACAACCCGTTGTACGGTGACCGTGCAGGCCAGGAGATCCAGTATGTGCCTGTTATGGAAGTGACCTACTGGGGCTTCCGGATGATGATCGGATTCGGTGGCGTCGCTGCTCTGGCAGCCCTTCTTGCCCTCTGGGTGACCCGCAAGGGAGTTGTTCCCGAGTCCCGGTGGCTCATGCGCCTGGCTGTATTTGGCATCCTTGCCCCGTTTGGTGCCAATGCGGCCGGGTGGATCTTCACCGAAATGGGCCGCCAACCCTTCGTGGTGGCACCGAACCCGGACATGAACGGCATCGACCAGGTGTTCATGTTCACGGCCGCCGCCGTCTCCCCGGGCGTGAGCGCCGGCGAAATCATGGGTTCGTTGGTGGTCCTGACTGCCATTTACGCTGTGCTCCTGGTGGTGGAGGTCAGGCTGCTGGTCAAGTACGTCCGCGGCGGTGTCGCTTCGGCCATGCCGGAACTGGCCCACAGCAAGGACGACGGCGACGACCATGACTCTTCCGCCCCGGACAAGGGCGACGACGTGCTGGCCTTCGCCTACTAGAGACAGAGGAAACCACCAATGGAACTGTTGCCAACTATCTGGTTCGTGGCCATCGCTGTGTTGTGGACCGGCTATCTCTTCCTCGAAGGGTTCGATCTGGGCGTCGGGATGCTCATGAAGCTCTTTGCCCGGAACAACACGGACCGGCGCGTGCTGTTGAACACCATCGGACCCGTATGGGACGGTAACGAGGTGTGGCTGCTCACAGCGGCCGGAGCGACCTTCGCGGCGTTCCCCCTCTGGTACGCGTCCCTGTTTTCCACGCTTTACCTGCCCCTGCTGCTGGTCCTGGTGGCCCTCATCTTCAGGGCGGTGGCTTTCGAATACCGCGGCAAGGTGGACACCGAACGCTGGCGCAACGGGTGGGACTGGGCCATCGCTTTGGGTTCCTTCGTGGCCGCCTTCGGGATCGGCGCCGCGCTGGCACTGACCACCACGGGCCTGCCCATCGACGCCAACGGCGACCGCACTGGAGGTCCGCTGGCCTGGTTCAGCGGGTACGCGCTGCTGGGCGGCCTCGCTGTGGTGGCGTTCGCCTTGGTCCATGCCTTGGCTTTCCTCGCCTTGAAGACCGACGGCGAAGTGCGGCACCGGGCGCGCCGCTGGTTCGTGCGTTTGGTCGCCGTGGCCGCATTGCCGCTGCTCGGGTGGATGGTTGCCGTGCAGTTCCTGAGCGGGAAGCCATGGACCTGGGTGCTGGTGGTCGCCGGAGTGGTGGCCGTGGTCCTGGCATGGCTGTGGGCCCGGAAGGGTGCCGAGGGACGGGCGTTTGGGGCCACCGGGGCGTTCGTTGTGTGCGCAACTGCCTCGATCTTTGGGGCAGCGTTCCCCGTGGTCATCCCATCCACCCTTGATCCCGCTTTCAACCTGACCATCTCCAACGCCTCATCCTCGGACTACACCTTGGGCCTGATGAGCGTCGTGGCTGCGGTGGGCCTCCCGCTGGTCATCGCTTACCAGGCTTGGACGTACTGGGTCTTCCGGAGGCGGGTCAGCTCGTCGCACATTCCCGAGGCCCACGGCTTCCTGCCTGCCATCGCCTCCAAGGTGCTGCTGAACGCGGCTCCCCAGCAGGATCGGCAGCAGCCCGGCAACGCCTCCAGCCCAGGAGCCTAGCCCTCCATGAAGCCCGTGTTCCCCTCCGGTCCTGCAACCCGCGCCGCGCTCTACGGAACAGGCGTCCTGTCTGCACTCAAGGCACTGGCCCTGGTCCTGATGGCCCAGGCCGTGGCCGGGATGCTCGCGGGCCTTGCAGGAGGTGATTCGGACTGGCATGGCGGCCTGGTGTGGGGTGCCGTGGGTGCGGTGCTCAGGTCCTTCGCCGTATGGGGCCAAGGAATCGCGTCCCGGCGTGCCGCCCTGGGCGTCAAAGAGGAACTGCGCGCGCAACTCCTGCGCAAAGCATTGACCGACGGCGGAGCCTCCACCGGTGCCAGGGTCAACGATGGCGGACTGGCCATTCTTGCTACCCGGGGCCTGGACGCCCTGGACGACTACTACACGCAGTACCTCCCTGCCTTGGTCAACTGTGCGACCATACCCCTGCTGGTGGGTGCCAGGATTCTGTGGGCGGACTGGGTCAGCGCCGTGGTCATCGTCCTGACGGTCCCGTTGGTGCCGCTCTTCATGGTCCTCATTGGGCGGCACACCGAGGACAAGGTCCGCGAGGCCCAAACCACGCTGCGCACCCTGTCCGGCCACATCCTGGAATTGGCCAAGGGCCTGCCTGTCCTGGTGGGCCTGGGAAGGGCAGGCGACCAGCGCGCTGCCCTGGAGGATATCTCCGAGCAGTACCGGTCCCGGACCATGGCCACACTGCGTACCGCGTTCCTGTCGGCCCTGGCCCTTGAACTCATCGCCACGATCTCCGTGGCGGTGGTGGCAGTGTTCATCGGCGTGCGGCTGGTGGGTGGGGACATGGCCCTCGAAGCAGGACTCCTGGCACTGATCCTGGCACCCGACTGCTACCTGCCACTGCGCGAGCTCGGTACCGCCCACCACGCCAGCGACGACGGCCGGGAGGCCCTCGAAACCGCCAACGCCGTGCTGGCCGCACCCGCCAGCACCCCGGTCACGAGTGACGGTCCCGGTACGTCCGGGCCAGCCGACGTCGTGGTTACCGATCTGGTGGTGGGCTATGCGGGAAGGCCGGGACCCGCCGTCGGGCCTCTGACGTTCACCGCACCCGCCGGGCGGGTTACTGCCTTGGACGGTCCAAGCGGTGCCGGCAAGACGACTGTCCTGGCTGTCCTGGCCGGCCTGGTGGGCAACGGAGCCGAAGCATCCGTGGCCGGCACGGTTGCGGGCGCCGGGACGGTTGCCTGGGTCCCGCAGCATCCGGTCATGGCGAGCGCAACCGTGCAGGACGAAATCCTGCTCTATCTCGGCGAAGCATCGCAGGATCCCGCGCTTGCTGCCCGGTTGCTGGAGAAGGCCGCGGCAGGACACTTGGCAGGCAAACATCCAGCTGAACTGAGCCCGGGGGAGCTGCGTCGGGTTGCCTTGGCCCGTGGGCTCGCACGCCTTGAGTCAGGGGCCACGTTGCTGCTCCTGGATGAACCAACGGCCCACCTGGACCAACAGTCAGCAGCCGTGGTGCGATCCGTCATCGGGTCCTTGCGCAGCCATGCCACGGTGGTTTTGGTGGCCCATGACGCCGCCACGCGACGGCTCGCGGACCACACCGTCTTCCTGGGGCGGGCCGGCGAACCAGCGGCCCAGTTGCCGGAACCCCTCCTGACTGCCAGCGGTACAGGGGACCCGGGGGCGGACGCCACCGCTCAAGAGGGCAACGGTGTTCCCGTTATCGGTCGGAGGGCGATTCCTGCATCCTTGGGCGCAGTCCTGAGGCCGGTCCGCTGGAAATTCGCCGGAGCCGCCGTGGTGGGCGTACTTGCCGCCCTCTTCGCGGTGGCGTTGTCCGGATTGTCCGGATGGCTCATCATCCGGGCGAGCGAACAACCTCCCATCCTCTACTTGCTGGGCGCGATCGTAGGGGTCCGTTTCTTCGGCATTGGCCGGGCCGTGCTCCGGTACACCGAACGGCTGCTGACCCACGACGCCGTGTTCGCGGCGATGAGCCGTTTGCGTGGCTCCTTGTGGGCGGCGTTGAGCCGCCGTGCGCTGGCCCTTCGCAGATTGCTGCAGGGCGGAAACGTCCTGGGCTCGGTGGTGGATGACATCGACACCCTCCGGGACCTCCTGCCCAGGGTGGTGCTTCCGCCCCTGGCAGCCGCGGGCGTAGCGGCAGGCTCCATCATTGCCACTGCGTTGGTGCTTCCCGCCGCGCTGCCGGCCACGCTCGTGGCGGCCGTATTCGGACTGGTGGCGGCTCCCTTGCTGGCACTGTTCGCTGACCGGAACGCCGCGACGGCCGAGCAGAAACTCCACGCGGGCGTCCTGCGCGGAACCGCGGCGGCCCTGGACGCGCGCGCCGAACTCTCGGCCAACGGTGTGGCCGAACCTGTCCTGGAGGCGCTCAAGGAGCAAGACCGCGAAGCCACCCTCGCAGCACAGCGATCCGCGTGGGCCGAAGGGCTGGGCCAGGCCGTCATCGTCCTGGCCTGCTCAGTGGCTGCCCTATGGGCCGGACTCCTGGGCGCAGCGCCATCCATGGACGGTACTGTCAGCCCCGCCCTGGTGGCCGTGATCGTCCTCATGCAGCTCGCCTTGGTGGAACCATACGCCGGAGTGGTGCCTGCCGTCCGCCAAGCCCCTGCGCTCGCAGCCGTCCTGCGCCGTGTGGCCGACGCGGGAGCGCTGGACTCCACCGTTGAGGGACCGAACGACGACGGCGGCATCCACCCGCTGCGCGACCGGGACGGCGGCCCGGGACTCGAGCTGATGGACCTCTCCGCAGCATGGCCGGGCGGCCCCGAGGTCTTCTCCGCGCTTTCCGCTGAGGCTGAGCCCGGACAGTGGCTGGCCGTCACCGGGCCGTCGGGGTCCGGCAAGTCCACGCTGTTGTCGGTTCTGCTTGGCTTCCTCCGACCGTCCTCGGGGACTGTCCGGCTGACCGGAAGCGCCGCGTGGTGTCCCCAGGAAGCGCACCTCTTCGACTCCACGATCCGTGGCAATCTCCTCCTGTCCAGGCCCTCGGGAGACAAACCGGGCGAAGCGGAGATGTACAAGGCCCTCGCGGACGTGGGGTTGGACTCGTTGGTTGGCGGCATGCCGGAAGGACTCGATACCAGGATCGGTCCAGGCGGGGCATTCCTCAGCGGGGGTGAACGGCAGCGGCTTGCCATGGCCAGGACGCTCCTGACCGGGGCGCAGGTCCTGCTGCTCGATGAACCGACTGCCCACCTGGATGCCGCCTCCGCCCGCGACATGATGGCGACCCTTCGGCGCGGACTTCGGGATGTGACCGTAGTGCTGGTGACGCACAATCCAGCGGACATCGATCCCACGGACGCCCGGTTGGAGCTGCAGGGAAAGTCCCGGGTCGCAGCTGAACTGGTGAGTCGCCGCACTGCTCAGTAGCCTGTTGGCATGGCCGTAGAGCACCCTCATGACGTTCCGCCGCGCGACGATCTACCGACAGCCGAGGCTACGGGCCTGCGGTGGCAAGCCGCCACCGTGGACCAGCTCCACAACTGGGCCGCACTGATCGCCCGGACGGCCGCCGTCGAGCATCCTGCGTGGTTCGAGAAGTCCGGTGACCTGGTCCACATCCTGGAGTCAACCACCAACGACGCCCGGATCAACACTCTTCTGGGCCTCGATGGCGACGGAGTGGCCCGGGCCTACGGCCGCATCATCAAGAACCCGGACGGGGACAAGGCCACTGGCATGGGCTGCGTCGATCCTGGCTGGCAGCGCCGGGGGATCGGCTCGGCCGTCCTTGCCTGGCAGGAAGCACGGACCATCGAACGGTTCACCGCCGACGCCGGGTCAGGGCACCTGGCGTCACCACCCCGGCTCCGGGTGCGGACGGAGGAGCAGCACCGGCACCAGGCGGTGCTGCTGGAATCGCGCGGGTATGCGGCTGTGCGTTGGTTCAATGAGATGCACCGTCCACTGTCGATTCCCCTGCCCCTGGCGCCGCTCCCTCCGGGACTTCAACTGCGCACCCTGGACTCCTCGCTGCACGAGCCGGTCCGTTTGGCACACAACGACGCTTTCAGGGACCACTGGGGCAGTGAACCGAGGGATCGGGAATCATGGCGATTCACCATGGAAGAGCCCACGGCCCGGCACGACTGGAGCACGGTGGCGATCGATACGGCCTCGGGGACGGTGGCGGGATACCAGCTGGCCAGCTTCGACCCCGACGCCGCCGCCGATCGCGGTTTCACCGAGGGCTACACGGAACTGCTCGGTGTACGGCGCGAATTCCGCGGCAGGGGGATCGCCCAGGCCCTGCTGGCCGATGCCATGCGCAGGTTCGCGGCGGCCGGCATGGACATGGCCTCGCTGGATGTGGACTCGGCGAATCCCACGGGAGCGCTCGGTTTGTACGTGGGCATGGGTTACACGCCGGTAAACCGGAGCATCACGTGGGAGAAGTTATTGTAGCGCTGTCGTTCAGCCGTCGACGTCGTGCAGATGATGGACGACGTCGTGCAGGAAGTACTGCGAAAACGTCAGGACCGTGAAGGCCGAGCCGTTGCTTCGCGTGCCGGTCCGTTCCCATTCATCCTGGACTACGCGTGCGAACGACTCAGCCACCTGTTCGCCTTCGGTGACCAGTTCGTCGGCGACCTGGCTGGGGTCGGAGGATCCGTAGTCGCCATCGATGGCTGCCTGGTCCTGGTCCCAGTTGTCGAAGGCTGCATTTTCCTGCGTGAGCATCAGGTTCAAGCGTTGGCCGAACAGCTCGAAGACATCCCTGACGTGGCACGCGTATTCCACGGGGGACCACGTGTGGTCATTGGGCCGGGTTGTTGCATCTTCGCGCTTGAGGACCGAACGCCACCGGGGAAGCATGCTCAGGACGCTTCCGGGTACGGTCGTCGGCGTGACCGTCGAAGCATCGAATCCACATTCGGGGCAGGGCTCGGTGAGCACCCACGTCCAGTCTTTGTCCTCAGGAATGATCGGCATACCGCCAGTCTATGCGGCTCCTTGCCTTGTACTGCGCAGGCGGTTAAACAGGTCCCGTTTGCCGATTGCTTCGCGTCGGCGCAGGAGTAGAGTTCGTTCCGGGAGGAGAGCCGGAAAGAGAGAATCATGCTCAAAGATCAGCAAGTAGCTGCCGTTCTGCCGGCACAGGATCTGGCCAGGGCCCGCGGGTTCTACAGCGAGAAACTCGGTCTTGAACCCGACAATCCGGATGCTGCCGACAACCTGCAGTACAGCTGTGGCAGCGGAACGGCGTTCCTGCTCTACGAAACGCCGAACGCCGGAACGGCCAAGAACACCCAGATGGGCTGGAATGTGGATGATCTTGCCGCCACAGTAGCCGAACTCCGCGGAAAGGGCGTGGTTTTCGAAGACTACGACTTCCCCGGGCTGAAGACAGAGGATGGCATCGCCACCATGCCCGATGGCACCGCAGCGGCCTGGTTCCTCGATACCGAGGGAAACATCCTCAGCCTGAACCAGATGGGCCGGAACGGCTGACGCCCAACGGGACGGGCCGGCGGCTTCCTGAGGCCGCCGGCCTTTCCTTTGCCTCGCCTACGCGCCGTCCGGAGCGGCTTCGGGCCACGCCATGCTCGGACCGATCGCCTCCACCGGTTGGGACAACGGCACGCCGGACCCATCCCTTCGGCCGTGTTCATGCGGAAGGGCCCGGGCAACGCCAGCGCTGGTCGACGCCTTGGCCGGGCCATGCCCCGCCCACGCCAGCAGGAGCGTGTCTTCGCCCTTGAGGAAACGGTGGGCGCGGACACCGCCGGTGGCGCGGCCCTTGGCCGGGTACTCGTCGAACGCCGTCACTTTCGCCGTGCCCGGCGCCGTTCCGGGCAAGGCGCCAACGGTTCCGGCGATGGTGACCACGACGGCGGCCGGATCGTTCGGGCGCACGGCACCGAAGTGGATCACTTCGTCTCCCGCTGCCAACTTGATGCCCGCCATGCCCCCTGCCGTGCGGCCCTGCGGCCGGACGTTGGACGCACTGAACCGCAGCAACTGGGCTTGCTTGGTCAGGAAGACGAGATCGACGTCGTCCTCCTGCGCCGGTTCCACGGCGAGGACGGTGTCCTTGTCCTTGAGCGAGATGATCTCCCAGTCCTCGCGGTTCAACGGATAGTCGGGCTGGACGCGCTTCACCACGCCCTGCACTGTGCCGATCGCCAGGATCTGGTCCAGCGGGACGAAGGCCACCAGGGCCTCGCCCTTGAGCAGCGTGATGAATTCCCTGGCCGGCACACCGCCGGCCAGGTTGGGCAAACCGCTCACCGGCGGAAGCACAGGCATGTCCATCACTTGGAGCCGGAGCATCCGGCCGGTGGAGGTCACGGCGCCGATTTCGCCGCGGGCCGTGGTCTTGACCACCGAACGGAACACATCGTGTTTTGCGCGCGGACCCGATTCGGCGAGGGGTTCCTGGTTGGAGGTCCGGGCGATCTGGCCGGACATGCTGAGCAACGCCCAGCAGGGGTCGTCCGGAATTTCCAAGGGAAGCGCGGCGGCCTTGCCCTTGGGGCCCGGAGCGGCAGACGCCAGGGCGGCGGCGACCGTAGGAGACACAGCCTCGGATTCCAACAGGACTGTCCGGCGCGGAGTTCCGTACTTCTCCGCGATCTCGGCCAGCTCGCCGGAAACCAGCTCGCGAAGCAACTGGTCGCTGCCCAGGATCGCCTCGAGGGCTTCGATTTCCCTGCGCAGTTCGTCCTGCTCTTTCTCCAGCTCGATGCGGGAGTACTTGGTGAGCTGGCGAAGGCGGAGCTCCAGGATGTAATTGGCCTGGATCTCGGTGAGGTCGTAGATGGACATCAGGCGTTCGCGGGCCGCGGAAGCCTCATCGGAAGACCGGATGATCTGGATGACTTCGTCAATGTCCACGATGGCGATCAGAAGGCCCTCCACCAAGTGGAGGCGGTCCTTCTTCTTGCCCAAGCGGAACGCCGTCCGCCGGCGGACCACGTCAAGGCGGTGGTCCACGTACACCTGCAGGAGCTGCAGGAGCCCAAGCGTCTGCGGCTGGCCGTCAACCAGGGTGACGTTGTTGATGCCGAAGGAATCTTCCATCGGCGAGAACCGGTAGAGCTGCTGGAGGACGGCGTTGGGATTGAAGCCGTTCTTCAGTTCGATCACCAGGCGCAGGCCGTGGTTGCGGTCCGTCAGGTCCACGACGTCGCTGATGCCGGTCAGCTTCTTGGCGTTGACCGCATCCTTGATGCGCTCGATCACCTTTTCCGGGCCAACCATGTACGGAAGCTCCGTGACCACCAGGCCGGTGCGCCGGGCAGTGAGCTGCTCCACCTCCACCTTGGCCCGGGTCTTGAAGGAACCGCGTCCTCCGGCGTACGCGTCGCGGATGCCGTCCAAGCCGACGATCCGCCCACCCGTGGGCAGGTCCGGCCCCGGGATGAACCTCATGATGTCATCCAGCGTCGCCTCGGGGTTGGCGATCAGATGGCGTGCGGCCGCGATGACTTCCACCAGGTTGTGCGGAGCCATATTGGTGGCCATGCCCACGGCGATGCCAGTGGTTCCGTTCACCAGGAGGTTGGGGAACGCGGCCGGCAGGACTTCGGGTTGGGTCAGTTGGTTGTCGTAGTTCGGAACGAAGTCCACCACGTCTTCGTCGAGGTGGTCGGTCATGGTCAGGGCTGCGGCGGCCAGCCGGGCCTCCGTGTACCGGGGCGCGGCCGGACCATCGTCCAGCGAACCGAAGTTGCCGTGGCCGTCGATCAACGGCAGGCGAAGGGAGAAATCCTGCGCCATGCGCACCATGGCGTCGTAGATCGCGGCGTCACCATGCGGGTGGAGCTTGCCCATCACTTCGCCCACCACGCGGGCACTCTTGACGTGGCCTCGGTCGGGGCGGAGGCCCATATCGGCCATCATGTAGAGGATGCGGCGTTGGACAGGCTTGAGGCCATCACGTGCGTCGGGAAGGGCACGCGAATAGATCACCGAATAGGCGTACTCCAGGAAGGAGCCCTCCATCTCGGAAGTGACGTCAATGTCGACGATCGTCTCGGTGAAATCGCCGAGGGGCTCGCCTTTGCGTGCTGAAGTTTGGCTGCGGGCCATGGGTGTGGTGGATCCTTGAAAGTTGTACTGCGGATGTTTTAGCTAGGCTAAGCCTATGGTGGATCAGCCCGGGGTCGGCATTTATCCGGAATATTGGGAGGCCGATGTCGTCCTGCGCGACGGCGGGACCGCCCACCTTCGCCCCATCCGCCCGGAGGACGCGGACGCGCTGCAGGCCTTCCACGCAGGCCAGTCACAAGCCTCCATCTACATGCGGTTCTTCTCCTTCAAGGCCAAGCTCTCCGGCAAGGAAGTCCGTCGCTTTACCGAAGTGGACCACGTCAACCGGGTCGCGTTCGTCATCACCATCGGTGGCGAGATCGTGGGCGTCGGGCGCTACGACCGCCTGGACGACCCCGCCGAGGCGGAAGTCGCCTTCAACATCTCCGATGCCCATCAAGGCCGCGGCATTGGCTCCATCCTGCTGGAGCACCTGGCCGTTGCTGCCCGCGAAAACGGCATCCGGCGCTTCACCGCGGAAGTCCTGCCGGAGAACCGGAAAATGCTCATGGTCTTCGCGGACGCCGGTTACGACCTCACCCGCCAGTTCGACGACGGCGTCGTCAGCGTCGAATTCAACATCGACCCCACCGAGAAGTCGCGGGCTGTCATGGAGGCGCGCGAGCACCGCGCAGAGGCGCGCAGCGTGCGCGACCTGCTGGCGCCGTCGTCCATTGCCGTCATCGGTGCCAGCCGCAAATGGGGAACCATCGGCTACCAACTCCTCGAACACGTGATCGAAGGTGGCTTCAAGGGCCCCGTCTACGCCGTCAACCCGGAGGCGTTCGAACTGGCGGGCATGATCTCCTTCGCCCGCCTCTCGGAGATACCAGGACCGGTGCAACTCGCCATCATCGCGGTTCCCTACGAGGAAGTCCCCGGAGTGGTGGACGAGTGCGCGGCCGCCGGCGTCAAGGGACTCGTGGTGGCCACGGCGGGCTTCGCGGACGACGGCGAGCGGGGCCTCGCCCGCCAGCACGAACTGGTCAGGCGTGCCCGCGCCAACGGCATGCGCGTGATCGGGCCTGAGTCGCTGGGCATCCTGAACACCCACCCGGACATTTCCCTCAATGCCTCCATGGCTCCCACCATGCCGCCCAGGGGAGGGCTTGGCCTCTTCAGCCAGTCCGCAGCAGTGGGGGTGGCAGTCTATGCGGCCGCAAGCCGGCGCCGCCTCGGGTTGTCATCGTTCCTTTCGGCAGGCAACCGGGCCGACGTCTCCGGCAACGATGCCATGCAGTTCTGGGAAGACGACGCGGACACCTCCGCCGTCGGGCTTTACCTTGAATCCATTGGCAACCCGCGCAAGTTCTCGCGTCTTGCCCGAAGGTTGTCCCGCAGCAAGCCCGTGATCGTCGCGAAGTCCGACGTCACCGGCCTCCGGCTTCCGCCCGGGCACGAAGTCCGGACCACCCAGGCGCCCGCGGCGGCCGTGGATGCCATGATGCGCCAAGCCGGCGTGATCCGCGTGGACACCATAGAGCAGCTCATGGACATCGCCCAGATCGTCTCCACACAGTCGCTCCCGGCCGGACCCGGAGTGGCGGTCTTCGCCAATTCGGTGGCTCTTGCCACGGTGGTGGCGGACGCCGCGGCCCCCGCCGGACTCGACGTCAGGCGAACCATCACTGACGTTGACCTCGACGCCGGGATGTCGCTTGCGCTGCCGGCTTTCCGGAGGAGCCTGCGGGACATCCTCGCCGACGAATCGGTACAGGCGCTCATTGCCGCGCTCCTGCCGGCGCGGGGGGTGACGGTGGCGGCGCTCGCAGAAGTCCTTGCCGAGTGTGCTGCGGAGGCCGGCAAACCAGTGGTGGCTGCGTTTACGGGAATCCTGGATCCTTCCGTGCAGGTTGAGGGCATGGTGGGGCAGGACGGCACGCCGCAACTGCCGTGCTACTCCAATGCGGGGTCCGCTGTGGCCGCATTGTCCGCGATCGTCCGTTACGCGCAATGGCGCGATCGCGACCAGGGTCTGTTCGTCGAACCGGACGGATGCGACGTCGAGGGCACCAGGGCGGCGTTGGCGTCGATGCTGTCCGGGGTGACAGGGGAGAAACTGCGAAAGCTCGACGCCGGTGCTGCCGCGGCGTTGCTGGCCGGTTACGGAATCGGGGTGGTGCCGGCGATCGGCTTCGGCACGCCCGATGAGGCTGTCAAGGCAGCCGAATCGATTGGATGGCCGGTGGTGCTGAAGACCACGGACCCTGCGCTGAGGCACCGGCTGGACCTGGGCGGGGTGCGCCTGGACATCCAGGACGCTGCATCGCTTCGCCAGAACATCGAACAAATGCGCCGGGCGCTGGAACCGTATGGATCCTCGTCGCTGGAAGTCCAGGCCATGGCTCCAGTAGGCCAGGCCTGCACCTTCAGGGCCATGGAGGACCCCCTGCTGGGGCCGGTAGTGTCCTTCGGCCTGGCAGGGGACGCCGTGAACCTCCTGGACGATTGGGCGCACCGGGTTCCGCCCCTGTCCGCAGCCGACGTGCACGACGTCATCCGGTCGCCCCGGGCATCCCGGAAGCTGTTCGGATACCAGGGCCTGCCGGCGGTGGACGTCCCGGCCTTGGAAGACGTGGCGGCCCGGTTGGCAAAACTCAAGGACGACCACCCGGGAATCGCCCTGATCGAGTTCAACCCCGTGCTGGCGGGCCCCAAGGGGGCAACCATCCTGGGGGCCGAAGTGTGGATCGGCAATGCGGCGCAACGGACGGACAGCGCGCGCCGGGCCATGCGGAACTAGCCCCTGACCACGCACGGCATGCGTTTGTGCCGTGCGATGCGGTTAGGAAGTCACCAAGCGATCTGTGAAAATGGGGGAATGAGCACCCAGTCTCCGACGCCTCAATCCCGCCCGTCAAACACCGGGCACCACACCGCGCGCAACCACAGCTCCCAAGCACAGAGCCTGGACCAGGCCCTGCAGCAGGCAGGTTTCTACCCGCGCCTGGTGGCCGACGTCGTCGATGATGCCTTGGACGGCCGTGATTGCCTGTCCCACCTGGTGCACCTGGAAACCCATTTCGACCGGGCTGAGGTCCGGCGCCACATCACCGTGCTGGTACTGACGGAGGACATGCTGGTCATCACCCACGTGGACGACCAGCAATTGGATGAGGCCGGCGAGCAGATTGTCGCGCAGATTTCCACGGAGTCGGTGCCTGTGGCCCAGATCCGTTCCGTCGTGCTGAGCTACATGTACTCCCAACCCCAGGACTACAAACCGTCCGATCCTGTCCGCGAGCTGACGCTCTCCATCGCCTGGTCCGGTGGACAGAGGCTGGACATGGGCCCGGCCAGTTGCGGCGATCCGCAGTGCGAGGCGGACCACGGCTATACGGGAACCATTGCCCAGGAGGACATTGTGCTGCGCATCAGTGCCGAGGCGGACGGGCTTCAGGCAGTCCAGGACGCCAAGGTCTTCGCCCGGGCTTTACGCGCCGTGAATACGGGTGTTCCCACACCCGTTCCGCATGCCGGCATACCTGCGCCACGGCCGCGCTCAGGTGTCTTCAGCAACCGCCTGGGTCGCGGACACCAGCGTTGAGGATAGCGGGGCCAAACAGCACCAACGCCGTGTCCGACGTACCCTCACCGCCGCTGTTCGGCGACAAGTCGATTGCTGAGGTCCTGACCAGCGCAGCCGCCAGCCTGGGCGTCCAGGGGTTTGCCAACAAGCTCCAGCTTCCGGCCAGCAAGCGGGTTTGCGTGGTCCTGGCTGACGGCTTGGGCCGTGCGCTGCTGAAACAAAAGGCATCGCACACACCGTTCCTTCGCTCGGTCCTCGCAGCAGGCCAGGGCCGGGTCCCCACGTGGATCGACTCGGCTTTTCCGAGCACCACCGCGGCATCCCTCTCCAGCCTGGGGACGGGCTTGCCGGCCGGAAGCCACGGCATGGTGGGCTACGACGTCCTGGATCCCGCCCAGGACAAAGTGGTCAACCTGCTCGGCAACTGGGATGCCCACGTGGATCCCGCCCTTTGGCAGCCCCACCCCACAATCTTTGAGCGGGTGTCCGCCGAGGTGGACGTCGTGACGGTAAGCCTCCCGCAGTTCGGCAACTCGCCCATGACACAGGCCGCACTTCGGGGCAGCCGCTTTGTCGGTGGCACAACACTCCATGCACGGACGGCTGCTGCTGCCGAGGCGATGGCGTCCGGCGGCCCGTCGTTGATGTACTTCTACGTCAATGAGCTGGACAAGGCGGGCCACCGCCACGGCTGCCAGTCCGAGCGCTGGGAGCACCAACTCGAAGAGCTCGACGCCACAGTGAAGCGGTTGTCCATGTCCCTCCCCGCGGGCACCACTATCCTGGTCACGGGAGATCACGGAATGCTCGACGTTCCCGAGTCCCAGCGCATCGATTATGCGGCAGATGCGTCCTTGGTGGCCGGCGTCCGCCACACGGCCGGCGAGCCGCGCATGGTTCATCTGTACCTTGAACCTGACGCAGGCCCGACCACGCGGGAGTCACTCCTGGCAGCGTGGCGTAAACGGTTCGGGGAGCGGATCTGGTTGTTCACCCGCGAACAGGCCGTCTCGGCCGGTTTGTTCGGCGACGTCGAGGCGCAGGTGTCTGCCCGCATCGGCGACATCATGGTGGCGGCGCGGGACACGCTCGCGCTGTATGACACCAGGCGTGTCCGGCCGACATCCCTCGAAGTAGTGGGTCAGCACGGCTCCCTGACCAAGGCCGAACGCGAAGTACCGTTCCTCTGCTTTTCCGCCACCGGCAAGAAGGGTGCCCGTGGCTGAGCTGGTCTTCTTCTCCGGCACCATGGACTGCGGGAAATCGACGCTCGCGCTGCAGATGGACCACAACCACCGGGCACGGGGCCGGGGTGGCGTGCGTTTCAGCTGTAATGACCGGGCAGGGGAATCCATTATTTCCAGCAGGCTTGGGCTGCAGACCGACGCCGTGGAGGTGCACGGCTCCACCGATTTTTGGGATGAGGTGGTGGTCCGGCGGACCGGCGGACTCCGGGTGGACTACCTGATTTGCGACGAAGCCCAGTTCTATTCCGCGGCCCAAGTGGAGCAACTGGCCCGCCTGGTGGACGAGATGGATGTTGATGTCTTCGCCTTCGGAATTACCTCGGACTTCCGTACCAGGCTCTTTCCCGGTTCGCAGCGCTTGATTGAACTCGCGGACAAAGTCCAGGTCCTGCAGGTCGAGGCCCTGTGCTGGTGCGGCCGCCGCGCCACCCAAAATGCCCGGACCCTGGACGGCATCATGGTGGTGGAGGGCGAACAGGTCATGGTTGGCGACGTCGCGCCGGGGGATGACGCACTGATGGATGACGCCGTGCCGACAGCGGGAGTGGTGGAGTACGAGACGCTCTGCAGGAGGCACTACATGCGCCGCGTCACGGCCCATGGTGCCAACCTCATGGCAGGTTCCGACCAGACATTGCCGTTCGACATCGAAGCCTGCCTGTGGCCGGGGGCAGGGGAACTGCGCCGGAGTTAGTCTCCCCGGGCCCCGAAGACGATCTCGTCCCAACTGGGGATGCTGGACCGCTTGGGCCGCGAAGGCTGGCGTTCGGCCGGTGCTTCGTCTGCCTTCGGCGCGGGGCGTTCCTTGGATCCGGCAGCGGAGCCATCGGTCGGCGCGGGGTGGCGCCGGGATCCGGCCGAGGCTGGACCACCCAGCAACTCATCGAGGCCTGCCCTCTGGACGGGGCCCTGGCCTGGAATGTCACCTGTGCCGTCTGTCTCGTCGTCCGCGACGGGTGTATCGGCCGCCGTCGGCAGTTCGTCAAGCGCGGGAACCGGGCGCAGGGGGCCGGCGACGACGGTAATCTCCCGTGTTTCAGTACTGACGCCGTCGTGCAGCCGGAGGGAATCGTCGGCGTCGTCGGATTCAACGTGCCGGGGTGCGAGGCTGAGCCGTGACAGGATGGACGGGCGGCCGTCCCGAGCCGCAGGTTCGGTTGCCGGCTGGGTATCGGGTGCGGTGTGATCCCCGCTGGGTTCGTCGCGCTGGTCCTGGCCTTCGTCGTCGGGGCGGGGGTGCGCCGCCGGGACGTTGCTCAACAGGACGGCCAAGGCGTCGTCTGCGTCTTCGTCCACTCCGAGGCGCTGTCCACGCCGCGAGCGAAGCATCTCCAGGAGGTTGTCCGAGTCCTTCGCAGACGCCCGCACGGAAGCGCCGCCGTCTGCTTCGACGTCGAAAGGCCGGTCCGAGACGGCAGCCAGCCGGCGCGCCGGAACAGGGCCGTCCAGCGGCTCAAGTTCGCTTAACTGCTGGGCCCAGCGGTTGGCGTTGTGCAGGGACTTCCGTTGTGGACTGAAGGTCCACATGGCAGGCGGTTCTTCGCCGATGGTCCCGTCGGAGCCGGGTACGGTTTCAAAGCGCGCGACGACGGTCCAGGTGCCGTCGGTGCGGCGCCAGGAATCCCATTCGACAGTGGCAGGGTCAATGCCGTGGGCCGACAACCTGTGGGCTACCATCTCGCCCAGGGTGGCGGGGTTGTCCCCGAAGGCCGAACGGTGGACGTCATGGCCAGGGGAGGGAGCAGCCACTTCCACGTTGCGTGCCTGCTGTGCCACGTACTCGCGTTCGGCGAGGACCGGTCCTTCGTAGCGCTGGACGTTCGCGAGGGGCAGGCCGGACAGCTCGGCCACTTCCGCGGCGGTTGAACCGCTGCGGATCCTTGCCTGGATATCCCTCGGCGACATGGCCACGGGAGTGATGGAGGCGCGTGCTGCGACCTGGGCAGGGGTCCGGCTCGCCGCGGCCCGCAAGGCCTCGTCGATCGGAAGCTGGAACATGGCACCGCCGGGACCGCTCAAGAGGAGATGCCCGCCGTCGTCGTGGACGCCTACCAGCCGTAGATCCTGCATAACACCCTCCACCACATGGCATAACTGACATTCGAAACTCTGCCACCCACGGTGCCCTTTTCCTACTAGGAGAAAGGGCGTGCCGTGATATTCCGGCGAAAACAGCCTTCTCAGTTCGTGGGAGGGGCCGCTGGCGGAGCTATGGACAATCGTGGGTCAGGGGAGGAAAATCTGGCCGATACCGGGCACAAATCCGGGGAGTCCGACGTTACATCCCTACAACCGCTGCGGGCCGCGAAACCCACCGCGGGATCCCAACCGCATCAAGCATCGAGGATAAGAAAGACCATGGCCACGGACTACGATGCCCCTCGGAAGACCGAGGAAGACGTCAGCGAGGACTCCATCGAGGAACTCAAGACGCGCCAGTCGGGAAAGCAATCCTCGGCTGTGGACGTGGATGAAACGGAACTGGCCGACGGCTTCGAACTGCCGGGAGCCGATCTTTCAGGCGAAGAGCTGCTCATCCAGGTCATGCCGGCCCAAGCCGACGAGTTCACCTGCTTCAACTGCTTCCTGGTGAAGCACCGTTCGCAGATCGCTGCGGAGCGGAACGGCCACCTGTACTGCACGGAGTGCGAAAGCTAGGAAACCTGCTGCCGGTCCAGTGCGGCAACCAGTTCCTGTGGCCTGCGGGACGAAGCAATCCAGTAAGGCGTGCGGTCGGCAGGATCGGTGATTTCGATCTTGACCACGGGATCGATCCAGCCCCGGAAGCACATGTAGGCCAGGCCATTGAGGCGCGGACCGCGTTCCGCGGTTGCTTCGGCCTTGGTAAACGCCTCAACGGATCCGACGAACTTCCGGTCAATGCTGGCCCGGCCCACCCGAAGGGTGTCCTTGGTGACGGAAATCGTGGGGGTGGAGAGCACCAGCAACGTGGTCATGATCGCCAGGAGCACCAGTGCGGCGATGACGCCTGCAGCAGGGCTGATGGGAGCGAACATCAGGATTCCTGCGCTTGAGAGGCCAACCACCACAATCCAGATCCAGATGGTGGGCCACAGCTTTTCCTTGAACAGGACCTCTCCTGGGGTGGAGGAGTTCCGGGCAGGCAAAGGGGCGGACTGGTCAGGCGTAGGCATGGGTCCAGCTTATCCGCCGTCGAGGGGAGGTCGCTCCACGTAGAATGGACCACTGTGAGCAACGAGACCGCAGTATTCAGTAATGACTCCCTTTCCCCGGAAGCCGAAAGCGGTGACACCGCCTCCTACGGCGCGCCAACCCTCGAGGTACAGCTGAAAATGCTCGACGCGGGCTTGGAAGCGCCCTCATATGCCCACCCGGGTGATGCGGGTGCTGACTTGCGGGCCCGCGTAGACGTGTTCCTGGCTCCGGGGGAGCGGAAACTTGTTCCCACCGGTGTCTCGATCGCCCTCCCCAACGGCTTTGTTGCGCTGATCCACCCCCGTTCCGGCCTGGCAACCAAGCACGGACTGACGGTGGTGAATGCTCCGGGAACGGTCGACGCCGGGTACCGGGGCGAAATCGCCGTCACTTTGCTCAACACCGACCAGAGCCAGGCAATTGAGCTCAAGCGCGGGGATAGGATTGCCCAAATGGTGATCCAGCGCGTGGAATATGCCCGCTTCGTCGCCGTTGACGAGCTTTCCGATTCTGTCCGCGGGACCGGCGGCTTCGGTTCCACCGGAGGCTTCAACGCCCCGGTGGCCTGACCATCCACACCCAACCAGGCAGGTGCGCAGGCTGTTGCCCGCCGCATTGCCGTACTTCGGCATGGGTGCGGTTTACTTGGGGATAGACCACTACTAAGGAGAAAACCCAATGGTTTTTGGGCGCGGCAAGAAGTCCAAGACTGAGCGGCCGGAAGCGGCTGTCATCGACGAGGAGAACGCAGCCCCGGGGCAGGCAGGCGCCGAGCCCGCCAAGGGCGACCTTCGGCTGTCCAAGGGTCCCTGGGACAGCGACGAGATCGAGGACCGGGACGGTTACGTCGATCTCGGAGCCTTGCTGATCGCCCCTGCCGAAGGTCTGCAGCTCCGGCTCGAAGTCGAGGAAGCCACCCAGCGCGTGGTGGCCGTGACCATGGACCTGGCAGGCTCCAGCCTTCAGTTGCAGGCCTTTGCGGCTCCCCGTTCGGAAGGTCTGTGGGAGGAGATCCGCGAGCAGATCAGCCAATCCGTGGCCAGCCAAGGCGGCGAGACAGAGGAAGTCTCCGGTACGTTCGGCACCGAGCTTGTCGCCAAGCTTCCGGCCGAAGCTGCCGATGGCAGCCGGGGCTTCCGGGCGGCCCGTTTCATGGGCGTGGACGGTCCGCGCTGGTTCCTTCGCGGTGTCCTTGGCGGCGCCGCCGCGCTGGAGAAGGAGGCCGCGGCCGGGCTGGAAGAATTGTTCCGCCAGGTTGTGGTGGTTCGCGGGGACAACCCCATGCCTCCGCGCGAACTCCTGCAGCTGCGGCTGCCGAAGGACGCCACTGCTTCGGGACAGCCGGCCGCCCCGCACGACGAACCCTCCGTGCAACGGCCGGAGCGGGGTCCGGAGATCACCCAGATTGGCTGAAACCGCAGGACAGCCCGTTCAGGGCACCCAACGGCAGGGCACCCCGCCGGGCGTCAGGGACCTCCCCGTCCGTGGCCGGGCCGTGTGCACAGGCTTTATCGAATCGGTAACCCATCAGCCGCCCAGCGAACAGCCGTTCTTTTCGGCAATCGTGGTTGACGCCTTGGAACACAGCTCGCTGTCCACGCTCAGTGGGAGCGCCAGGAAGCCCTATGAGCGGCTTCGGGTCATCTGGCTCGGCAGGAACCGGGTTCCCGGCATCGAGGCCGGCGTCCAGTTGCGGCTGAACGGCATGGTAACCGAAGTCGACGGCTTGCCGGCCATGTTCAATCCACGCTACGAAATACTTTCCCGTCAGGAGCACCGATGACCTCCGCCAATGGACCGGACCCCAAGGACCCTGCCGGGGCAAACCCTGCCGCCGATCCCGCGCAGCCACCGTCGCCGGAAGCGCAGACGATGGCCGGCCTTGCCGCGGGTTATGCGGAGAAAGCAGGACTGCACCGTAACAGCTCCGGACACGTGGACCTGCTCAAATCAGCCGGGGGTGTGCAGGGCATCGCGGAGAGCATCCTTCCTGGCCTGGTGTTCCTGGTGGCTTTCACCATTACGCGGGACCTGACAGCCTCCCTGGTTGCCGCCTTGGCGGTTGCCGCCGTTTTTACGGTGGCCAGGCTGATCCAGAAGCGGCCGTTGACCCAAGCACTGGCCGGAGTGGTCGGCGTCGGAATTTCCGCCTGGCTCGCCAACACCACGGGCAAGGCTGAAGATTTCTATGTCCTGGGCTTCTTCACGAACATCGCCTACATCGCAGGCATGGTGCTTTCGATTGTCCTGAAGTGGCCCATCGCCGGACTCCTGTTCGGCTTTGTGCGCAACGAGGGTCTGGACTGGCGCAAGGACCCCGAGCGGCTGCGGGCCTACCGCCTGGGCACCTGGATTGTGGTGGCCGTGCTGGCTTTGCGGTTGGTTGTCCAGGTTCCGCTGTACTTCATGGGTGAGGCGGGACTGACGGCCCTCGCTACTACCCGCCTCATCATGGGAGCGCCGTTGTACATCCTGGGGCTGTGGGTGGCTTGGCTTGTGACCAAGCCCGCGCCTCAGCCGTCGAAGCCGTCGTCGTCCGCGGACTGATCCGAAACTTCCGCCGACCCGTCGCGTGGTCCCTGCCCGGCCATTGAGTCCGGAGACAGGAGCGCCCGGAGGCCGTCCTCCGCGGCGATGGTGGTGACGAAGAACAACTCGTCGCCACCGTCCAGGACATCATCCCTGCTGGGCGTAATGGGTGCTTGGTCGCGCAGGATGGCCACAAGCGTTGAATCCTCGGGCCATTCGATGTCACCCACTGTGCTCCCGATGACGTGCGAGTCATGGGGAACGGTGAACTCGACGATGGACGCCACACCGGTTTGCAAGGTCAGCAAGCGGACGATGTCACCGATTTCCACCGCCTCCTCCACCAGGGCGGTCATGAGCTGGGGCGTGTTGACCGCGACGTCGACGCCCCAGGAGTCGTTGAACATCCAGTCGTTCTTGGGGTTGTTGACCCGGCCAACCGTTCGGCCCACGCCGAACTCGGTCTTGGCCAGGAGCGAGACCACCAGGTTGACCTTGTCGTCTCCCGTGGCTGAAACCACGACGTCGGCGTCCTCCAGCTTGGCGTCCTGCAGCGTGCTCAGTTCGCAGGCATCGCCCACCAACCAGCGTGCACCGCGCAGCCCGCTGCGCCCGATGACTTCCGGTTTGAGGTCGATGAGGAGGATCTGGTGGTTGTGGGCCAGCAGTTCACGGGCGATCGACGAGCCGACGCTGCCTGCTCCAACGATGACGACTTTCACTAATTCTCCTTGGCGGGGGCTTTGGCGAGGATCCGGCTGATATCCGAGGACCGGTCCAGGCTTAGCATGGCGTGCACGGTATCGCCTTCCTGGTAGGCCGTACCGGCCTGGGGCAGCAGGCCTTCGCCGAAGCGGGTGAGGAACGCAATGCGGATGCCGGCCGCGGCCTCGATGGAGTCCAGGCTGTGGCCGATCCACCCCTCGTGAAGGTCCACTTCGGCCAGCACCAGCCGGCCCGACGGCTCGCGGTAATCGCCTGAGAGGTGCTGTTCCGGAAGGATGCGCCGCAACACCTGGTCCGCGCTCCAACGCACGGCGGCAACGGTGGGGATGCCGAGACGTTGGTAGATTTCGGCCCGGCCGGGGTCGTAGATACGCGCCACGACGTGGGCCACGTGGAAGGTTTCCCGGGCTACGCGCGTGGCCAGGATATTCGAATTGTCGCCGCTGGAGACTGCGGCGAAGGCGTAGGCCTCTTCGACGCCCGCCTGCTTCAGGGTGTCCCGGTCGAAGCCGACGCCAGTTACCTTGCGTCCCGTAAAGGTGTTGCGCAGCCGGCGGAACGCGCGCTCATCCTGGTCGATGATGGCTACGGAATGCCCTGAATCCTCCAAAGTGTGTGCCAGGGTTGCGCCAACGCGGCCACAACCCATGATCACGAAGTGAGCCACCGTGTCTCCTTTTGTCCTTGTCCGTGCCGCTGCGTATGACTTTACCGGTGCGACGGGCGTAAGCAGGCGACCGCCGTCATGACATCGCGGGGGATTCAGAGTAGCTTTGCGGAGTGCTGACAATACTGAATGCGGTGAAGCGGGTGTTGGTGGGCCGACCCTTCCGGAACGACCGCTTGTCCCACACCCTGTTGCCTAAACGCATCGCCTTGCCGATCTTCGCTTCGGATGCCCTGTCGTCCGTGGCCTACGCACCCGACGAAATCCTCCTGACACTGGCGTTGGCAGGCGTCAGCGCCGTGGCATTCTCCCCGTTGGTTGGCTTGGCCGTCATGGTGGTCTTGCTCACAGTGGTGGCCTCCTACCGGCAGAACGTGCACGCCTATCCCTCCGGTGGCGGCGACTATGAGATCGCCAACGTGAACCTCGGAAAATACGCCGGCCTGACCGTGGCGTCGGCCCTCCTGGTGGACTACGTCCTGACCGTGGCCGTGTCCATGTCCTCGGCGGCCGCCTACCTCACCACGGCCATTCCTGCACTGCACGGCGAACAGGCCCTCATCGCCACAATTGGCGTGGTGATCCTGGCCCTGGTCAACCTCCGCGGCATCAAGGAAGCGGGAACGGTGTTTGCTGTTCCGACGTACATCTTCATGGCCTCCATCCTGGGCATGACCGTGGTGGGCATCTTCCAGGCCCTCACCGGCCAACTCGGCGAAGCTCCGTCAGCCAACTTCACGATCGTTCCGGAAGCCGGTTTCGACCAAGGCCTCGTAGGCCTGGCCGGCGCCTTCCTCCTGCTCCGGGCATTCTCATCCGGCGCCGCGGCGCTGACCGGCGTCGAGGCCATCAGCAACGGTGTCCCGAACTTCCAGAAGCCCAAGAGCAAGAACGCCGCCACCACTTTGCTGCTCCTCGGCGCGATTGCAGCGGCCATGCTTGCCGGCATCCTGTACCTGGCCAACGCCACGAAGGTCCACATCGTCCTGGACCCGGCCACCGAGTTCCTGGTGGACGGCAAGCCGCTGCCGGAAGGGTACATCCAGAACCCTGCCATCAGCCAGATCGCCGACACCATCTTTGGTGCGGGCTCGATTCCGTTCTACGTCGTGGTGGCGGCAACGGGCATCATCCTGGTGTTCGCTTCCAACACGGCATTCAACGGCTTTCCGGTGCTGGGCTCCATCCTGGCCCAGGACGGCTACCTCCCTCGCCAGTTGAGGACCCGTGGCGACAGGTTGGCTTACAGCAACGGTGTCCTGGCCCTCGCCGCAGGCGCGTTGGTGCTCATCCTGTCCTTCAACGCCGACGTCACCAAGCTGATCCAGCTGTACATCGTGGGTGTCTTCATTTCCTTCACCGCCAGCCAGCTTGGCATGGTCCGGCACTGGGGCCGCGAACTCAAGCTGGCCCGGGACAAGGCCATCCGCCGCAGGATCATCAAGTCCCGCACCATCAACATGGTGGGCTTCGGCATGACCGCGCTGGTGCTGGTGATCGTCCTGATCACCAAGTTCGAGCAGGGCGCCTGGATCGCCCTGCTGGCCATGTTCGTGTTGTTCCTCATCATGTGGAGCATCCGGGCCCACTACGACAATGTGGCCAAGGAACTGGCCGTGGACGAGGACTCCTCGCCGCGGGCCCTGCCCACGCGCGTCCACGCTGTGCTCCTGGTCTCCCATGTGCGCAAGCCTGTCCTCCGGGCACTGGCTTACGCCCGTGCGTCCAGGCCGTCCCGCCTGGACGCCATCACGGTGGACATCAACGCAGAAGAGACCGAACACACCGTCCGTGACTGGGAGAAGCTGGAAATTCCCGTACCCTTGACTGTTCTGGCCAGTCCCTACCGTGAGACGGTCACGCCCATCATGGAGTACGTCAAGAACATGCGGCGCGACTCGCCCCGCGACCTGATCGTTGTTTATATCCCCGAATATGTCGTGGGCAAATGGTGGGAACAACTGGTCCACAACCAAACCGCACTCAGAATCAAGACGCGGCTCCACTTCGAACCCGGCGTCATGGTCGCCAGCGTTCCGTGGCAGCTGAAGTCCTCCGAAGAAGCAAAGGCATTGCAGGATACCCAATGAGTTCCAACAGCGTTTCCCCCCACTCCGCAGCCACGGGCAAGCACGAGGGGCCCGGCACTGAGCTGGTGGTGGACGTTGGTCCGATCGCCCACGGCGGCCACTTCGTCGCCCGCCACGAGGGACGGGTTATTTTCGTCCGCCACGGCATTCCCGGCGAGAAAGTGCGGATCCGGCTCACCGACTCCGGCGACTCGTCGCGTTTCTGGCGGGCCGACGTCGTCGACGTCCTGGAAGCTTCCCCTGACCGGGTGCAGCACTTCTGGAAGCCAGCCGACTCGCCAGGATCCTGGCGCCGTGGCGGCCCGCCCGTGGGCGGCGCCGAACTCGGCCACGTCTCCCTCGGTCGGCAACGATCGCTGAAGGCCGAAGTGTTGGCGGAGCAACTCAAGCGGCTTGCCGGCCTCGACCTCGCCACCGAGGTGGAACCGGTTGGAGATGCGGACGACGCCGGACTCGGCTGGCGTACGCGCGCCAGTTTCGCCGTCACGGCCAAGGGCCGCCTGGGCATGCATGCCCACCGCTCCGACGCCGTAATCCCGGTCCACGAAATGCCGTTGGCCCATCCTGGAATCAATGACCTCCGGCTGTGGGACCTGGACCTGACGGGAATCGCCCGGGTGGAAGTCGCTGTTCCGGCAAACGGCTCCCGGCCCCTGGTCCTGCTTGCTCCGGAGGAAGGAACCAGCCCCAAGCGCCTGCATGGCATCCTGACGCGGCTGCCGCAGGACATTTCCGTGGCGAGCTTCGACACCACCAAGGGCCATGTGTTGCAACTTCGCGGACGCACCTGGGTGCAGGAGTCGGCAGCGGGGCACGAATACCGTGTGACGGGGGAGGGTTTCTGGCAGATCCACAAAGATGCTCCGGAAACCCTGGTGAACGCAGTAACCGGCTACCTCAGCGGTGGCGGGTACCTGCAGCCGGGTGCCTCGGTGGCGGACCTGTATGCCGGGGCAGGCCTCTTTACGGCACCACTGGCGGACGCCGTCGGCGTGACCGGATCCGTTCTTTCGGTGGAAGGCGCCCCGGGGACCAGCCGCGATGCCCGCAAGAACCTGCACGGCGAACCGCAGGTGGAGATTGTCCAGGGCAGGGTTGAGCGCGTTCTCCACCAGAGGGCCAGGAGCTTCGATTCGCTGGTGCTCGATCCGCCGAGGGCCGGTGCCGGCAAGGCCGTTGTGCGGCAGTTGATGGAAACCGGACCCCGCGCGATCGCTTATGTGTCATGCGATCCGGCATCGTTCGCCCGTGATTTGGGTTACTTCCACCAGGGGGGCTGGCGGTTGGAAAGCCTGCGGGCCTTCGACCTCTACCCGCACACGCACCACCTTGAGACGGTGGGGCTCCTGGTTCCGGCCAGCTAGGCAGGGAACAGTGCGGCAAACGGGATGCATGCCACTACGATGGGCGTAGTAGCCCCGGTCCACTGCCGCACTGCGCCTCCGGACCGGGGTGACCAAGAGAAAGTGCCGCCGGGCTAAGTAAGGTGCGCCTAACTGGCTAGCGGCCAACCACGCGACAAAGATAAAACCTGTTGCGAGAGGAGTCCTGCCATGAGCACTGTGGACAGCTTCGGTTCCAAAGGCGTACTGAATGTAGCCGGCACCGATTATGAAATTTTCCGGTTGAACTCCGTAGAGGGCGCAGACAGCCTTCCGTTCAGCCTCAAGGTATTGCTTGAAAACCTCCTGCGGACTGAGGATGGCGCCAATATTACGGCTGACCACGTCCGCGCCCTGGCCGGTTGGGACCCCAATGCGGAACCCGATACCGAAATCCAGTTCACCCCGGCCCGAGTCATCATGCAGGACTTCACCGGTGTTCCCTGCGTGGTTGACCTCGCCACCATGCGCGAAGCAGTCAAGGAACTCGGCGGGGACCCCAAGCGCGTCAACCCGCTGGCACCTGCAGAAATGGTCATCGACCACTCCGTCCAGATCGACGCCTTCGGCAACGCCGGCGCGCTGGAGCGCAACATGGAGATCGAGTACCAGCGCAATGGCGAGCGTTACCAGTTCCTGCGCTGGGGACAGACCGCCTTCGACGATTTCAAGGTTGTTCCTCCGGGAACCGGAATCGTCCACCAGGTCAACATCGAATACCTGGCACGCACCGTCATGACCCGCGAAGTGGACGGCGTCGTCCGTGCCTACCCGGACACCTGTGTGGGTACCGACTCGCACACCACCATGGTCAACGGCCTTGGCATCCTTGGTTGGGGCGTTGGCGGCATCGAAGCCGAGGCAGCCATGCTCGGCCAGCCCGTATCCATGCTGATTCCCCGCGTTGTTGGCTTCAAGCTCAACGGCAGCATCCCGGCCGGTGCCACCGCTACCGACGTCGTCCTGACCATCACCGAAATGCTGCGCAAGCACGGCGTGGTGGGCAAGTTCGTCGAGTTCTACGGTGAAGGCGTCGCCGCGGTGCCGCTGGCGAACCGCGCAACCATCGGCAACATGAGCCCGGAGTTCGGTTCCACGGCTGCCATGTTCCCGATTGACGACGTCACCCTCGATTACCTGCGCCTGACCGGCCGCTCCGAGGAGAACGTTGCCCTGGTGGAGGCGTACACCAAGGAACAGGGCCTCTGGCACGACCCTTCCCGCGAACTGCGTTTCTCCGAGTTCCTTGAGCTGGACCTCTCCACTGTTGTCCCGTCCATCTCCGGCCCGAAGCGTCCGCAGGACCGCATCGAGCTCAGCGATGCCAAGGAGCAGTTCCGCAAGGACATCCACAACTACGTCGCCATCGAAGACGGCAGCGTGGATGAGTCCCTGGATGAGTCCTTCCCGGCCTCGGACGCCCCGTCCTTCACGCACGCCGATTCCCACACCACGGACACGGCACGTGTTGCATCCGCCGCTAACGGTGCGCACGGCCGCCCGTCCTCGCCGGTGCACGTCACCACTGCTGACGGCCGCGAATTCGAGCTGGACCACGGTGCTGTGTCGATCGCGTCGATCACGTCCTGCACCAACACGTCCAACCCGTCCGTCATGCTGGCAGCGGCCCTCCTGGCCCGCAACGCCGTCAACAAGGGCCTGACCGCCAAGCCGTGGGTCAAGACCTCCGTTGCTCCCGGCTCCAAGGTGGTCACCGACTACTACGAGAAGTCCGGACTGACCCCGTACCTGGAGAAGCTCGGCTTCTACATCGTCGGCTACGGCTGCGCCACCTGCATCGGTAACTCCGGCCCGCTGGAGCCCGAAATCTCCGAGGCCATCCAGAAGAACGACCTCTCCGTGACGGCAGTCCTCTCCGGCAACCGCAACTTCGAAGGCCGTATCAACCCGGACGTCAAGATGAACTACCTGGCCTCCCCGCCGCTGGTCATCGCTTACGCCCTGGCAGGCTCCATGGACTTCGACTTCGACGCCGATGCCCTGGGCACCGATTCCGACGGCAACGAAGTGTTCCTGAAGGACATCTGGCCGAACCCCACCGAGGTGCAGGAAGTCATCGACTCCTCGATCGACGAGGGCATGTTCGCCAAGGGCTACGAGGGCGTCTTCGAGGGCGACGAGCGCTGGAAGGCCCTCGACACCCCCGCGGGCGACACCTTCGCTTGGGCTGAGGACTCCACCTACGTGCGTAAGCCCCCATACTTCGAGGGCATGAAGGCGCAGCCGGATCCGGTCCAGGACATCCAGGGTGCCCGCGTGCTCCTGAAGCTTGGCGATTCCGTCACTACGGACCACATCTCCCCGGCCGGCTCGTTCAAGTCGGACACCCCGGCCGGACAGTACCTCCTGGCCAACGGTGTTGAGCGCAAGGACTTCAACTCCTACGGTTCCCGCCGTGGCAACCACGAGGTCATGATCCGCGGTACCTTCGCCAACATCCGCATCAAGAACCAGCTCCTGGACGGCGTCGAAGGTGGCTTCACCCGCGACTTCAGCCAGGAAGGTGCCCCGCAGGCCTACGTCTACGATGCCGCCCAGAACTACCAGGCTGCAGGAACGCCGCTGGTTGTGCTGGCAGGCAAGGAGTACGGTTCCGGCTCCTCCCGTGACTGGGCAGCCAAGGGCACGGCCCTCCTGGGTGTCAAGGCCGTCATCGCCGAGAGCTACGAGCGCATCCACCGCTCCAACCTGATCGGCATGGGCGTCCTTCCCCTGCAGTTCCCGGCGGGCGAGTCCGCAGCAACCCTCGGCCTCACCGGCACGGAGACGTTCGCTGTGGAAGGCGTGACCGAACTGAACAACGGCACCACGCCCAAGACGCTCAAGGTGACGGCAACGGCAGAGGACGGTTCCACCAAGTCCTTCGACGCTGTCCTGCGCATCGATACCCCGGGTGAAGCGGATTACTACCGCAACGGCGGCATCCTGCAGTACGTCCTGCGCCAGATCTCGGCATAAGGAACCGGCTGCACAGCTGATTCCGCATGGCAGCCCCGGCTGGTCACCAGACCAGCCGGGGCTCGCTGCGTTTGCGGGGATAAAGCGGGGATAAAGGGAAGCCAGGAGGCGCGCCCTGGCACTAAACACTGGGCCACCGGCAACGCGCTAAAGTTAACAAGCACGTCATTGACCGTAAGGAGGGCCCTTGGGACTCTTGGAAACCATCAAGGATCCACAGGATCTGGCTGAATTGTCCAGTTCCGAGCTGGACCAGCTGGCAGGAGAGATTAGGGACTTCCTGATTACCAACGTGGCCGCGACCGGCGGACATCTGGGGCCCAACCTGGGCGTTGTGGAATTGACCATGGCCGTGCACAGGATTTTCGAATCGCCGCGGGACAGCATCGTTTTCGACACCGGCCACCAGTCGTATGTCCACAAACTGCTGACCGGACGGCAGGACTTCAGTACTCTCCGGCAGCAAGGCGGCCTCTCCGGTTACCCTGACCGCGCGGAATCCGAACACGACATTGTGGAAAGCTCCCACGCGTCGTCGTCGTTGTCCTGGGCCGACGGCATTTCGCGTGCCCGCCAGTTGACTGGAGAAGGTGACCGTTTCGTCGTCGCCGTTGTCGGCGACGGTGCCCTGACCGGCGGCATGACCTGGGAAGCCATCAACAACATTGCCGCGGACAAGCGCCGCCGCGTGGTGATCGTGGTCAATGACAACGGCCGTTCCTACGCGCCGACGGTAGGCGGCCTGGCCGATTACCTGGCGTCCCTGCGGCCCACCATCGATTCCCTGCGGACGGCCCCGGCGTATGAGCGCATGCTCGACTGGTGGAAGAAGCGGCTCCAGAACGGCGGCCCGGTGGGGCAGTTCACCTACAAGAGCCTCCATGCCATGAAGAAGGGCGTCAAGGACTGGTGGGCGCCCCAGGGCATGTTTGAGGACCTCGGCATGAAGTACATCGGGCCGGTGGACGGCCACAACCTGCAGGCCCTGGAGAATGCCCTGAGCACGGCCAAGGCGTACGGGGGACCGGTGATCGTCCACGCCATGACGGAGAAGGGCCACGGCTACGCTCCTGCCCTGGCCAACGAGGCCGACCAGTTCCACGCCGTGGGCATCATCGATCCCGAAACGGGCGAGCCGGCCGAGACTCCGGGTGCGCGTTCGTGGACGTCGGTCTTCGCTGAGGAAATCGCCGACATTGCCGATGAGCGGAAGGACATCGTCGGTATCACTGGCGCCATGCTCATTCCTGTCGGCCTGCACAAGTTTGCCGAGCGGCACCCGGAGCGCGTGATCGATGTCGGCATAGCCGAGCAGCACGCACTGACCTCCGCGGCCGGGATGGCCTACGGCGGGCTGCATCCGGTAGTGGCGGTATACGCTACGTTCCTCAACCGCGCCTTCGACCAATTGCTCATGGACGTGGCCCTCCACAAGGCGGGCGTCACTGTGGTGCTTGACCGGGCCGGCGTGACGGGCCCCGATGGTCCCAGCCACCATGGCATGTGGGACATGGCCATGGTCCAGATTGTTCCCGGCCTGCATCTTGCCGCGCCACGCGACGCCACGCGCCTTCGCGAGGAACTCCGGGAAGCCGTTGCCGTGAACGATGCCCCCACGGTGGTGCGTTTCTCCAAGGGGAGCGTCGGAACGGAAATTGAAGCGATCGAACGCTTGAAGGACGGCGTGGACATCCTTGCCCGCCGGCCCGAGGGCTCAACCGAAAACGACGTCCTGATCGTCAGCGTCGGAGCCATGTCCGAGCTCGCCCTGGATGTGGCAGGCCGCTTGGGCGCTCAAGGCATCAGTTCCACTGTGGTCGACCCGCGATGGGTCCTCCCGGTGCGGAAGTCGATCATTGCCCTGGCTGCCCGCCACCGCCTGGTGATCTGCATCGAAGACGGTGTCCGTGCCGGCGGCGTGGGTTCCCGCATCCGGCAGGAAATGCGCGCTGCCGGCGTGGACACGGCCCTCAACGAGGTAGGCCTGCCCGTGGAATTCCTGGTCCATGGCTCCCGCAGCCAGGTGCTGGAGAGGGTTGGGCTGACGGCCCAAAAGATAGCCCACGACGTCGTTGCGCAGGTTTTGGGGACGAAGGTTCCGTTTGCCAGGCCCCTCCCGGGGCAGGAACACCCCACCACGGGAAGCCTGCCCACGCTGTGACCGCCGGACGCGAACCGGGTGCGTTGCAGCCGGGCGACCTCGTGGTGGCGCGCAACCGAAAATGGGACGGCACGGCCCATTGGGTAGTGCCGGGCCGGTACCTTGGCGAGGACATCCACGGCTGGTGGATCTTCCAGGGCCAAGGGGAGTTCTGTTCCCGGCCAGGGGCTGCCTCCTACACGGCATCCGATGCCGTCCTGCTGGTGCCCCGCGCAGGGGAGTATGTGGCAACGTTCTACGACGACACCTATCCGGGGGACTTCAGGATCTATGTGGATCTTGCTACAGCCCACCACTGGAAAACCATCCGGCCCGGCGTCACGGAATTTCACATGGTGGACATGGATCTCGATGTGATCCGCTCAGCTACCCGCGGAGTCTTCGTTGACGACGAGGATGAGTTCGAGGACCACTTGGTACGGATGGACTACCCCGTTGAAACAGTGGCGGTAATGCGGGACGAATGTGCGGCCCTTGTGGCCGCAGTAAGCACGATGGAAGCCCCCTTCGACGTTTCGGCGCCGGAGAGCGCCAGCGCGGAGTGGTTCAGGAAAGGACGGGCATGAGCGGCATCATCCGCACCTACAAGCGGGACGAGGACGCCGTCCTGCATTTTCGTGAGGCCTGGTACGACGAGGACGATCAGCACTTCGTGGTCAACTACGGCGTGGTGGGCCACCAGAGCCGCACCGAAGAATCGGGGATCGACGGCGAGACGTCCCCGGAAGGGCTCATGGCGGCGTTCGCGGCCCAGTGCGCGGAAGACGGCTACGCCGTGATTCCCGAAGCCGAACAGTTCTGGGTGGTGGCGCAGTTCGCGTTGAAGAGCAAGGACGGGACCGAGCGGGACAGGTATCTGGAACGCAAGGTGAAGGCTGCGCTGACGGGCGAGCTTGCCTGGCGGGGTCTCGGGGTTGTTGACCGCACGGACATCGGCAATTCCCGCCTGAACGTTTTCTGCCTGTGCCCGGATGTCACCAAAGCGGTCAACGCCATCAAGGTCTGCATCCGCAACGAGGATCTGGACTTCACCAAGCTCAGCATCGCGGCGGCTCCGCACGGTGATCCCACTGCATTCAAGGTGAAGCACTCGCCCAAGCAAGGCGCTGGCTTTACGCTCTAAGTACCAGCCATCGCAGGCCGCAACCGTACAAAGAGGGATCTCCCATGCCGCACAAGAGCAACTGGCCAGGACACACACCGCTTCCCAAGGGCCTGGCGGCTCCTGCCAGACGTGCGCTGGCCCACCAAGGCATTGAAACCCTGGAGCAGTTGGCCGAGTTCGGCGAGCTGGAGACCTCGAAGCTGCATGGCATGGGACCAGTGGCCATTGCCCAACTGGAGGATGCCATGGAGGAGTCCGGGATCGGCTACGGAACGCCTGGCACCCCTGGCACCTGACATTGTTGCCTCGGGTGACTATGTGTCCGGGGTGTGCGTTATAGGCTGGCTTCATGACTGAATACCGACGCCTTGGCCACTCAGGACTGACCGTCTCAGCTGTTGGGCTGGGCTGCAACAACCTGGGCCGGGCCAATACTCCCACGGAGTCCCAGGAAGGCACGGACGGGGTAGTCCATGCCGCGATCGACGCTGGCGTGACCTTCTTCGACGTCGCCGATGTCTACGGCCGGGAGGCGGGCCTGAGCGAAACCATGCTCGGAAAGGCGCTGAAGGGCCGCCGGGACGACGTGGTGATCGGAACCAAATTCGGCATGGACATGCGCGGTGCCAACGGGAACGACTTCGGCGCCCGGGGGTCCCGCCGGTACATCGTCCAGGCCGTGGAGGCTTCCCTCCGGCGCCTCGGCACCGATTGGATCGATCTCTACCAGTTCCACACCCCGGATGCCGCCACGCCCATCGAGGAGACGCTGGCCGCGCTGGACGACCTGGTGCGCAGCGGCAAGGTCCGGTACATAGGCCACTCCAACTTCGCGGGATGGCAGATCGCACAGGCCGAGTACGTCGCAAGGGAGCTGGGCGGAGCACGGTTTATCTCCACGCAAAACCACTACAACCTGCTGGACCGCCGGGCCGAACTGGAAGTCCTGCCCGCGGCGGTGGAGTTCTCCTTGGGCGTCCTGCCCTACTTTCCCCTGGCCAACGGTCTGCTGACGGGCAAGTATTCGGCAGGCAAGGCACCGGAAGGTTCGCGGTTGAGCCACACCCGGACCAACCTGGTGAACGACGCCGACTGGGAGCAGTTGGGCCGTTTCGGCCAGTTTGCCAAGGAACGTGACCTCAGCGAACTGGAGCTTGCCTTCTCCTGGCTTGCCGCGCAGCCGGGCGTGGCCAGTGTCATCGCAGGCGCCACCAAGCCGGAGCAGATTCGCCAGAATGCCGAAGCCGTGCGGTGGGTGCCCACGCAGGAGGAACGCGAAGAACTGGATGGGATCTTCCCGAAGTCTCCGAAGGTGGCCTTGTTTTAGCGGACAGTCAGGTGGTGGACGGCCACCCGGCGGAGCGATGCAGAAGCGCCTCGTAGGCAGCGAAGGGCCGGGGAACGGAAAATCCGTTCCCCGGCCCTTCCGGCGTCTGTGGCGGACCCTGCGCTGCCGCCAGGCCGCCGCCGCGCCACTAGACCGCCGCGGAGGCCACCCCGGGGGCCAGGAACCGCTTGCCGTTCACTCTTTCCGAGGCGCCCACGCGGTCCAGGTACGGCGTGATCCCGCCCAGGAACATCGGCCAGCCGGCGCCCATGATCATGCAAAGATCGATGTCTTCCGGTCCAGCAACCACACCCTCGGTGAGCATCAGCCCGATCTCTTCCGCCAGCGCATCCTGCGTCCGGCGCAGGACGTCTGCGCCGGTGGACGGGGTGCTTCCAAAGGAAAGGATGGCGAGGGTCTCCGCGGGGATGGCGGGCGTTCCGGCGGCGTCCGGAACCCACAACGTGGTGATCCCGTTGTCGATCAGCTTCTGCAGGTTCTGGGACACGGGGAACCGGTCGCCGAAAGCTGCATGGAGCGATTCCTGGACGTGCTGGGCGACGGGGAGGCCCACCATGGCGCTCAGGGTGAACGGTGTCATGGGCAGGCCCATGGGGCGCAGTGCGGTGTCTGCCACATCGGCAGGTGTGCCTTCGTCGAAGGCTGCGATGACTTCGCCCATGAGGCGGAGGAGGACACGGTTCACCACGAAGGCAGCCGCGTCCTTTACCAGTACCGCAGTCTTCTTCAGGCCCTTGGCGAGCTCGAAGGCCGTTGCCAGGACGGCGTCGTCCGTTGCGGGGGCTTTGACGATTTCCAGGAGCGGCATGACGGCCACGGGGTTGAAGAAATGGAATCCCACAAGGCGTTCCGGATGCTGAAGGTCCTCCGCCATGGCGGTGACGGACAACGAAGAGGTGTTCGTGGCCAGGATGCATTCGGGGGAAACGATGGCTTCCACTTCGGCGAAGACCTGCTTCTTGACGTTCAGTTCCTCGAACACGGCCTCGATCACGAAGTCGGCGTCACTGAAGGCTGCTTTCGAGACCGAACCGGTGACCAGCGCCTTGGTGCGGTTGGCGGCGTCGGGCTTGATGCGCTTCTTGGCCAGCAGTTTATCCACTTCGGCGTGCACGTAGGCCACGCCTTTGTCCACGCGGGCCTGGTCGATATCCGTCATGACCACGGGCACCTTGAGTTGCCGGGCGAAGAGGAGGGCAAGTTGGCTCGCCATGAGGCCGGCGCCCACTACGCCCACCTTCGTGACGGGCCGGGCAAGTTTCCGGTCGGGAGCGCCTGCCGGGCGCTTTGACCTCTTCTGGACGAGGTCAAGGAAGGCATAGACGGTGGAACGGAACTCATCCGTCTGCATCAGGTACGCCAGCGTTTCGCACTCAAGGGCGGCCGATTCGGATTGGCTCATGGTCCGGTTGGCTTCCATGATGTCCAGGACCTTTGCCGGTGCCGGGGAAGCGTTGGAGGTCTTGGACTCCACGAACGCCCGTCCTGCCTCCACTGCGGAGGCCCAACGGCCGGCCACGGCTTCTTCGGAAGGGTCGATGGCGTTCTTCCGCACGGGTGTGGTGTGGCCGGTGATAACGCTCGCAGCCCATGCGAGGGACTGCTCCAGGAAATCGGCCGGTTCGAACATGGCATCGGCGATTCCCAGCTCGAAAGCCTGGGGTCCGGTCAAGGTGCGGTTGTTGCTCAGTGGGTTTTCTATCATCACCTTGACGGCGTTCTCCGGACCGATCAGGCGGGGGAGGATGTAGACGCCACCCCAGCCGGGAACCAGTCCGAGGAAAGCTTCGGGCAGGGCCAGTGCGCCTGCTCCGGTTGACACCGTCCGGTAGTTCGACTGCAGCGCGATTTCCAGACCGCCGCCCAAGGCCAGGCCGTTGATGAACGCGAAGCTCGGCACCCCGAGGTTGGCCAGGGTCGCATAGACATCGTGGCCCAGTTGCGCCATCCAGAGGCCGTGGTCCTGTTCCTTGAGGTTCTTCACTGCCGAGAGGTCCGCGCCCGCCACAAGGAAGTAGGGTTTGCCGGTGACGCCAACGCCCACGATCTCGCCGCGGCCGGCGCGTTCCCGGAGTGCCTCCAGGACGTTGCCGAGCTCCACCAGGGTGTTGGGGCCCAGCGTGGTGGGCTTGGAGTGGTCCATCCCGTTGTCCAAGGTGACGAGGGCAAAGGTTCCGGCACCACCGGGCAGAGCGATGTCCTGCACGTAGGAGTGTGTCACTACCTCGTCCGGGAACAGGGCGGCTAGTTTCCGGAAGTCGTTGGCGCTCATGCGGCGGCTCCTTCTGTGGTGTGCGTGCTGGTTCCGTAGTCGGCGTGGTGCGGATTCTCCCAAATGACAGTGGCTCCCATGCCGAGGCCGATGCACATGGTGGTGATGCCGAACCGCACCGATGGATCTTCTTCGAACTGGCGTGCCAACTGGTTCATGAGGCGGACTCCCGAGGAGGCCAGGGGATGCCCGACGGCGATCGCCCCGCCATAGCGGTTGACGCGGGGATCGTCGTCCGCGATCCCGAAATGATCCAGGAAGCTCAGGACCTGGACGGCGAAGGCCTCGTTGATTTCGAACAGCCCGATGTCGTCGATGCCAAGTCCGGCGTTCTTGAGGGCCTTTTCGGTGGCCGGAACGGGTCCGATGCCCATCACTTCCGGCTCGACCCCTGCGAATGCGTAGGAGACCAACCGCATCTTGACCGGCAGGCCGAGCTCTTCGGCAGTGTCGGAGGCGGCGAGCAGCGCGGCGGTGGCGCCATCGTTCAATCCGGCGGCGTTGCCGGCGGTGACCCGGCCGTGGGAACGGAACGGTGTCCGCAGCCCGGCCAGATCCTCAACAGTGGTGCCTGGACGCGGTGGCTCGTCCACAGTGTGGAGGGACCAGCCTTGGCCGGGCTTGAGGGTGGCCACGGGCACCAGGTCGCCCTGGATCTGTTCCTTGCCGTAGGCTGCGGCCAGCTTGGCCTGCGAGGCGGCCGCATAGGCATCCGTCCGGTCCTTGGTGATCGCGGGAAAGCGGTCGTGCAGGTTCTCAGCTGTGTTGCCCATGTTGAGCGCTGCCGGATCCACCAGCCGTTCGGACATGAACCGGGGGTTGGGATCGGCTCCGGCGCCCATGGGGTGGTTGCCCATGTGCTCCACGCCACCGGCGATGACGACGTCGTACGCGCCAAAACCAATGCCGCTCGCCGTCGTCGTGACTGCGGTCATGGCGCCCGCGCACATGCGGTCGATCGCGAAGCCCGGAACCGTTCGCGGAAGCCCCGCGAGGAGGGCGGCGGTGCGGCCGATGGTCAGGCCTTGGTCTCCGGTCTGGGTAGTAGCCGCGATGGCTACCTCGTCAACACGGCCGGCCGGGAGGGAGGGGTTGCGGCGGAGCAACTCCCGGATGCATTTCACCACGAGGTCGTCGGCGCGCGTTCCGGCATAGATGCCCTTCTCTCCGGCCTTGCCGAAGGGCGTGCGGACGCCGTCCACGAAGACGACGTCGCGGATGTTCCGTGTAGCGGTGCGGGTGGGACTCATGCGGTACTCCTCATCGAGACATGGTGCCGGGACCGCGGGGCGGTTACCGGGTGGCATTGCTGCTATGTTACTCATCAGTAACTTAGCATGCAAGGCTGGGAAAACGCAGGAGGCCCGCTTCCGAACCGGGGTTCGGAAGCGGGCCTCCCTTTGGCATGGAGTCAGGATGCGTCCTTGGTTTTTGGCTCCTTGGGTGGAAGCGGCTGCGGGTTGAGGCAGGCCTCGGCCAGGATGGGCGCGGTCAGGGCGATCTGCCACTCGCGTGCACCCAGTGTCCGCAATTCCGTGGACACTGTTTCGAGTGAGGCATCCGACGGCGGCCGCCACATGACGCGGCGGAGGTAGTCCGGGGTGAGCAGGTTCTCGACGGGCAGCTTCAGCGTGTCCGCTTTTGCCTGCAGGGCTGGCCTGGCCGTGGCCAGGCGTGCTGCGGCTTCGGGATCCCGGTCAACCCAGACACGCGGGGGTGGCGGAGCATTGGTGGGCAGGTGCAGGGGCGGCAAATCGGTCAGGGTGCGTGCTGCACTGATGCAGCGCAGCCATCTGGGGGCCTCGCGCTGTGCGGACCTGCCGTGGAAGCCCTTGGTGGCCAGCAACTGGGGAACCGTGGTGGGCAGGGCTTTGGCTGCGGCAACCAATGCGGAATCGGGGATGAGGCGGCCGGGGGCAACATCGCGTTTGCGCGCCAATTGGTCCCTTTCCAGCCAGAGTTCCCTGACCGCGGCCAGTTGACGTCGGTCGCGGATCTGGTGGAGGCCTGAGGTCTTGCGCCAGGGATCCACCCGCGGCGGGGCGATGCCTGCGGCGAGGATTCCGGCGAACTCCTGCTCGGCGAAGTCGAGCTTACCGTCGGCTTCGAGGAGTTCGATCAATTCCTCCCGGAGTTCGGCGAGGACTTCCACGTCGAGGGCCGCGTACCGCAGCCACGGCTCAGGGAGGGGCCGGGTGGACCAGTCTGCCGCAGAGTGTTCCTTGGCCAGGCCGAAGCCAAGCAATTGCTCGATGACTGCGGCGAGTCCTACGCGGGGGAGTCCCGCCAGACGGGCGGCCAATTCGGTATCGAACAGCTTGTCCGGCCACATCCCCAGTTCAGACAGGCACGGCAAGTCCTGTGTGGCCGCGTGGAGGATCCACTCAACACCGCGGAGGGCGTCGTTGACGATGTCCAGGTTGTCGAAGGGTTCGGGGTCGATGAGCCAGGTTCCGGCTCCTTCCCGGCGGATCTGCACCAGGAAGGCGCGCTGGCCGTAGCGGAAACCGGACGCCCGTTCTGCATCGACGCCGGCCGGTCCGGTCCCTGCCGCGATGGCAGCTGCGCAGCGCTCCAGGCCGGACGGGGTGTCAATGACCAACGGCACGCCCTCTCGAGGCGTGTCCAGCTCAATGACAACAGGTACGTGGCCGTCGAAGCCTTCAACCTTGATGTGTGTTGTGGGATCAGCAACCGGGTCGCCGGCAGTGGTTTTTTCCAGGTTTTCAGGGGTCATGATTGCTTAAGCTTACCGATACCCGCCGGAGACGGCCGGGACAGGGGTGGCGGCAGGGGTCAATTGAGCCTCCTGTTGGGCAGGCCGGTCACCCCGGGAGGCAAGGGGGGAAGGCCTGCGAAGGTACAAACCATGTCCGACCACGCTTCCAGGTGAGCCTGGACGTTGGAGTTTGCGGGCGTCCAGGACGCCCTGAGTTCTATGTCGATGGTGTCCGGGCGTTCGGCCAGGGTGCCGAAGCTTTCCGACAGGATGCGGGTGGCAGTGCCGCCCGCCGCCCGGTATGGTGCGGCGTGGTTCTCAAGGGCTTCAACCAGCCAGGTCCAGGCGACCGAGCCCAACATCGCGTCATTGCCCATTTCCGCATCCATCTGGGCGCGGATGTAGGTAACGATCCGGAACTCGCCTTCCCAGACCGCAGAGCCGTCCGGATCATGGAGCAGGATGAAGCGGCCGGTAGCCAGTTCGTCGTCTTCGTCGTCAGACGGGCTCCCGCCGGTGTTGTCGACGAAGGCCTTGGCGGCTGGTCCGTGGACGGGGACGCGGCGCGTGGCGGCGGTGGGCCGGAAGACCTCTGCGCCAAGGGCAACGGCATACGGCGCCAACCGGGCGGGAGCGGGGATCTCGTCCAGCCGCAATTCGCTGCGGCACTGTGCTTTTCGAAGCGTTCCCAAGGCAAAGAGAAAATCCGCGGGAACCTGTGCGAGGGCGTTCACCATCGCAGATTATGTGCCCGGGGCGGCGATCCTGTGCAGGCTCGCCGCCCCGGAATACGGCATTATCCGGCGGCCAGCTCCCGTTTGATGGCAGAGACGAACGCGTCGATGTCATCTTCGGTGGTGTCGAAAGAGCACATCCACCTCACCTCGCGCCGGGCTGCGTCCCAGTCGTAGAAGGCAAACGAGGTTCGGAGCCGGTCCGCAACGCCTTCCGGAAGGACAGCAAAGACGCCGTTCGACTGGGTCTCCTGGGTGGGCTCCACGCCGTCAATGCTGTTGATGGCGGTACGCAAACGCGACGCCATGGCGTTCGCGTGGCCGGCGGAGCGCAGCCAGAGTCCGTCCTCCAGCAGGGCGATGAACTGAGCGGAGATAAAGCGCATCTTCGAGGCCAGTTGCATGTTCATTTTGCGCAGGTACTTCAGGCCGTGCGCAGCATCCGGGTTCAAGGCAACCACCACTTCGCCGAACAGCAGGCCGTTCTTGGTCCCGCCGAAGGACAGGATGTCTACACCGGCATCGCGGGTAAACGCGCGCAGGGGGACACCCAGGTGCGCCGCCGCATTCGCCAGCCGGGCGCCGTCCATGTGCAGTTTCATGCCCTTGGCGTGGGCATGGTCGGCGATGGCGCGGACTTCCTCCGGGGAGTAGCAGGTACCCAGTTCCGTGGTCTGCGTGATGGAAACGGCCAATGGCTGTGCCCGGTGTTCGTCACCCCAGCCCCAAGCTTCGCGGTCAATGAGCTCCGGGGTGAGCTTGCCGTCGGGGGTAGGAACATGGAGGAGCTTCATGCCGCCGATGCGTTCGGGCGCACCGTTTTCGTCCATGTTGATGTGCGCCGTTGACGCACACACCACGGCTCCCCAGCGGGGCAGGAGCGATTGCAGGGACAGGACGTTGGCGCCCGTGCCGTTAAAGACCGGGAAACATTCAATGCCGGGACCGAACTGCTGTTCCATGACCTCCTGCAGGCGGGCAGTGTAAACGTCCTCGCCGTAGGAAACCTGGTGTCCGCCGTTGGCTCCTGCCAAGGCCGTGAGGATTTCGGGGTGGACGCCGGAGTAGTTGTCCGATGCGAATCCGCGGACCGCGGGGTTGTGCAGCCGGCCGTTATCCGTTGTGCTGCCTGCGGAGTGGATAGCTTCTGTTGTGCTCGTCACTTGTTCATTCACGCTTTCAAGTCTATTTCGCCAGGAGGATCCGTTGGCCGTTCAGGGAGTCGGCGGGCTGGTCAAAGAGCCCGACGGCGGCGGTCGCCAGGTCTTCGACGTCGGTATAGCCGGGAAACTCCCGGCCGGGATTGGCACGCCGCATGCCGGCGTCCACGAGGGATTTCACCACGAAGACCACCGCTGCGCTCCGTTGCTCCGCCGGGCCGGTGCCGTCGCCTTGTTGGTCCCGCGCGAACCCTTCCGCAACCGCCAGGGTCCACGCCTCGGCCGCTGCCTTGGCTGCGGCGTAACTTGCCGTTGCCGCGGTGGGAGCTGCCGCCGTCGTCGATGACACCATGGCAAACCGCCCGGTGGGTGAGGATGCCAGCTGCCGGTAGAAGACGCGGGAGACGTTGCGCACGGTGGTGATGGCGCTGGATTCCAGGTCCGCCCAATCGTCGTCGCCCTGGTCTTCGATGCCGGTGGCGCTCCGCCAGCCTCCCACCAGGTGGATGAGTCCATCCACACGTTCCACGCCCAGTCCGCGAAGGGTCGCGTCAAGCTCGCGGACGGCCGCCAAACTCGCCAGGTCGCATGTCAGCGGCGTTACGCCGTGTCCGGCGTCGTGGGCGGCCGCGCCGATCCTGGCGGAGTCTGAGCCGACAGTGAATACCTTGTGGCCGGCGGCCGCCAACGCCCGCGCGGTGGCTACACCCGAAGCGCTGCTACCGCCGGTCACAAGGACTGTCAGTGGTGGCATCAGGCCGCCATCGCACCTGTGATGCCGGTGGTGGACTCGATGACGGGGCGCATCTTCTTCTCCAGTGCCTCGTAGAACATGGACAGCGGGAATTCGTCGTCGAGGACCTGGTCGGTCAGTGCCCGCGGCGGTCCGGCGAGGGGGAGCGCGTCGGGGCCCTTGGCCCATACCGAGGCTGGGTGCGGGGTGACGGTCTCGGAGATGAGCTGGTAGGCGGCAATCCAGTGTGCGGCCTTCGGCCGGTCGATGGAGCGCCAGTACAGGTCCTCGATGCGGGCACCCAGTTCAACCACGACGGCGGCAGCTTCCTCCCAGTCGATGCTGAGTTTGCTGTCGGTCCAGTGGAGCACGCGGTGCTGGTGCATCCACGCAAACAGCAGCTGGCCGCCCAGGCCGTCGTAGTTCCGGACGCGGTTGCCGGTGATGGCGAACCGGAAGATCCGGTCAAAGATCACTGCGTACTGGACCAGCTTCGCGTGCTTGCGTGCGTCCGCGTCGGCCTCTTCGTCCTTTTCGATCCGGACCGCTTCGCGGAAGGCGGTCAGGTCGCAGCGGAGTTCCTCGAGGGAGTAGAGGAAGAAGGGCATCCGCTGCTTGATCATGAACGGATCGAACGGCAGGTCGCCGCGCATGTGGGTGCGGTCGTGGATGAGGTCCCACATGACAAAGGTTCGCTGGGTCAGCTCCTGGTCTTCGAGGAGCTGGGCGGCGTCCTCAGGCAGTTCCAGGGAGGTGGTTGCGGCAGCTGCCTTCAGGACGCGCCGGAAACGGGCCGCTTCGCGGTCGGCAAAAATGGCACCCCACGTGAACGTCGGGGTCTCCCGGACTGCGACCGTTTCCGGGAAGAGTACGGCGGAGTTGGTGTCGTAACCGGCGGTGAAATCGACGAACCGGATCGGTACGAAGAGCTTGTTGGAGTACTCGCCGGCTTCCAGGCCGCCAATGAACTCCGGCCAGATGACCTCGATCAGGACGGCCTCCACCAGACGGTTGGTGCTGCCGTTCTGGGTGTACATGGGGAACACCACCAGGTGCTGCAGGCCGTCGATGCGCTGCTGCTGCGGCTGGAAGGCCTGGAGCGAGTCGAGGAAGTCCGGAACGCCGAAGCCGTCCTTGGCCCAGCGTGCGAAGTCGGCAACGAGGAGCTCCAGGTAGAGGGCGTCGTGCGGGAAGCTGGGTGCCAGATTGGTGATTGCCTCGGTGAGGGCGGCCACGAGGGCAGCAGCTTCGGCGTGGACCGCGGGATCGGCGATGGAACCGTCCTGCTCCTGGTACGACTGGAGGGCCGTGGCAGCGGCCTTGAGTGCTTTCCAGTCCGCGTTGTCGGCAGTGACAAGCGGAAGGGTGGAGGTAGCGATGGTTGTCATGGAACTCAGCCCTTTCGAAGTAGGTAATGCTTCTGAGGCGAGCGTAGCAACGGGAGAAGCATCGCTTATTCAAAATCGGGTGGAGCATAAGAGATACTGTTGCAAAACGTAGACGGTGGACCCTCAAGCTCCAGCGGAAGCCACTGAAAGGTGCGGGCTCCCGACCGGAGCCCGCACCGGAGCGATCAGGAGGCGTCGGTCTCCACCAGGCGAAGCGAAATTGAATTGATGCAGAACCGCTGGTCGGTGGGGGTGTCATAGCCTTCGCCCTCAAAGACGTGGCCAAGATGGGAATCGCAGTTGGCGCACCGCACCTCGATGCGTTCCATGCCAAGGGTCCGGTCGTGCAAATAGCGGACAGTTCCCTCGGCCAGCGGCGCCCAGAAGGAGGGCCAGCCACAGTGGGAATCAAATTTCTCGCCGCTGGTAAACAGTTGGGCGCCACAGGCACGGCACTGGTAGACGCCCTTTGTGTGGGTGTCCCAGTACTCGCCCGTGTAGGGACGCTCGGTTCCGGCCTGCCGCAGCACACGGTACTCGTCAGGGGTCAGTTCCTCGCGCCACTGGGCATCGGACTTCTCCACGGGCGCGCTGGTGTTCTCAGATGACGTCATGTCTTATGCAACGCTCACGAGTCGCCGATAAATCCCGAACCGGCATACAGATGCAGCACCGGGAGTCCCAGCTGGTCCTGGGCCTTGTTGGCCCAGTCCGTATGGAAAGTGTCGGCAATGGCATGCGGACGGGTGACCACTACCGCCTGGGCGGCCTCAAGGGACCTTACCTTGGACACCAGGCCGGCCACGGCACCGCCGTCCACGATCTCGCCGGTGACGCCGCTGCCCAAGCCGGCGAGGGCAGCCAACGACGTTGCCAGCGCCTCCGAAGCCTCCGCCCGCTCAACCTGCGGGTCCGGCGACTTCGCGCCAAGTTCCTTGAACGCCTTGGCGATATCAAGCAATGAAAGGTTCTCCAGGAAGTCCACCAGGAGATGCCGCTCAGTGTTGGCCGGAACCAGGACGACGATCGGCGCGTCGCCGTCGTCGAGCAGTTTGGCAATGTTCGCACGGTCGTCGTGCCCCAGGGGCTCTTCTGTCAGGATGACGATGGGATCGCTCATGGCTACAGCGTAGACCCGCCGAACTCCACACCGCAGGCTTTTGACCAGCAATTCTCCTCCGCCCGACGCAGGCGTGTGCGCACCAGGGCGACCGAGCAGAGAGAATGGAGCCATGGCATCGAAGAACACGCCAGCGGGCGACTCTGCAGACTCCACCCTCTCCCTTCGCGCCAAATGGGCCATCGCGGGAATCCTCACCGGAGGGTCCCTCGCGGCCTTGGTGGGAGCAGGGTCTTCGGCGCTCGCGGTCTATTTCGCGCGCCGGGTCATTACGCCGGCGGCACGTAACGAGGACCAGGAGGTCCTGGCGGTGATCCGGGGGGACAAGGGGCCACAGGTTATCCTCGCCGCCACGCCGGACACGACGATCGACGGCGTCTTCAGCCTCTTCTTCGACGGCGGCAGGGGGCATGCCAGGATCGGCAGGATCGTGTCCTATTCGCCGGCCGAGCAGACCGTGCTCCGCGAGGTGGAGCAGGTCTACAGTGGAGACCTTTCCGGGGCAAGGCGCGGTTGGTGGAGCGGTGCCGTCTATCCTGACCCGGCAGCGATCGGGCTGGCTGCCGAGGACGTGGACATTGCAGTGGACGGCGGCAAGGCTCCGGCCTGGCTGGTCAGGGCGGACGCGGCGGCACCCGCGAAAGTCTGGGCGATCATGGTGCATGGCCGGGGTGCCAACCGGCTTGAGGGACTGCGGGCGGTGCGGACGGCCAAGGCATTGGGCCTGGACAGCCTGCTGGTTTCCTACCGGAACGACGGCCTGGCGCCCTCCGCCCTGGACGGCAGGTACGGCCTTGGCTCTACGGAATGGCGCGATGTGGAAGCCGCGATCGAGTACGCCCTGGAACATGGGGCCGAAGAAGTGGTTCTGTTTGGATGGTCAATGGGCGGAGCCATCAGCCTTCAGGCAGCAGACCTTGCCAAGCACAGGCACCTGATCCGTGCGCTGGTGCTCGATGCCCCGGTCATCAACTGGGTCAATGTCATGGCCCACCACGCCGAGATGAACAAGATTCCCTACAACGTGGGCAGGTACGGTCAGCTGATGCTCACCCATCCGCTGGGACGCAGACTGACCGGCCTCGCCGCACCCGTTGACCTCAAAGCGATGGACTGGGAAGCCAGGGCAGTTGAGCTGCGAACGCCCACACTGGTGATCCACAGCGTCGACGACGATTATGTGCCCTTTGAACCCTCAGCGAGCCTGGCGGAGAAGAACCCGGAAATGGTGACGTTCGAACCCTTCCACGGGGCGCGCCACACCAAGGAATGGAACGTCGACCCGGGCAAGTGGGAACGCCTTGTCGCGTCCTGGCTGCAACGGCAACTGGCTCCCCGCAACAACCCGGGAGACCCCGCACCGCGGCCGGGATCGGGGGACCTCAGTTCTTGACGGTACCGATCCTTGCCGTGACGGCTTGGGTCAGGCGGACGAGGTCGGCCGGAGACAGTTCAAGGTCCAGGCCGCGGCGGCCACCTGAAACGAGGATCGTGTCGAAGGCGAACGCCGACTCATCCAGCACCGTGGGGGAAGGCTGGCGCTGCCCCAAGGGGGAGATCCCACCGAGGACATAGCCCGTGCGACGCTCGGCGGCCTTGGGATCGGCCATGGCGGCTTTCTTGGAGCCGAGCGCACCCGCCACGGCCTTGAGGTCCAGGTTGCCGGACACGGGAACGATGCCCACAGCGAGCCGGCCTTCGACTTCCACCATGAGCGTCTTGAAGACCCTGGCAGGGTCCATGCCCAGGACTTCCGCGGCTTCCAGCCCGTAGCTGGCGGCCGAGGGATCGTGGGCGTAGGGGTGCGCAACGAAAGGAACGCCGGCCGCAGTCAAAGCTGCTGTGGCCGGCGTTCCCTGTGAAGCCGTTTTCTTGGCCATGGCCTAGCGTTCCAGCCTGCTGGCCGCTGCCACTTTCCGCTTGATGCGTCCCAGCATGGCCGTCATTCCGCGCATGCGCAGGGGAGTGATGGCCCGGGTCAATCCCAGCAGTTCCGGCATGTCGTCCGGAACCGCAAGGATCTCTTGTGCCGTCAGGCCATCGAGTCCCTCATGCAGGACACCGGCGAACCCACGCGTAGTGGGAGCCTCCGGTGGTGCCTTGAAGAACAACCGGTAGGCACGGGCACCAGCCGGGTCCGTCCCGTTTTTCTCGGACTCGATGGTCAGGAACAGCGGGGACTGGCACTCGACAACCTGCTCCAGCAATTCCGGATGGTTGGTGAGGCGCTCCGGCAGTTCCGGCAGTCCACGGGAAAACTCAAGCAGCAACTGCAGGCGCTCCGGCTCGGACAGTGCCTGGAAGTCATCGACGATTTCCGCCAACGCGGCGGGCAAAGTGTTGGTACTCATCACTTCCAGCTTACGCACTGCTCCGCCGGATGACGCGCTAGTTACGGACCAGGGCTGCAGGAACAGAACCGCGTTCCGCGCCCTTGACGATCGGAACGCGGACCGCGTTGCCCCATTCGGTCCAGGAACCGTCGTAGTTGCGTACGGAGTCGAAGCCCAGCAAGTACTTCAGTGCGAACCAGGTGTGGCTGGAGCGTTCACCGATGCGGCAGTAGGCCACGACGTCGTCGCCCGCCTGCAGTCCGGCGTCGCCGAGGTAAAGGGCTTCGAGCTCTTCACGGGTGCGGTAGGTGCCGTCCTCGGCTGCTGCCTTGGCCCAGGGAACGGATGCGGCAGTGGGGATGTGGCCGCCACGGAGGGCGCCTTCCTCGGGGTACGCGGGCATGTGGGTGCGCTGGCCCGTGTACTCCTCGGGGGAGCGGACATCGATCAGCGGGCTGCCGAGGTGGGCCAGGACGTCTTCCTTGAAGGCGCGGATGGGGGCGTCGTTGCGCTCGATTTCCGGGTAGCTTCCGGCAGCCGGGGCAGGGACGTCGGTGGTGAGTTCGCGGCCCTCGGCGATCCACTTGTCGCGGCCACCGTCGAGGAGGCGCACGTCCTCGTGGCCGAACAGTGTGAAGACCCACAGGGCATACGCGGCCCACCAGTTGGACTTGTCGCCGTAGATAACCACCGTGCTGTCGCGGGAGATGCCCTTGGCGGCAACCAACGCCGCGAACGCTGCGCCGTCCACGTAGTCGCGGGTGACTTCATCATTCAAGTCGGTGTGCCAGTCGATCTTGACGGCGCCGGGGATGTGCCCGGTTTCGTACAGGAGGACGTCCTCATCGGACTCCACGACCACCAGCTTGCCGTCGGCGAGGGCGCCCTCTGCCAGTGCTGCGGCGAGCCATTCGGTGGATACGAGTCGTTCGGGGTTCGCGTAAGCGGCGAACTTTTCGTTCTGTTCAACGGGGTAGGACATGCTGGTGGCCTTTCACTGACATTGGACGGAGCCAGGCACTTCGATGGTGCTGCACTTGCCTGCCCGGCTTGCTCCCAACACTAACCACGGGCCGCAGCCAATGCTTCCCGGCTGTTCACATGGTGAAACATGGCTTTGGTCACGTGCCCGTTCGTGGAGCCCCCGATGCCGGTATTCTTGCTGGGGACCCACAACCTGAAGAACGGACCACCGTGGTACAGATCGAACAATTGGCTGCCCGCACACCGGCAGTCTCAGTGGAAGAGCTCCTTAAAGGGTTCTACCCCTCTCCGCGGTTCGGCGAGGTTTCGTTCGACAGCTACCGACCGGACCCTTCGCAGCCCAGCCAGGCCAACGCGGTCAAGCTGCTCTCGGCATTTGCCGACAGCGTCGGAGCCGATGACAACGGCGGGCTCTTCAAGAAGTTGTTTGCCAAGAAAGCTGCCACCCGGGCTGGAATCTACCTCGACGGCGGCTTCGGTGTGGGCAAGACCCACCTTTTGGCCTCCTTGTGGCACAGGTCCCCGGGTCCGAAGGCTTTTGGTACGTTCGTTGAGTACACCAACCTGGTTGGCGCGTTGTCCTTCCGGAAGACGGTGGAGGCGCTCAGCAGCTACAAACTGGTGTGCATTGACGAATTCGAACTGGACGACCCCGGTGACACCGTCCTGATGTCCCGCCTCATGCGGGAACTGGCCGACGCCGGCGTGAAGCTCGCTGCTACGTCCAACACGCTGCCGGGTTCCCTGGGTGAAGGCCGTTTCGCGGCTGTTGACTTCCAGCGGGAAATCCAGGTCCTCGCCGACCAATTCGATGTGGTGAGGATCGATGGCGAAGACTTCAGGCACCGCGGCCTGCCCGCCGCTCCTGCGCCACTCAAGACCGAAGAACTCAAGCACCGCATGCAGGCAGAGTTCGACGGCAAGACCGTGGCGGTGGACGATTTCCGCACCTTGGTGGACCACCTCGCCGGCGTGCACCCGAGCCGCTACCGCCAGTTGATTTCCGGGATCGAGGCCGTGGTCTGGCGGGATGTGGAAACAATTACGGAGCAGGCCGTCGCCCTGCGGTTCGTTGTCCTTGCCGACCGCCTGTATGACAAGGATGTGCCCATCCTCGCCAGCGGTGTCCCGTTCGACAAGCTCTTCACCGAAGAAATGATGGGTGGCGGCTACATGAAGAAGTACTTCCGGGCGGTCTCCAGGTTGACCGCGCTGGCCCGTGAGGGGCAGAACCACGAGCCCGCCTGATCCCTCAGGACCTGACTCAAAATGACCGCCCGGGCTTTGCCCGGGCGGTCATTTCATTGGCCACCGTTACCGCGGTTGCAGTGGTTCCCTTGACTTCAGCAACAAGCGGATGAGGATGCCGCCGGCCAACGCCCAGAAAGCCGCACCGATTCCGGCGAAGCTGAGCCCGGAGGCAGCGAGGAGGAAGGTCACCGATGCGGGAATGCGGTCTTCGGCAACGGCCAGTGCCGAAGAGATGGAGGAGGCCAGGGTGCCGAGCAGTGCCAGGCCCGCAACCGCCTCGAGGAGGCCCGAAGGCGCGGCGGCCACCACCGTGACAAGGGCCGCGGAAAAGACTGCCAGAAGCAGATAGGCCACGCCGGAGGTGAAGGCGGCGATCCAGCGCCTGCCCTGGTCCCGTCCGGCTTCCTCCCCAGCCGCCAAGGCGGCACTGAGGGCAGCAAGGTTGATGGCGTGGCCGCCAAAGGGCGCACCCACAAGTGTTCCGGCTCCCGTCACCAGCATGGACGGCCGCCACGGGGTGGTGAATCCAAACGACTTCAGGACCGCAACGCCGGGAATGTTCTGCGACGCCATGGTGACGATGAACAGAGGCAGGGCAATGCCGACTGCGGCTTCCACCGTGAAAGCCGGTGTGGTCCATTCAAGCCGTGGCATCAGTGAATCGAGGGGGAGTTGGACGCCATTCAACCCCATATGGATGCCGATGACCCCCAGTGCCACGAGCAGGGAAGCAGGGACCGCCCAGCGTGCCGCGAACTTCATCATCAGCAACCAGCACAGCGCCACGGGGCCAACCAGGAGGGGAGCGGAGCCCAGTGATTTGAACGGGGCAAGGCACAACGGGAGCAGGACGCCGGCAAGCATGGCCTGGGCGAGGGTTGTGGGAATCCTGGTCATCAGCCGTCCGAGCACGGGAAGCAGGCCTGTCAGGAGGATCAGCACCCCGACGACCAGGAAGGCTCCTACTGCCGCGGGCCAGCCGCCGTCGACCATTCCTGCAGAGGCGAGGAGCGCCGCGCCAGGGGTGGACCACGCAAGGGTTATGGGGAGCCTGGACCGCCACGACAGCCATAGGATGCCAAGTCCAAAGGTCAGGGTCAGCGCCAGGAGGCCACTGGAGGCCTGCTCTTGGTTGGCGCCCACAGCGCGCAGGCCTGCGAGGACCACGGCGAAGGAGGAGGTGAATCCGACCAGCGCCGTCACGATGCCGGCGGAAAGGGGTGGGCCGAGTCCCTCTTTGCTGGTGGGGCGTTGGACCGCTGAAGAGGGTGAAGGCATACTCTCCAAACTACCCGAGGGCCTGCCCTGGTGCGGTTCGTTAAACGCCAAGGGCACCGGCGGCGCCTCTCGGCGGGACCGGTGCCCCCTTGACGTATCTGGTGTGGCGGCTCAGGCAGCTATGGCTGCTTTGGCTCATCCGCGACGGGAGCCTGTCCGGCGTCCCCATCTGACTTGGCCACGAAATCGGAAGCGGCGTTCTGGACAGCATCGACCTGGTTGGCGAACTTGCCGCCGGTCTTTTCGTCGATGAAGTCTCCGGCCTTTTCGATGCCATTCTGGATGGCTTCTTCGTTGCCCTGAATGAGACCCTGAGCCTTGCCCTTCAGGTCGTCAATTAATCCCACGGGCACCTCCTTTCCGTCGCGGAGCCAGTTCGCTCCTCCGAGAGTGACCCTAACACCAGTCGGCGGGGGTGCCAAGGATCCGGTAGTCCGCTACGCCAAGGGCTTACTGGACTCCAGATGACGTGGACTGTCCGGGTTCATCAAGGAGTGCTTTTTGCCGTAGAAGAAGTAGATGATCAAACCGATGATGAGCCATGCGCCGAAGCGGAGCCACGTCTGCCAGTGCAGTTGGGCCATCAGGAAGGCCGACGCCAAGACACCGAACGCGGGGACCACGGGCATGAGGGGAAGCCGGAAGGTCCGGGGTGCATTGGGTTTGGTGTAGCGGAAGACGATCACCGAGACACAGACCACCACGAAGGCCGCAAGGATGCCGATGTTGGTCAGGTCCGCGACTTCCTTGATGGGGAAGACCCCGGCAAGGAAGGCTGAACCGATGCCGGCGATCCAGGTGACGCGCTGCGGGGTACCGTGTTTGTCCGTCTTTGCGAACCAACCCGGCAGGAGCCCGTCCCGGCTCATGGAGAACCAGACGCGCGTGACGCCCAGAAGGAACGTGAGCATTACCGTGAGGATGGAAAGGACGGCGAACACCGAGATGATCGTGGCGATCACGGGCAGGCCTACTCCTGCGAAGGCCGAAGCGAAGCCGGCCTTGGGATCGATGTCCTTGTAATTCTGCATTCCTGTCAGCACCAGGGTGGCGGCCACGTAGAGCAACATGGCGATGATCAGTGACAGCACGATTGCCTTGGGCATGTGCTTCTTGCCATCCTTGGCTTCCTCGGCGGCCGTACTCATGGCGTCGTAGCCGAACACGGCGAAGAAGACCGTGGCTGCGCCGGCCAGGACCGGACCGAAGCCGCTGGGCATGAACGGGTTGAAGTTCTCGGTGTTGATGTAGAAGATGCCCAGTCCAATGATGAACAGGATCAGGACCACCTTGATGGCTACCGCCACGAGTTCAAAACGGCCGAAGGCCTTGGTTCCCCGGCTGAGGATCCAGGTGACCAGGAGGCACACGAGGATGGCGGGCAGGTTGATGACGCCGCCTTTGCCTTCATCCGCAGTGGAAGTCATCCACGTGGGCATGTGAATGCCAATGCCTGACAGGAAGGCGTCGAAGTAGCCGGAGATGCCGATGGCGACGACGGCAACGATCGCGATGTACTCCAGCAGGAGGTCCCAGCCAATGAACCAGCCGATGATCTCCCCGAGGGCGACGTACCCGTAGGTGTAGGCAGAACCGGCCCGCGGAATCATTCCCGCGAATTCGGCGTAGGACAGTGCGGCCGCACCGGAGGCGAGGCCGGCCACCAGGAAGGAAATGAGTACCGCCGGGCCCACGCCGGGGTTGTTGGCGTCACCATGGGCCACCAGCCCTGCCAGCGAAAGGATGCCGACGCCGATGATTCCGCCAACGCCGATGGCCGTCAGCTGCCAGAGGCCAAGACTCTTGAAGAGTCCGCTGTGCTTGCTTTCTTCTTCGATGTCGTCGATCGGCTTACGCCTCAGGACCGACTGCGAAGCGGTCTGTTGATTCATGGGTACTCCTGCCAAGGGGCGATTGGTGATGAGTTCGCAGTACATTATGCGAGACCAATCACATTGGATAAAGCGATTTTTTCTTAGCCTTATAGATTAAGTGGGCTGATGAATTGCGGCCCCATAACCCCGCTTGGCTGGATGAGGGCATAAAAAAAGCAGCTCCGAGGAGCTGCTTTTCCGTGGAGCGGACGACGAGATTCGAACTCGCGACATCCACCTTGGCAAGGTGGTGCTCTACCAGCTGAGCTACGTCCGCACATGTTGTTTGCCTGGTTGCTACCGGGCTTCCAACAACAAACAAGTTGCCTTGTTTTGGTGGGCGATACTGGGATCGAACCAGTGACCTCTTCCGTGTCAGGGAAGCGCGCTACCGCTGCGCCAATCGCCCGTTGCCGGGTCCTTTGATAAGGAGAGCGGACGACGAGATTCGAACTCGCGACATCCACCTTGGCAAGGTGGTGCTCTACCAGCTGAGCTACGTCCGCACATGTTGTTTGCCTGGTTGCT
>NZ_JBIVXM010000016.1:58407-112234 GCF_044769205.1 Paenarthrobacter sp. NPDC090520
CAACAAACAAGTTGCCTTGTTTTGGTGGGCGATACTGGGATCGAACCAGTGACCTCTTCCGTGTCAGGGAAGCGCGCTACCGCTGCGCCAATCGCCCATGCATCCAGAATGACCTGGAAGGCATGGTTTTCACCGAGGTGGGTACGGGATTCGAACCCGTGTATACGGCTTTGCAGGCCGCTGCCTCGCCTCTCGGCCAACCCACCGTGTAAGCAGGATTCCGGGGAATTCATGCTTGACAGTGCCTTGCGAGCGGACGACGAGATTCGAACTCGCGACATCCACCTTGGCAAGGTGGTGCTCTACCAGCTGAGCTACGTCCGCATTGTGGTTCGCTCCGGACCGCCCTTCAGGCATTCCGTCGCTTTCCGACGAGTAAAAACTCTATAGGAGGTTCCAGCAAACTCCAAATCGAGCCCGGTGATTTCCCAACCATGGGGGCTGGATCCCTGAATTTGCGCGGAATTTGCAGACTTCCACGGCTGTAATTCCACGCCTGTAGTTCGTGCTGGCCGACCCGTTTTGCATTCCAGGCAGCGTGGGCTAGTGTTCTATATGCACCGGGCAGTTGATGCACGATCACCCCGGGCGATTGGCGCAGTGGTAGCGCGCTTCGTTCACACCGAAGAGGTCACTGGTTCGAACCCAGTATCGCCCACCAACAGAACCCCGCCGGACTGGATCCAGTCCGGCGGGGTTCTTTCGTTTCTCCGGGCAGGTTCCCCGGCCGGGGGCGCATTCTGTCGGTGCTCTGTGTCAGAGTCTTTGTATGACCGCTCCACTGCTTGCCCACGCTACTGACTACGGCCGAATGTATGCCCGTTCCACTACGGAACAGTTTTCGGTGCCTTCCATAACAACTGTCATTGCGCAGCAGGCGCACTCCCTTGACGGCTGGTTCAGTTTCATGGGAGCAAGCAGCCTGGCGGCCGATCCGGAATTGCCCGCGCTTATCGGGAGCCCCGCCCGGATCAGGCAGGCAGTGAACAAGGCGTCGAAGGCCGCCGAAACGTACCGGGACGAGGCTGCCGCACGCGGGGACCGCGTGCATACCTATTGTGAGCAGGTGGCACTGCGCGCCCTTGGACGCCCGCACCGCATGCAGGAGTGCAGGGACGAACTCGCGGCCAACGGTGAGCAGGCCTTTGCCGCAAGGTTCGACGAATGGTGGGAGCTGTACGGCGTTGAGCCCCTTGCCCCGGAAATCACCGTGTGGAACAAGAGTGTGGGCTACGCCGGAACATTGGACCTGGTGGCCCGGATCAACGGCCGTATTTGCCTGATTGACTACAAGACCAAGGGAACCTCCCGGGACGGCACCGTGAAAGCCCTCGATGACAAGGTTGTCATGCAGTTGGTGGCGGGCATGAAGGCCGAGGAAAGCCTGGTGGATCCCGTGGCGGGGGAGTGGGAACAATGGAGGTTTGGTGAGAACCCCATGCTCCTGGCTGTCGCAATCGGCGAAACGGAGGTACGTCCGCAGCGGGCCAACCCTGAGGTGCTGAAGCACCATTGGTGGAAGTTCTGCGCTTTGCGGCGGGTGTGGGAAATGTCCGCCGATGTCTCGGCCGCCGGGCAGGCCCTCCTGCCGATCGCCCCGCCACCCCTTGCCGCCTCGGGCGTCAGGATCGGTGCCGGCGCCGCAGGAAACTAACCCGGGCCAAGCCCCTGATCCTTCCTCTCAACTAAACTGGCTAAGGCTCCGCAGCATCCGGACCAGAGGCAGACGATCGTGAGGACTGACAGCAGATGGCAATTTTGAGTATCCGAATCATCGGGGATCCGGTGTTGCGCACCGTGGCGGATCCCGTCACCGACTTCGGACCGGAACTCGCCAAGCTGGTAGCCGACATGATGGACACCATGGAAGATGTTGACGGTGCAGGCCTGGCAGCCCCGCAAGTAGGCGTGAGCCAGCGGGTTTTCACCTACCGCATCGGCGGTGCAGAAGGACACATCATCAATCCTGTCCTGGACAACAGCGAAGACTTCCAACCGGATGAGGTTGAAGGGTGCCTGTCCATTCCAGGACTTGGCTTCCCGGTTCGCCGCCACCGGGCCACCACGGTCACTGGCGTGGATCTCAACGGCAATCCGGTCACGGTGGAGGCCGAGGGAATGCTGGCGCGGTGCTTCCAACATGAGAACGACCATCTGGACGGAGTCCTGTACACCGACCGTTTGGAAGGTGAGGACCGCAAGGCCGCACTGCGTGCCATCCGCAATGGCAACTACCACGCGGTTACTGAACAGACCACGTCCAAGCGGGCCACTTCAGTGGGTTCCAGCTTTGGTGGCGGCAGCTTCGGGATTCCGGAGTGAGGGTACTGTTCGCCGGGACGCCGGCGGTTGCTGTTCCTTCCCTTAACGCTTTGGTCAACGCCGGATTCGATGTTGTGGCCGTACTGACCCGGCCGGACGCGCCGCTGGGACGCAAGCGGGTGCTTACCCCCTCGCCCGTGGCGGCCCGTGCTGAAGAACTGGGTATCGAGGTGATCCGTGCGGCAAAAGTGGACGCTGGGGTCACGGCAAGAATAGCCGGCATCGCACCGGACGTCGCCGCCATCGTGGCCTACGGCGGCATTGTTCCGCGCGCAGCCTTGGACGTTCCAACCCATGGTTGGGTGAACCTCCACTTCTCGCTGCTCCCGGCGTGGCGGGGCGCGGCGCCGGTACAGCGCTCCATCATCGCGGGCGATGATGTCACCGGTGCGGCCACCTTCCGCCTGGAGGAGGGGCTGGACACCGGACCGGTCTTCGGAACCCTGACTGAAACGGTTCGCGATGACGATACTGCCGGTGATCTCCTGAACCGGCTTTCTGACAGCGGCGCGGTGCTGCTATGCCAGACCCTGTCTGCTATCGACGCCGGCCAGGCAGCCCCGCAGGCGCAATCAGGCGACATCTCCTTGGCGCCAAAGCTCACCCTCGAGGACGGCAGGCTGGACTGGCAGCAGCCAGCCCTTGCATTGCAGCGGCGGTCCCGTGGGGTCACCCCCGAGCCAGGCGCGTGGACCATCCTGGAAGGGCAGCGGATCAAGCTGGAACCGGTGTCCTTGCGTCCTGACGTCAAGGACCTGGATCCCGGCATGGTCCGGGCTGAAGGTAAGTCTGTATTGGTAGGTACGGGCTCCCATGCCGTGGAGCTGGGCCGCATCCAGCCCGCAGGAAAGAAAATGATGCCGCCGGCCGACTGGGCCCGCGGCTTGGCAGCAGCCGGGAAAGTGGTTTTTGAATGAGTGAGTCAGGCCGCCGAGGCCCCAACAGCGGCGGAAGCCGGGATGGCCGCCGGAGCCAAGCCGCATCCGGGAAACAAGGTCCCCGCGGCGACAGCAAGCGCAACGCCCAAGGCAGGGAACGGAACAGGGGCCCGCAGAAGGGATTCTCCTCCAGTGCCCCGTCGCAGCGCACCAGGCGCGCGGATCCGGCCCGTTTGGTTGCCTTCGAGGTGCTTCGGGCGGTTGCTTCGGAGGACGCCTACGCCAACCTGGTTCTCCCGGCGCGCATCCGCGAGCACCGGCTGGACCGCAGGGATGCCGGCTTCGCTACCGAACTAAGTTACGGGGCCTTGCGGGGCCAAGGCACCTACGACGCCATCCTGGCCCGTTGCGTCGACCGTCCCTTGGAGCAACTCGACCCCGCCATCCTTGATGCCCTCCGGATCGGTGCCCACCAGTTGCTGTCCATGCGCGTTCCGGCCCATGCGGCCTTGGACCAGACAGTGGGCCTGGCCCGTGCAGTGATCGGTGCCGGACCGTCGTCGCTCATTAACGCCGTCCTTCGAAAGGTGGCGGCCCGCTCGCTCCAGGAGTGGATGGACATGCTCCTGGATCAGGAGAGCGACGCAACCAAAGTCGCGGCACTGCGCCACGCCCACCCGGAGTGGATCGTCCGGGCCTTGCGCCAGTCCCTGGTGAACCACGGCCGGCCCGTATCCGAGATTGAAGCCTTGCTGGAGGCGGACAACGCCGCGCCGGTGGTAAACCTTGTGGCGTTGCCGGGGATTGGCAGCCTGGAAGAAGCCCTCGAGCTGGGCGCCGCCCCGGGTGAACTTGTTGAAGGCTCGGCCCTTTCGTCCGGTGGAGACCTCGGCAGGCTGGAATCCGTCCGTGCAGGGACCACCCGGGTCCAGGACGTTGGTTCCCAGTTGGTTGCCCGTGCAGTGGCGGAGGCCCGTGTGGACACCGGATCGACCGGGGGCGAGCGTTGGCTGGACCTCTGTGCAGGACCAGGCGGCAAGGCAGCGTTGTTGGCGGCGTTGGCCCACCAGGGTGGAGCAACCCTGCTGGCGAACGAACCCGCTCCCCACCGCGCCAAGCTGGTCCAACAGGCTTTGTCCGCGGTTCCCCAGGACTCGTGGACAGTCCGGACCGGAGACGGCAGGGAAGTGGGCTCCGAACAGCCGGAGTCCTTTGACCGGGTGCTGGTGGACGTTCCCTGCAGTGGCCTGGGCGCCCTTCGCCGGCGCCCCGAGTCCCGTTGGCGCCGTGCCCCCAAGGATGTGGCCGATTTGGGTCCGCTCCAGCGGGAACTCCTGAACTCGGCCATCGACGCCGTGAAGCCCGGCGGAGTGGTGGGGTACGTCACGTGCTCGCCGCACCCCGCGGAAACAACCGCCGTCGTCGGGGATGTCCTGGCGAAGCGTGCGGACCTTGAGTTGCTCGACGCCGGCAGTGCACTTGACGATGTGAGCCTCGGCGGTCATTTGGGCGCGGGCCACGAATTGACGGCGCAGCTTTGGCCGCACGTCCACCAGACCGACGCCATGTTCCTGGCGTTGATCCGCAAGAAGCCGTAGCAGGCTCCTGCGGGCTGCGGACTTCACCGGCTCCGCTGCCCGCACGCGTCAGTCCATTACTACATCGAAGGGGAAATTCCTTGTCCCAGTGCTGTATCAACCCGAGCATCCTCTCCGCGGACTTCGTCAACCTTGAGTCCGAACTCCAGCGCATCGGCACCGCGGACGCAGTGCACGTGGATGTCATGGACAACCACTTTGTTCCCAACCTGACACTGGGCCTGCCCGTGGTGCAGCGCATCCAAGCTGTCAGCCCCGTGCCGCTGGATGCGCACCTGATGATTTCCGACGCCGACCGCTGGGCACCTGCCTACGCGGACGCCGGTGTTGCCTCAGTGACCTTCCACGCCGAGGCAGCGATGGCCCCGGTGAAGCTCGCGCGCGAACTGCGTGCCCGCGGGGCAAAGGCAGGCATGGCGCTGCGGCCCGCCACGCCGGTGGAGCCGTACTTGGACATGCTCAGTGAACTGGACATGCTCCTGATCATGACCGTGGAACCGGGGTTTGGCGGCCAGGCCTTCCTGGACGTCACCCTGCCGAAGATCCGCCGTGCCCGCGCTGCCGTTGACGGCTCGGGCCTCGGCGTCGCCATCCAGGTTGATGGCGGCATCACGGAGGAGACCATTGTGCGCGCTGCCGAAGCAGGAGCGAATGTCTTCGTAGCAGGTTCGGCCGTCTACGGCCACGAAGATCCGGCGGCCGCCATTGACCGGCTCCGGACAGTTGGCTCAAAGGCCGGCCAAGCCACTCGGTGACGTCCGCTTCCGGATGTTACGAAGATGGCCGGGAATAGTCCGGCCATCTTCAAGGTTGTGGCAGAATATCAACACACATATACGTGCTCCGGGGTCGGTGTAAGTCCGAACCGGCGGTCATAGTCCGCGACCCGCGCGCCAAGGGAGTCCAGCAATGGATGCCGGAGGCAGACGGTTGAACCGGTGGAATTCCGGTACCGACAGTTAAAGTCTGGATGGGAGAAGCACGTACAGTCACGCCGTGTGCGTCCAACAGGACGTTCCGGTCGTGCTCTGTCGTACACCCCCGGAGCCATCGCGGCTGACTGGGAAGGAACGGCATGGATTTTCTGCGATGGCTCTTCGAAGCACAGATACCTGTTGGAGGATCTGCGCTTGTACTACGCGAAGTGCTTGGCAATATTTTTGGGCTCGCAAGCGCCCTCGGCGGAATGCGCCGTAAAGTCTGGGCTTGGCCCGTGGGCATTCTCGGCAACATCCTGCTGCTGACCGTGTTCCTCGGCAACGTCTTCGGCGCAGCGGCGCCGGCTACCCTGTGGGGACAGGCCGCCCGCCAATTGATGTTCATCGCCGTGGCCGTTTATGGCTGGTACCGGTGGCAGCAAGGCCGCAGCTCCGGCAGTGCCGGACGCGCCATTGTTCCTGGTTGGGCCACCCCTAAAGTCCGCATCGCCTTGATCGGTGCGATGGTTGCCGGGACGGCAGCGCTGACCCCCTTGTTCGATGCCCTGGGTTCGTACCCGCCTGTTTGGGCCGATGCCTGGACCTTCATGGGATCCCTCCTGGCAACCTATGGCATGGCCCGCGGCTGGACCGAGTTCTGGCTGATCTGGGTTGCGGTGGACATTGTAGGTGTGCCCCTGCTGTTCAGCGCGGGTTACTACGCAAGCGCCGTGATGTACCTGTTCTATGGCTTCTTCACCCTGGCCGGATTCTTCGTCTGGTGGCGGGCTGACAAGCGCGAACGTCCAGCAGCGCCGAGGATCCAGTCGACGGCGGGAGCGGTGTCATGACCGGTTCCCTGGATTTCAGCGCCGCCGAGCACGCCGCCATGGACGCTGCCCTGGCCGCGGCCTTGGCGGGTCCCCGGGGAGCCAATCCCTTGGTGGGTGCCGTGATCCTCAGCCCGGCGGGAGAGCAGTTGGCTGTTGGCTACCACCGTGGTGCCGGCACCGCGCATGCCGAGGCGGATGCCATCCATGAAGCCCGCAAGCAGGGAGTGGACCTGGCCGGAACCACCATGGTGGTCACCCTGGAACCGTGCAACCACGTAGGACGTACCGGACCGTGCGCCCAGGCGATCATCGCGGCTGGCATTGCCCGGGTTATCTATGCCGTTGACGATCCCCATGATCCCGCCGCCGGCGGCGCCCGGACGCTTCGCTCCGCCGGAGTGGAGGTTGGCTCCGGGCTGGCAGAGGCCGAGGCGCTCCATCTCAACAGGGAATGGTTCGACGCCGTTGCCGCCAAGCGTCCTTTCGTCACCCTGCACATCGCACAGACCTTGGACAGCCGCATTGCGGCGGTGGACGGAACCAGCCAGTGGATTTCGAGCCCGGAATCCCTGGCCGACAACCACGGCCTGCGGGGACTGATTGATGCGATCCTGGTGGGCACCGGCACGGTCCTGATCGACAACCCCCGCCTCACCGCCCGCGATCCCGACGGTGGCCTCTCCGGCCGCCAACCCCTTCGGGTGGTCATGGGACAACGGGATGTTCCGGAAGACGCGGCGGTCCGGGGGACGGATGGACGGTTCCTCCACCTGCCGACCCGCGACCCCGCCGAAGCCCTCTCCCTGCTGTTCGAACAAGGCGTGCGACACGTCATGGTGGAAGGCGGATCGAGCATCCTGAGCACCTTCCTGGCGGCGGGACTAGTGGACGAACTGATCGTCTACCTGGCCCCCACCCTGTTGGGCTCCGGTACGCCGGCCCTTCACGACCTGGGCATCTCCACGCTGGCCGACGCCCAGCACTGGGCATGGGACGAGGCCGGACGCGGCTCCGTCCGTACCTTGGGCAACGACCTGCGGCTGCACTTGCGGCCAACCCGGCCTCAAGCCAGCACAACCCCGAATTCCCGTCCCGGCAGTGAAGCCGCGGAATATGTCTCAGGAGGACACTGATGTTTACCGGAATCGTCGCCGAGCAGGGCACTGTCCTGGCCATTGAACACGAAGGCGAAACCAGCGCCACCCTGCGCCTGAAAGCGCCAAGCACGGCCGACGGCCTGCCGTTGGGCGGCTCCATCGCCGTCAACGGCGTGTGCCTCACGGCGACGCAGATTGAGGGCCAGGAGTTCAGCGTGGACGTCATGGGGGAGACCCTGGTCCGAACCACGATCGGGCAGTTGGCGCCGGGCGACTCCGTCAACCTTGAACGCTGCGTCCCGGCAGGAGGCCGCCTCGACGGACACGTTGTCCAAGGGCACGTGGACGGCGTCGGGGAACTTCGGGAACGTGAAGCGCAGGGCAATTGGGACCGCCTGCGCTTTGGCGTCCCGGCGCCCCTGGCCCGGTACATCGCCGAGAAGGGTTCGATCGCCGTCGACGGTGTTTCGCTGACCGTCACCGCTGTCAGCCCTGCCGCGGCAGCGGAACCGTGGTTCGAAGTAGGGCTGATCCCCACCACGCTTGAGGAAACCGGCCTCGGCGCGAAGGCCCTCGGGGCGAACGTGAACCTGGAAGTGGACGTGCTGGCCAAGTACACCGAGCGCCTGCTCTCCTTTGCCCCGCAGGGAAACCCCGCGCACCGTGCCGGAGATGACACCACAGCAGCAACACAGGAGGCAGCGCGATGAGCACGCCAGCCAAGACCACCCCGGACACCATCCACCGCCAGGGCCTGGATCCCGTCGAGGCAGCCATCGTGGCCATGGCCGCGGGCAAGGCCGTGATCGTGGTGGATAACGAAGACCGCGAGAACGAAGGCGACATCATCTTCGCGGCCCAGCACGCCACTCCTGCCCTGATGGGATGGACCATCCGCTATTCGTCCGGCGTGATCTGCGTGCCGCTTGAAGGCGCTCGGGCCGATGCTCTGGCGCTACCGCAGATGGTGGCCGTCAACGAGGACGCGAAAGGTACGGCATACACGGTTTCGTGCGATGCTGCCCAAGGCGTGAGCACCGGCATTTCGGCCACGGACCGCGCATTGACGGCCAGGATCCTCGCGGATCCGGGCAGTACGCCGGCCGGCATAACCCGTCCCGGGCATATTTTCCCCCTCCGCGCGGTTAAGGGAGGAGTGCGTGAACGCCCCGGTCACACGGAAGCGGCAGTGGACTTGTGCCGACTCGCCGGCCTGGCTCCCGTGGGTGTGATCGCTGAGTTGGTACACGACGATGGCGAAATGATGCGCTTGGACAGCCTGCGCGACTTCGCCGCCGAGCACGGATGTCCCCTCATTTCGATCGAGGACCTGGTGGCATACGTGGAGGCGGTAGAGTCCGAAGGGGCACAGAATCCCAACGCACACATTTCGGTGGCAGACGAGGAGAAGCGATGACGGCATCCACGACGCGACGCAGCAGCGATTCGGAGCGCACACCCCATCCGGTTTCCGGTGGGCCGATTGTGCAATTGCCCACCGCTTTCGGTGATTTCGTAGCCCAGGCATGGACGGACCACGAGACCGGTGTTGAACACCTCGCCGTCAGCTCCCCCAACCCTCCCAAGGACGGACGCGCACCTTTGGTCCGGCTGCATTCGGAATGCCTGACCGGTGACGTGTTCGGGTCCTACCGCTGCGATTGCGGGGAGCAATTGGCGTTTGCCCTGGAGCTGATCCATGCCGAAGGCGGCACGCTCCTGTACCTGCGCGGCCAGGAAGGCCGTGGCATTGGCCTGGCCAACAAGATCAAGGCCTACGCCCTGCAGGAAGCCGGATTCGACACTGTGGAGGCCAATGAACAGCTGGGCCTGCCCGTTGACGCCCGTTCGTACACCGCTGCTGCCCAGATCCTGGCAGAAATGGGCCTCCATGAGGTCCGGCTCCTCAGCAACAACCCGGACAAGCAGAACCGGCTGGCCCAGGCCGGCGTCACTGTGGTGGAAATGGTCCCCACCGAGGTGCCGTCCCGCGAGCAGAACCTGCGCTACCTGCAGACCAAGAAGGACCGGATGGACCACCTGCTGACGCTTGAAACCGAGCCTGCAGGAAACGGCAACAAACCCCACACTTTCGACAACAAACAAGACTGAACGGATTTCCAGGAAACAATGAGCGGACACGGCGCGCCCACCATCGACCTCACTACCCTCAACCCCGAGGAAACCTCGGAACTGAAGCTGGCCATCGTTGCGGCCAGCTGGCACACCCAGATCATGGATGGCCTCCTGGATGGCGCCCTCCGCGCCGCCAAGGAAGCCGGCATCGCCGAACCCGCGGTGCTGCGGGTTCCCGGGAGTTTCGAACTCCCCGTGGCAGCAGCCCGGCTGGCCCCGCATTTTGACGCCGTAGTAGCTCTCGGTGTGGTCATCCGCGGTGGCACACCGCACTTCGACTACGTCTGCCAGGCGGCCACCTCCGGGCTGACCGACGTGAGCGTACGCACCGGCGTGCCGGTAGGTTTCGGGGTCCTCACGTGCGACACCGAACAGCAGGGCCTGGACCGCGCCGGGCTTCCCGGTTCAACCGAGGACAAGGGCCACGAAGCAGTCTCTGCCGCCCTGGCCACGGCGGTCACCCTCAAGCAGTTCAGCTAGCCTGGTTGCTTGCAGGGAGGGGATGTGGGTGTGTGTTCACTCACATCCCCTTCGTCATGCAACGCCCCAACAAGCGGGGCCAGCCACGAAGCAAGTAGTCTGTAGGGCGTGAAGAATTTCGAGACGCTGTTCGCAGAACTGAGTGAGAAAGCAGCGACCCGCCCGGCAGGTTCGCGCACGGTCGCTGAACTGGACTCCGGAATCCACGGCATCGGCAAGAAAGTCGTCGAAGAAGCCGCCGAAGTCTGGATGGCCGCGGAGTACGAATCCGACGAAGCCGCTGCCGAGGAAATCTCCCAGCTGCTGTACCACCTGCAGGTCCTCATGCTCGCCAAGGGCCTCAGCCTGGAGGACGTTTACAAGCATCTCTAGCCACGCCACTCCGCCTGCTTCGCCGACCCCCAGCGGGTGAGGCAGCCCAGCCGGAGCTCTCCGCGTGGCCGTGTGCCTGAAACCTCCCTTCCAAACAGAAAGTCTTTCCCATGCTCCGTGTAGCAGTCCCGAACAAGGGATCCCTGTCAGAAGCCGCCTCCGCCATGTTGTCCGAGGCAGGCTACCGCCAGCGCCGCGACAGCCGTGAACTGGTGATGGTTGATCCCGACAACGACATCGAGTTCTTCTTCCTGCGCCCCCGCGACATCGCCGTGTACGTGGGACAGGGAACCCTTGATGTAGGCATTACCGGCCGCGACCTCCTGCTTGATGCCAAGGTGGAAGCCGAAGAGTTGCTTCCCCTGGGCTTTGCCCCCTCCACGTTCCGGTTCGCCGGTCCCGTTGGTGACTTCTCCGGCGTCGAGCAGCTCGAAGGCAAGCGCCTGGCCACCAGCTATGACGGCCTCCTGCGCGACTACCTCGCCGAACGCGGCGTCAACGCCAAAGTGGTCCGCCTCGACGGCGCCGTCGAATCGTCCGTACGCCTCGGCGTGGCCGATGCGATCGCCGACGTCGTGGAAACGGGCAACACCCTCAAGGCTGCGGGCATGGAAATCTTCGGCGATCCGATCCTGCGTTCCGAGGCCGTCCTGATCCGCCGCACCGGACCCGGTGGCGCCGCAAACGGCACCGCGAAGGAAATCGATGTCCTGATCCGTCGCCTGCAGGGTGTCCTCGTGGCACGCCAGTACGTGCTGATGGATTACGACATCCGCAAGGACCTGGTGGAAGACGCCGCTGCGCTGACCCCCGGACTGGAATCGCCCACCGTTTCGCCGTTGCGCGACTCCGAATGGGTTGCCGTGCGGTCCATGGTTCCGAAGAAGGAAACCAACCGCATCATGGACGAGCTCTACGACCTCGGCGCGCGCGCCATCCTGGTCAGCAGCATCCACGCCTGCCGTATCTGACCCGGCCCCGATCTCCAGAGGAGCAACACATGGCTGTAGCCGTACGCGTTATTCCCTGCCTCGACGTTGACGCCGGCCGCGTGGTCAAGGGCGTCAACTTCGAAGGCCTACGCGACGCCGGGGACCCGGTTGAGCTGGCCCACCGCTATGACAACGGGGGAGCCGACGAGCTGACGTTCCTCGACGTCACGGCTTCCTCCGGCAACCGGGAAACGACTTTCGATGTTGTGCGCAGGACTGCCGAGGAAGTATTCATTCCGCTCACCGTCGGTGGCGGCGTACGTGGCGTGGCCGAAGTGGACAAGCTGCTCCGCTTCGGCGCGGACAAAGCGTCCATCAACACCGCTGCCGTGGCACGTCCCGAGGTCATCGATGAGATCACCCGCCACTTCGGTTCGCAGGTGCTGGTGTTGTCCGTGGACGCGCGCCGTCCCCGCGACGGCGACGTCCCGACGTCGTCCGGTTTTGAGGTGACCACCCACGGTGGTCGTACCGGGACCGGAATCGACGCCATCGCCTGGGCCAAGGAAGCCGCGGACCGTGGGGTCGGCGAGATCCTGTTGAACTCGATCGATGCGGACGGTACCAAAGATGGCTTCGACCTGGAGCTCATCCGCTTGGTCCGTGCCGCGGTCAATATTCCGATCATCGCTTCCGGCGGCGCCGGCGAGCCAGCGCACTTCCCGCCCGCCGTGGAAGCCGGAGCCGACGCCGTGCTGGCCGCCTCCGTATTCCACTTCGGTCCGGATGACATGATTGCGCAGGTAAAGACCGCCATCCGCGCGGCGGGTTTCGAAGTACGCTAAGCATCAGACAGCAACGCGGGGTCACTTCCGGCCCATCATCCCTGGTGGGACGGGCCGGAAGTGACCCCGCGTTGGTGCTTAAAGTCCGATGTCGGCTGACTGCAAAAGCGCGACGGCGTCCGGCTGGCCTTCGAAGGTGACCAAGGCCTGGTTGGTCCGGCCATGGGCGTGCATCAGCAACTCTCCAGGATCGCCGACGATCGCCACCGAAACGGGTGCCCGTTTGGCAACGTGCCGGGGTCCCGTGGGGCGGACAAGGACGATGCCCAGGTCCACGCCGCGGTACAAGTAGGCAGCCCGCTTGATCAGTTCATCCCACAGGGCATCCGAGTAGGCCTCGTCCAGGGCGCGGGGTGCCCAGCGGTCCCCGGCGCGGCGGATGTCCTCCGTGTGCACGAAATATTCGATCAGGTTGGACGTTTCGTCGAGGGCCTTGATCTTCAGGGGGGAGAGTGCCGGAGGGCCTGCCCTGAACGTCTTGACCAACTCGGCGTAGTCGTCCGTGCTCTTCAACCTGGCCGCCAGCTTGGAGGTGGCCTTGTCCGAGGCCTTGCCGAGGCTGGGGATCAGCAGGCCCAGCCCTACTGCCGCCTTGCGTTCACGCAGGTAGAGGTGCGCGGCAAGATCCCGGGTGAGCCACCCTTCGCAGAGCGTGGGGGAGTCAGGCCCGGCCGCCAGCAGGGTTTCGGCCAGTACTTCACGGGAAGGATCGACGAAATGCATCACTTGTGAAACTAGCACGATCAGGGCTCTGTTGCTTAGTGGAACCGCCGCAGAAACCGGGGTCTCCCGAAGGCACTAGACTTGATCTGATGTCAGAGCAGTCCGCACCCAGTCCAACTCCTGCCGTGGAGTTCCCCAGCGACCCCGCAGTGACCCTTCCAGAGGCGATCTCGAGCGCCCTGAAACGCGATTCCGCCGGTCTTGTAGCCGCCATCATCCAGCAGCACGACACCAACGAGGTACTCATGCTGGGCTGGATGGATGACGAAGCCCTCCGCCGCACCATGACCACGGGACGGGTGACGTTCTACTCCCGTTCGCGCCAGGAGTACTGGCGCAAGGGCGACACTTCCGGACACGTTCAGTTCGTGAAGTCAGTCGCCCTTGACTGTGACGGCGATGCCCTGCTGGTCCGCGTGGACCAGGTTGGCGCGGCCTGCCACACCGGAACCCGGACCTGCTTCGACGGGCGCGACTTTACGGTCGTCACGGGTCACCGCGACTAGGCACCCACCCTTTTTACTGACGCACCACCTCATACCGAAGGCGGAAAGAATAGCCATGCAGGACCTTGGAATCATCAGCCCGGGCCTGGAAGAGTTCCGCGAACTCGCCGTCCACAGCCGTGTCATCCCCGTCCGACTCAAAGTCCTGGCCGATGCCGAGACTCCGATCGGGCTGTACCGCAAGCTGGCCAAGGGCCAGCCGGGTACCTTCCTCCTGGAATCCGCGGCTGTGGGAGGTGCCTGGTCCCGTTACTCGTTCATCGGCGCGAAGTCCCGTGCCACCCTGACCACCAAGGACGGACAGGCACACTGGATCGGTGAACCGCCCGTCGGCGTCCCCGTGGGCGGTAACCCTGTTGAAGCGGTGCGGGACACCATTGCTGCCCTGCAGACAGACCGTTTTGAAGGCCTTCCGCCCTTCACGTCCGGCTTGGTTGGATTCCTGGGCTGGGAGGCAGTGCGCCACTGGGAACGCCTGACGACGCCGCCGGAAGACGACCTGCACCTGCCGGAAATGGCCCTGAACCTGGTCACGGACATGGCCGTCCATGACAATGTAGACGGTACGGTGCTGCTCATTGCCAACGCCATTAACTTCGACAACAGCACCGAGCGCGTGGATGAGGCCTGGCATGACGCCGTGGCGCGCGTGAAGTCCATGTTGGAGCAAGTCAGCACGCCAGTGGCCCAGCCGGTCTCCGTCCTTGAAACAGCTGCGTTGGACTTCGCGTCCAGCGTGCAGGAACGCTGGGACGAGAACCAGTATTTGGAGGCGATCGACCGCGGCAAGGAAGCGATCGTTGACGGGGAAGTGTTCCAGGTGGTGATCTCGCGGCGCTTCGAAATGGAATGTGCCGCCGATCCGCTGGATGTCTACCGGGTTCTGCGCAACACCAACCCGAGCCCTTACATGTACGTCTTCAGCCTGGCGGATGCCGATGGCAGGGAATACTCGATCGTAGGGTCCTCCCCGGAAGCCCTGGTCACCGTCACCGGCGGCGAAGTCATCACCCACCCCATCGCCGGGTCGCGTCCCCGTGGCAAGACGGTGGAAGCGGACAAGGCCTTGGCCACCGAGCTCCTCGCGGACCAGAAGGAACGCGCCGAACACCTGATGCTCGTGGATCTTTCCCGCAACGACCTCTCCAAGGTCTGCGTCGCTGGAACGGTGGACGTCACCCAGTTCATGGAAGTTGAGCGCTTCAGCCACATCATGCACCTGGTCTCCACGGTGGTTGGTGAATTGGCGCCTGACGCAAAGGCATACGACGTCCTCAAGGCGACCTTCCCCGCGGGCACCCTCTCCGGCGCTCCGAAGCCGCGGGCCCTGCGCCTGCTGGATGAACTCGAACCGCACCGCCGCGGCATCTACGGTGGCGTGGTTGGCTACCTGGACTTCGCCGGCGACATGGACATGGCAATCGCCATCCGTTCGGCACTTCTGCGTGAGGGTCGCGCCTATGTGCAGGCAGGCGGGGGGATCGTGGCCGATTCCCACAAGCCATCCGAGGCGCTGGAAACTGTCAACAAGGCCGCGGCCCCGCTGCGGGCGGTGCACACGGCCGGTTCGTTGCAGAACATTGCGGCCGAAACCGTCCCCGACGCTGGAACAACGAACGCCGGAACCTTCGACGGCGGGACGCCCGCCTCATGACGGCCAAGGCACCCGTCAAAGCGGCTTCCACCCAACCACGTTGGGCCAGTAAATCCACGCTGGTACTGACGACGACCCTGCTGGCCTTCGCAGTGTTTGGTACCACCACGCAGACCTGGATCACTGTCCATCTGGATCCTGCCACGGCCTCCACTGCCGATCTGCAGGTTCAGGGAAACAAGGCTGCCACGGCCGTGACTGCGCTTGCCCTGGTCTCCCTGGCAGGTGGGCTGGCGGCGTCCATTGCGGGCCGCATTGCCCGGTGGATCATTGCTGCCATCATCGCGTTGTCGGCCGTGGGCATCATCTTGGCCGCCGTGACGGTACTGGGCGACCCACTCGGTGCCGCGCAGGGATCCATCGCAGGCGCAACAGGCGTGTCGGGCGGCCAGGCAGAGGTGGCCACGACGTTGTTCCCGGTAGTGGCAATCGTGGCCGGGGCCTTCCTGGGGGTGTGCGCCGTGATGCTGCCGCTTGCCGGACGTTACTGGAAGAGCCGAACCAAGTACGACAAGGCGGGCAGCGGCGTAGCCGGTGGCAGTGAGCCGGTTGACGAGATCGACAGTTGGGACAGCCTCTCCCGCGGGGAAGACCCCACGTAAGCCATCCGCCATCCTTGCGGGCCGGCGTCGTGCAATAAAAGAGCACACGCTCGCCCTGACGTCGGACGATGTCCCGGCCGCCGTCAATAAATGGCAGAATGTAAGCAGTATTCATCCCGAGGAGATTTCACATGAGCAAAACCACCGTGTCCGCAAACCAAGCAGAGTCCAAGATGGCCAGCCACGCTGACGCCATTGGTCACGGCAACAGCCCGGCTGCCTGGACCTGCGTCATTGTGATGCTCGTTGGCGCCCTGATTTCTTCCATTGCCTTCGTCATCGCCAGCACCCCGATCTTCATTGGCGGAATCGTGGTCATGGTCATCGGCCTCATTGTTGGTTGGGCCATGCGCAAGGCGGGCTACGGAGTAGGCGGCAGCAAGCTGCAGAACAACGGCCACTGATCGTGACCGTTCTTGATGACATCATTGTCGGCGTCAAAGAGGACATGGAGGCCCGTCGCCGGCTGGTGTCCCCGGTAGAGCTCAAGGACCGCATCGCAGCAGCGAACCCGGCCCGTGATGCATGGGCCGCCCTGGGTGGTCCGTCTGCCAGCCGCGATGAACTCAAGGTCATCGCCGAGATCAAACGCCGCAGTCCTTCCAAGGGGGACCTGGCGCCTATCTCCGATCCCGCATCCCTTGCGGTCCAGTATGCGGATGGTGGAGCCTCCGTGATCAGCGTGCTGACCGAGCAGCGCCGCTTCGGCGGTTCCCTGGCCGACCTCGATGCTGTTCGGGCCGCCGTCGATGTTCCTCTGCTGCGCAAGGACTTCACGGTGGACGAGTACCAGATCCACGAAGCACGTGCCCACGGCGCGGACCTGATCCTCCTGATCGTTGCTGCGCTGTCCGATGCCCAACTGGCGGACTACAGCGCCCTGAGCCACGAACTCGGCATGAACGTGCTCGTGGAGACGCATACGGAACAGGAAATCGAACGCGCCATCGCGGCTGAGGCCCGGATTATCGGGGTCAACGTCCGCAACCTCAAGACGCTCGACGTCGACCGTTCGGTTTTCGGGACGCTGGCGGGACTCATCCCGGCTGAGGCGGTTGTGGTCGCCGAATCCGGCGTGCGCACCGCCGATGACGTCAGCCATTACGCCGCCAGCGGCGCGAACGCCATCCTGGTGGGCGAGGCTTTGGTCAGCGACCAGACGCCCCGCGAACGCATTTCTGAATTCAAGGCAGCTGGAGCTGCCGCCATCGCCGTCAGGAACTGAGGCAGTACCTGAAGCAAGGCGACAGCCATGAGGCAGCCCGGGCAATCGCCCGAGGCTGCCTTGTGGTACGTGAACTACCCAACTAACTGGAACAGGACGGTGAGACTGATGGTGGACGCGCCAACAGCCGGCTCGGAGCAGAATGCGGCCGACGCATTCCTGGCAGGTGGCACCTCGCTGCGCAATGCCGCTGGGCCCTACTTCGGCAAGTACGGTGGCCGTTGGATGCCCGAGTCCCTCATCGCCGCCCTCGACGAGGTCCAGGACACGTTCGAGAAGGCAAAGGCGGATCCCGGGTTCCTCGCCCAGCTGAAGGACCTCAACAAGAACTACTCCGGCCGTCCGTCGTTGCTCACCGAGGCCAGGAACTTCTCGAAGCACGCCGGTGGGGCAAGGATTTTCCTTAAGCGCGAAGACCTCAACCACACCGGATCCCACAAGATCAACAACGTCCTTGGCCAGGCGCTCCTGGCCAAGCGCATGGGCAAGACCCGCGTCATTGCCGAGACCGGTGCTGGACAACACGGCGTAGCCAGCGCCACTGCGGCGGCCCTCCTTGGCCTCGAATGCGTTGTCTACATGGGAGCCGAGGACTGCCGCCGCCAGGCGCTCAACGTTGCCCGGATGCAGCTTCTTGGTGCAACGGTGGTGCCGGTAACCAACGGTTCCCAGACGCTGAAGGACGCCATCAACGATGCCCTCCGCGACTGGGTCTCCAACGTGGAGAACACCCACTACCTCCTCGGCACAGCCGCTGGAGCCCACCCGTTCCCGGCCATGGTCCGGTTCTTCCACGAGGTCATCGGCGAAGAGGCCCGCGCCCAGATCCTGGAGCAGACCGGGAAGCTCCCGGACGCCATCTGCGCGTGCATCGGCGGCGGATCCAACGCAATCGGCCTGTTCCACAGCTTCCTGGATGACGAATCCGTGAAGATCTACGGCTTCGAAGCCGGCGGCGAGGGCGTGGAAACCGGCCGGCACGCCGCAGCCATTTCCTTGGGCCGCCCGGGTGTGCTCCACGGTGCCCGCTCCTACCTCATGCAGGACGAGGACGGACAGACGATTGAGTCGCACTCCATCTCGGCGGGCCTGGACTACCCCAGCGTTGGCCCGGAACACTCCTACCTTGCCGACATCGGACGGGTCACCTACGAACCCATTACCGACACCGAAGCAATGGACGCCTTCAGCCTCTTGTGCCGTACGGAAGGCATCATCCCTGCCATCGAGTCCTCCCACGCCCTGGCCGGAGCCATCAAGGTGGGGCAGCGCCTCACCGAAGGCAAAGAGAATCCCGCCGAGGTTTCCGTGATCGTGAACCTGTCCGGCCGTGGCGACAAGGATGTGGAAACCGCGGCAGCCTGGTTCAACATGCTCGACGACGAGGGGCACGTGCGGGGGACCACCCTGTCCACGCGCAAGCCCAAAGGCCCGTCGGAGCGATCTTCCGAGGCAACTGCTGACGTGAACGGGGACCAGGACTAATGACTGAACAATTTGCCAGCAAGTCTGCTGCCGCCATCGACCGCGCCAAGGCCGAAGGACGGGCCGCCCTGATCGGCTACCTGCCCGCCGGATACCCTACCGTGCAGGAAAGCATCGATGCCGGCATTGCCCTGGCGCGCAACGGCGCCGACCTCATCGAGATCGGCATTCCGTACTCTGATCCCGTGATGGATGGCCCCGTTATCCAGGCAGCCACCACGGAAGCCATTGCCAACGGTTTCCGTGTTTCCAACGTCTTCGACGTCGTAGCCGGGATCACCGCGGTCACGGACGCGGCAGTGCTGGTCATGACGTACTGGAATCCGGTGATGCGCATGGGCGTGGACGAGTTCTCGCGGCGCCTGGCTGAAGCCGGGGGAGCGGGCCTCATCACTCCGGACCTGATCCCGGACGAGGCTGCCGAATGGTTCGAAGCGTCGGACAAGTACGGTCTGGACCGTGTCTTCCTGGTGGCGCCCTCCTCGACACCTGAACGCCTGGACATGACCGTGAAGGCCAGCCGTGGATTTGTCTACGGCGTGTCCATCATGGGTGTCACCGGTGCACGCCAGTCGGTCAGCAGCAGTGCCGAGGACGTTGTGGCCCGTGCACACGCAGCAGGGGCCGAGCGGGTATGCGTCGGCCTGGGTGTTTCCAACCCGGACCACGTCCGCGAAATCGCCGCCTACGCCGATGGCGTGATCGTTGGAACCGCCCTCGTGGCGGCGCTCCGCGATGGAGGCGTCGACGCCGTCGGGCAACTCACCAAGAACCTCAGCGCCGGCCTGGGCCGCGCAGCTGCAGACGCCTAGGAAAAGGAACAGCAAAGCCCCATGCAGACCGTCCTCCACGCAGCGGCAATGGTCCCCTTGAGTATTCCGAGCCCTTCGTGGTCCGGTTTCGACATTCCGCTGCCGTGGGGGACGTTGCGCATCCATGCGTATGCGCTCTGCATCCTTACGGGCATCATCGTTGGCCTGTGGCTGACGTCCGTCCGCTGGAAGCGCCGAGGCGCTCCCGAGGGCAGCCTGTGGGACATTGCCATCTGGGCCATTCCGTTTGGCATCATCGGCGGGCGCCTGTACCACGTGTTTTCGTCACCGGACGCGTACTTCGGTCCTGGCTTCGATGGCACCGGTGACCTTTCCCTGATCCCGCAGATCCAGCGCGGCGGCCTCGGTATTTGGGGTGCTGTGGTGCTGGGCGCAGTAGGCGCCTGGATTGGTTGCCGCCGTGCCGGGCTGAAACTGACGGCTTTCCTCGACGTGGCGGCTCCGGGCCTTCTGCTCGCCCAGGCGATCGGACGGTGGGGCAACTGGTTCAACCAAGAGCTGTTCGGGGCGCCCACCACGCTTCCCTGGGGGCTCCAGATAGATCCTGCCAATGCGAACTTCCCGGCTGGAATGCCTGCCGACACGCTGTTCCACCCGACATTCCTCTATGAGTCCTTGTGGAACCTGGCGGGTGTGGCCCTGCTCCTGGTCTTGGACCGCAGGTTCCACTTCCGCCGCGGCCGCCTCTTCTGGCTTTACGCCATGTACTACACCGTTGGCCGCGTGTGGATCGAAGCGCTAAGGATAGACGACGCCGAGCAAATCACCCTCTTCGGGATCACCACCCGGCTTAATGTTTGGACGAGCATCCTGGTGTTCGTGGTTGCCCTGGCGATCTTCCTGGTCCTGGGACGCGGTGGCCGACCGGTGCCTGATACCCCGTATTTGGCGGGGCGGGAGCCCGAGGCGGCATCCCCCAAAGATGACACTTCGGTGACGAGCGTCACGAGTCATGATGTGGAACGATCTGTCTCAGATAGTGGTTCCCGTGATAATCTCCCTGATAACCAAAGCGATCCGGGCCACGTTGACGAGCCGCAGGAAGCAGCAGGGGATTCCGGCAAGGCGGCTCAGGCCACGCCGGTATCTGGAACTGCCGCGACTGCCGCGAGGAAGGCCCCCGGATCTACGCCGAAGGCTGACGACACCAAGTAGTCGCTTTCGGTAAAGGGGCAACAGAGTCACCGCTCGTAGGGCCCAGTCCACAGCGTCGTGGCACCCCGGAATCCGGATCGCAACATACCGATGTTCACCGGTCTCGCCGGGGCCAGTGGTCTGCGTAACTGTTAGTTTCGCAAGGCTGGCTGGCCTACAATTTCCAATAACTAGCGCTTTGTTGTGCCCATCACAGGCAAGCAAGGTGGGGCCAACGTTGTCCCTTCCATACGCACGATCACGAGGAAGGACGTCTCCCATGACCCATCTTCATAACCCCGGTTGGTCCGAAAACATCGAACCCCAGGGTGCCATGTCTCCGTTCAAGCGCTTCGCTGCGCTTCCGGAGGCGCAGGGGCTTTACAACCCCGATGCGGAGAAGGACGCCTGCGGCCTGGCCATTATTGCCACGCTCCGCGGGGAACCGGGATACGACATCGTGGAAGCGGCACTGACTGCCCTCCGCAATCTCGAACACCGCGGTGCCGTTGGCGCCGACGAGGGCACCGGTGACGGCGCAGGCCTGCTCATGCAGGTACCGGACGAGTTCTTCCGTGCCGTCACTGAATTCGAACTGCCGGCTCCCGGACAGTACGTGGTGGGTACGGCATTCCTGCCTGCCGAGTCGCGGGAAGCTGCCACGGCCAAAGCGGGCATCGAGTCGCTGGCTGCTGACGAGGGACTGACGGTCCTGGGCTGGCGCGAAGTTCCCGTGGTGGCCGACCTGGTCGGTGCCATGGCCCGTGCCTGCATGCCCTACTTCTCCCAGCCGTTCTTTGCTTCGGCCACTGGCGAGCAGCTTGAGCGGAACGAACTCGACTCCCGCGCCTGGCGGATCCGCAAGCGTGCCCAGAACAAGTTCGGCGTGTACTTCCCCTCGCTGTCCTCCCGCACCATTGTGTACAAGGGCATGCTGACCACGGCACAGCTGGAGCCGTTCTACCCGGACCTCTCGGACAAGCGCTTCAAGACCAAGCTGGCGATCGTCCACTCGCGCTTCTCCACCAACACCTTCCCGTCCTGGCCGTTGGCCCAGCCCTTCCGCACCATCGCCCACAACGGCGAGATCAACACGGTCAAGGGCAATCGGAACTGGATGCGTGCGCGTCAGTCGCAGCTCGCCAGCCCGCTCCTTGGCGATACCCCGGAAGAGCTGTACCCGATCTGCACCCCGGGCGCTTCCGACTCCGCGTCCTTCGACGAAGTAGCCGAGCTCCTGTGGCTTTCCGGGCGACCCATCACGCACTCGATCATGATGATGATCCCGGAAGCGTGGGAGAACCATGCCACCATGGATCCGGCACGCCGCGCCTTCTACGAGTACCACTCGCTGCTCATGGAACCGTGGGACGGCCCTGCGGCTGTTTCCTTCACGGACGGCAACCTTGTGGGTGCCACCCTGGACCGCAACGGCCTGCGTCCCGGCCGCTACTGGATCACCGAAGACGGCCTGATCGTCTTCGCGTCCGAAGTCGGCGTGATCGAGGTCGAGCCAGCCAACGTGGTCAAGAAGGGCCGCGTTGCCCCCGGCAAGATGTTCCTGGTGGACACCGAAGCCGGCCGCATCATCGACGACGCCGAGGTCAAGGCCGAGGTCGCAGCAGCCAACCCGTGGGCCGAGTGGCTCAAGGACAACCTGATCGACATCAACGAACTCCCCGAGCGTGAGCACGTGCTCCACACGGCTGCTTCGGTGAACATCCGGCAGCGGACCTTCGGCTACACCACCGAAGAACTGAAGATCCTGCTTGGGCCGATGGCCCGTACCGGTGCCGAGCCCCTGGGTGCCATGGGATCTGACACTCCCGTTGCCGTGCTCTCCAAGCGCCCCCGCTTGCTGTTCGACTACTTCGTGCAGTCCTTCGCGCAGGTCACCAACCCTCCGTTGGACGCCATCCGCGAAGAGCTCGTGACGTCCCTGAAGTGTGCCATCGGTCCCAACGGCAACCTCCTGGACGGCAAGCAGGTCCGCCAGCCGCAGATCTCCCTGCCGTTCCCCGTGATCAACAACGACCAGCTCGCCAAGATCGCGAACATCGAAAACGCCGACGGCGACCGGATTGCCATGAAGGTGCGCGGTCTGTACCGCCCCGAGGGTGGAGAAGCAGCACTGCGTGCCCGCCTGACTGAAATCTGCGAGCAGGTTTCCGGAGCGATCAACCGTGGTGTGCAGTACATCGTGCTGTCCGATCGTGACTCGAACGCGCAGTGGGCGCCCATCCCGTCGCTCCTCCTGGTCAGCGCCGTGCACCACCACCTGCTCCGGAGTGCAAACCGGACCAAGACCGCCCTGGTGGTCGAGGCCGGCGATGTCCGCGAGACGCACCATGTGGCCGTGCTGATCGGTTACGGTGCTTCCGCCGTCAACCCGTACCTGGCCATGGAATCGGTGGAGCAGCTGATCTCCAACGGCGACGTGGTGGGCGTGACTCCGGAAGACGGCGTCTACAACCTCATCAAGGGCCTGGGCAAGGGCGTCCTGAAGATCATGTCCAAGATGGGCATCTCGACGGTTGCTTCCTACACCGGCGCACAAACCTTCGAAGCCCTGGGCCTGTCCCAGGAACTCGTGGACGAATTCTTCTCCGGCACGCACTCCCAGCTGGGCGGCGTCGGCCTGGAAGTCATCGCGGCCGAGGTTTCGGCCCGCCACCAGATGGCCTACCCCGAGGGTGGCATCGAGCACCCGCACCGCCCGCTCCTGGGTGGCGGCGAGTACCAGTGGCGCCGCGACGGCGAGCCGCACCTCTTCAACCCGGAGACCGTGTTCCGCCTGCAGCACGCCACGCGCGAACGCCGCTACGACATCTTCAAGCAGTACACCAAGGGTGTTGACGACCAGTCCGAAAACCTCATGACCTTGCGCGGCCTGCTCAAGTTCAAGGACGGTATCCGCCCTGCGGTCCCGCTCGAGGAAGTGGAGCCGGTCTCCAGCATCGTCAAGCGTTTCTCCACGGGCGCCATGAGCTACGGCTCCATCTCCAAGGAAGCGCACGAGACGCTGGCCATTGCCATGAACCGTTTGGGTGCCAAGTCCAACACGGGTGAAGGCGGCGAGGATGTGGACCGCCTGCTGGATCCGGAGCGTCGCTCCGCCATCAAGCAGATCGCTTCCGGCCGTTTCGGTGTCACCAGCCTGTACCTGACCAACGCCGACGACATCCAGATCAAGATGGCCCAGGGCGCCAAGCCCGGCGAGGGTGGCCAGCTGATGGCGCAAAAGGTCTACCCCTGGGTGGCCCGGACCCGCCACTCGACCCCTGGCGTCGGACTGATCTCCCCACCGCCGCACCACGACATCTACTCGATCGAAGACCTGGCGCAGCTCATCTACGATGCCAAGCGCGCCAACCCTTCGGCACGAGTGCATGTGAAGCTGGTTTCGGAAGTCGGGATCGGCACTGTGGCGTCCGGCGTGACCAAGGCGAAGGCCGACGTCGTGCTTGTCTCAGGTCACGACGGCGGTACCGGCGCCTCGCCGCTGAACTCGCTCAAGCATGCGGGTGTGCCGTGGGAACTCGGTCTCGCCGAGACGCAGCAGACCCTGATGCTCAACGGCCTGCGCGACCGTGTGGTGGTCCAGGTTGACGGCCAGCTCAAGACCGGACGCGACGTAGTCATTGCCGCCCTGCTGGGTGGCGAAGAGTTCGGTTTCGCTACGGCTCCGCTGGTGGTCGAAGGCTGCATCATGATGCGCGTCTGCCACCTGGACACCTGCCCGGTGGGCGTTGCCACGCAGAACCCCGAGCTCCGTGCCCGGTTCTCCGGCAAGCCCGAATTCGTGGTCAACTTCTTCGAGTTCCTCGCAGAAGAAGTCCGCGAAATCCTTGCCGACCTTGGCTTCCGCAGCATTGAAGAGGCGATCGGCCACGCCGAGGTGCTGGACACCCGCGACGCGATCGACCACTGGAAGGCCGACGGGCTGGATCTTGATCCGATCCTGCACGGCCTCGAGTTCGACGACGACGTTCCGCTGCGCAACATGGTGGGCCAGAACCACGAACTGGACAAGCACTTCGACCAGCGGCTCATCACCATGGCGCAGGAAGCACTCAGCGACCGCATGCCTGTCAAGATCACCCTGGACGTCATCAACACGGACCGTTCCGTGGGTACCATGCTGGGCCACGTGGTGACCAAGACCTTCGGCACCGATGTTCTGGCGACCGACACGATCGACGTCACGCTCAACGGCACGGCCGGCCAGTCCTTGGGAGCCTTCCTGCCCGCAGGCATCACCTTGCGCATGTTCGGCGACTCCAATGACTACGTTGGCAAGGGCCTCTCCGGTGGACGCATCATTGTCCGCCCGGACCGCACCAACGTGTTCCAGGCCGAGCGCAACGTCATTGCCGGCAACGTCATCGGTTATGGTGCCACCAGCGGTGAGCTCTTCCTCCGTGGCCAGGTGGGCGAACGCTTCCTGGTCCGCAACTCCGGTGCCACCGCCGTCGTCGAAGGTATTGGCGACCACGGTTGCGAGTACATGACCGGTGGCCAGACGCTGATCATCGGCCGCACGGGCCGCAACTTCGGTGCCGGCATGTCCGGCGGTACGGCCTACGTGCTGGACCTGCAGCCCGAGCGCGTCAACAAGGACGCACTGGACTCCGGCGAGCTCCAGCTCCTTGAACTGGACGCCGAAGACCGCGACATTGTGCACGGCCTCCTCGTCAAGCACGTCGAGGAGACCGAATCCGTCCTGGCCGGCCGCTTGCTCGAAAACTTCGACGACACTGCTGCCCGCATCACCAAGGTACTGCCGCGCGACTACGCTGCAGTCCTGCAAACCCGCCTCAACGCCATCGAAGAGGGCCTCGACCCCGATGGCGAAGAAGTATGGTCCCGAATCCTGGAGGTAACCGGTGGCTGATCCACGCGGATTTCTGAAAGTCCGGCAGCGCGAGACGCAGCCACGCCGTCCCGTTCCGGTCCGCATCATGGACTGGAAAGAAGTCTACGAGGCCCAGGAGAAGGGCGTCCTCAAGAGCCAGGCCGGCCGCTGCATGGACTGCGGCGTTCCGTTCTGCCACCAGGGGTGTCCGCTGGGCAACCTCATTCCCGAGTGGAACGACCTCGTCTGGCGGGACAAGGGCGAAGAGGCCATTGAGCGCCTCCATGCCACGAACAACTTCCCTGAGTGGACCGGTCGCCTCTGCCCGGCTCCCTGTGAAGCTTCCTGCGTACTGGGCATCAACCAGCCTGCCGTGACCATCAAGCAGGTTGAGGTTTCCATCATCGATGAAGCCTTCGACAACGACTGGGTCCAGCCGCTTCCGCCGACGCGCCTCACCGGCAAGACGGTAGCCGTGGTTGGCTCGGGTCCCGCCGGCCTCGCTGCCGCACAGCAGTTGACGCGCGTTGGTCACACGGTTGCCGTGTACGAACGCGACGACAAGATCGGCGGCCTGCTCCGCTACGGCATCCCCGACTTCAAGATGGAGAAGGACCAGGTGGATCGCCGCCTGGACCAAATGAAGGCTGAAGGCACCCGCTTCCGCACCGGCGTCGCCGTCGGTACGGACGTGACGTGGGAGCAGCTGCGGCGCCGCTACGACGCCGTGGTGATCGCCACCGGCGCCACCGTACCGCGCGACCTCCCCATCCCCGGCCGCGATCTCGATGGCGTCCACTTCGCCATGGACTACCTTGTGCCTTCCAACCGTGTGGTTGCGGGGGAGAGCCCCGAAAACCACATCGACGCCCGTGGCAAGCATGTGGTCATCCTCGGTGGCGGCGACACCGGTGCAGACTGCATTGGTACCGCACACCGCCACCAGGCAGCCTCGGTCACCACCCTGGCGATCGGCAAGCAGCCGCCGCTGGAACGCGCGTCGCACCAGCCGTGGCCGACGTTCCCCACCCTGTTCGAGGTGGCAAGCGCCCACGAAGAAGGCGGCGAGCGTACCTACCTTGCGTCCACCGTTGAGTTTGTTGGCGAAAACGGCAAGCTGACCGGAGTCAAGGTTGCCGAAACGGAGTTCGTCGACGGCAAGCGCCTCCCCAAGGCCGGAACCGAGCGGGTCATTCCCGCCGACCTCGTGTTCCTCAGCCTCGGCTTCACCGGCGCCGAGCCGGCAGGCATCACCGAACAAGTAAGTGCAGAGTTTGACGCCCGTGGCAACGTTGCCCGTGATGGCTACTACATGACGAATACCGAAGGCGTGTTCGTTGCCGGCGATGCCGGACGTGGCCAGTCTCTGATTGTGTGGGCCATCGCCGAAGGCCGTGCGTGCGCGGCCGCCGTCGATAAGTTCCTCATGGGAAGCACGATCCTCCCGGCACCGGTCGCCCCCACCGACCGGGCAATCGCGGTCTTATAGCGCCGGCAGGAATGTTCTTTTACTCAATCAGCAGAACACTACTTAGGGTAGGTATATGAGACGCGCGAAAATTGTGGCAACTTTCGGCCCGGCTATCTCCAGCTATGACAACACCCTCGCGGTGCTGGAGGCCGGCGTCGACGTTGCGCGTATGAACATGAGCCACGGCGACTACTCCGTGCACGACAACACCTACGAGAACGTCCGCAAGGCTTCCGCCCAGTTGCAGAAGCCGGTGGCCATCATGGCCGATCTCCAGGGACCCAAGATCCGTCTCGGCCGCTTTGTTGACGGACCGCACGAGCTGGCTGTTGGCGACACCTTCACCATCACCACCGAAGACGTCCCCGGAACCAAGGACATCTGCTCCACCACGCTGAAGAGCCTCACCGAGGACGTCAACGTTGGCGACGCTTTGCTCATCGACGACGGCAAGGTAGCCCTGCGCGCCATTGAAGTTGACGACGTCAAAGTTGTTGCCACCGTTACCGTTGGCGGCAAGGTCTCCAACAACAAGGGCATCAACCTCCCCGGTGTTGCCGTCAACGTCCCCGCCCTGAGCGAAAAGGATGAGGACGACCTCCGTTGGGCCCTCAAGCGCGGCGTTGACCTGGTTGCCCTCTCCTTCGTCCGCGACGCAGCCGACATCAAGCGCGTCCACGAAATCATGGACGAAGAAGGCCGCCGCGTGCCGGTCATCGCCAAGATCGAAAAGCCGCAGGCCGTGGACCAGCTCCACGAAATCATCGACGCATTCGACGCCATCATGGTTGCCCGTGGCGACCTCGGTGTTGAACTGCCGCTCGAAGAGGTGCCGATCGTTCAGAAGCGTGCCATTGAACTGGCCCGCCGCTGGGCGAAGCCCGTCATCGTGGCCACCCAGGTCCTGGAATCCATGATCGACAACCCGCGTCCGACGCGTGCAGAGGCTTCCGACTGTGCCAACGCAGTGCTCGACGGCGCCGACGCTGTGATGCTGTCCGGTGAAACCTCGGTGGGGCAGTACCCGATCGAAACCGTCAAGACCATGGCCCGGATCATCGAATCCACCGAGGAGCACGGCCTGGAGCGCGTACCCCCGCTGGGCACCAAGCCCCGCACCCGCGGTGGCGCCATCACCCGTGCCGCTGTGGAAATCGCCGACCAGTTGGACGCCAAGTACATCTGTGCGTTCACCCAGTCCGGCGACTCGGCCCGCCGCCTGTCCCGCCTTCGTCCGGTCAAGCCGGTCTTTGCGTTCACTCCTGTTGAGCACGTCTGGAACCAGCTGGCCCTGACCTGGGGCATCCGTCCGGTGCTGGTCTCCATGGTGGGACACACCGACGAGATGACCGCCCAGGTGGACAAGAGCCTGCTGGACATGAAGCTCGTTGAGGAAGGCGACCTCGTGGTCATCGCAGCCGGTTCCCCTCCAGGACAGGCCGGATCCACCAACTCGCTCAAGGTCCACAAGGTAGGCGACCTCGCCGACACCTCGGCCGTGGATTCCTCACGCAAGGAACCGGTTGGTCCTTGGCCAGAAAAGAAGTCCAAGGCGAAGGCGTAGTCTTCGTTCTTTCGATGGGCAGGTCCCGCCGGGTGGCGGGGCCTGCTTTTCGTTTAAGCCTGACGTTCGTTCGGTACGACGGCGGTTGGTCGGGTTTGGTGTGCTGTGCCCCGGTGCGTAGCGCGCTTCGGCGATTGCCGGCGTCGTGGTTTTGCTTCGGGAGGTGCGACGGTCGCCGGGGTGATTGCCGGCGTCGTGGTTTTTGAACGCAGAAGGGCGGCTTCCGAATCGGAAGCCGCCCTTCGTTGGCTTGGTGCTAGTTGACCTGGTTGATGATGGTCTCAGCGACCTCACGCATGCTCAGGCGGCGGTCCATGGAGGTCTTCTGGATCCAGCGGAACGCCTCGGGTTCGGTCAGGCCCATCTTGGTGGTCAGGAGGCTCTTGGCGCGCTCAACGAGCTTGCGGGTGGCGAACTGCTCCTGCAGGTCTGAAACCTCGTTCTCAAGGGCCTTGATCTCCTCGTGGCGGGAGAGGGCGATCTCGATGGCGGGGACGAGGTCAGCCGGGGTGAAGGGCTTGACGACGTAGGCCATGGCGCCGGCGTCGCGGGCGCGCTCAACGAGTTCCTTTTGGCTGAAAGCCGTGAGCAGGACAACAGGAGCGATACGTGCCTTCACGATCTTTTCGGCTGCGGAGATGCCATCCATTACGGGCATCTTCACGTCCATCAGGACAAGATCGGGCTTCAGTTCTTCGGCCAGTTCAACAGCCTTTTCGCCGTTATCTGCCTCGCCGACGACGTCGTAACCCTCGCCCTTCAGGATCTCGATAATGTCCAGGCGGATGAGGGTCTCATCCTCGGCGACGACAACGCGTCGGGCCGGCTGGGCTGTGGGGGCGGACTCCGTCTGTTCGGTCACGGGATCTCCTTGCAAAGGTTCGGCGGGTTCAAGTCCATCTTAGTGTGGACGCTTCCGGGGCAGGTTTTGTTGCACCCGGCGCGCCCGGTTCTTTGAAACAGCCTATCTGCATGTAGAGTAGTTTCGCGTGCTGGGAACGGATCGCGTTGCTCACAGAAATGTAGCTACTTTCCACCCGGTATCTCCGCGCCCGAGTGGCGGAATTGGCAGACGCGCCGCACTCAAAATGCGGTATCGAAAGGTGTGTGGGTTCGAGTCCCACCTCGGGCACGGCATAACCCCTCGTCAAAGGGGTTTTTGCTTTAATGTGTGGACAATTATTGACACGTCCCTCTGATTGGGAGTCCCGGCTAGTACCTGGCCGCCGGGTGCGGCCTGATCAGTTTGAGTGGGGGAGCGGGCTCAGCGTCCTGGCGTGTGGGCGCTCCGCGTGCTGGGTTGTGGGGTCATTCAGGCCCTCCTTCGTAGGTCTTGCGTCGGCCCCTGTTGGCCGATCACTACTTCATGGTCGGTAGATGTACCGATGACATGACTTTGACCAACATTTCTTAAAGATGTTTCCAGAACCGCTCGGGCCGCACACGGCAAGGACTGCCGGATTGCCGTGGTGGTCCGGCCAAAGGGTGTGTGGACACTGTCCATAATTGAATCTGCTTTTCTATCTGCAGGCTGCTCCTCGGATTTCTTGCTCACATACCTTCATTAGCGGTCGTGCTTTAGACAACATTATTCGCTTTCCGCCCGACGGGTTTGAGCGGCCCCTCCAGGGCCTCGAGTACCTGTTTTCATGTGAAGTCATGGGACTTGTCGACACTGCGACGGGCGGCAGTGATGCTCAACTCGATCAGTCCGCACTGACCAGAATTTCCGTACCGATTGTTGTTCGTGTCGGGCGGTTGATAGTAGAAGTCTCCCTGCAGACGGTGTTGTACGCGACGAAGTGGCTGGCGTCGCCGAGGGGCTTTTCCGGGCTGGCTATGATGCCGGCGAAGATGCGCACGTCGCCAACCCACCGAGGGGCCATTACGCTGGCGATGGTGATGGCAGCGCCGATAAAGCACCGTGGTCTCGCAGCCGGTTCTTGACGCTCACGGCGTTGCGAAGCTCTCCGTATGGAGGAAGGTCCGCTACGGGGTCTTGTTGAACGGTGGGATCGGCGCCGTGTCCAGGCCTGGGAAGCCTGCCAGTTTTGCGAGCAGCAGGCCGGCATGGAGGCTAAGGCGAATGTTTCCGTCGTTGAGGCTGAGGCCAAGAATCTCCTCTGCTCTTCCCAGCCGGTAGTACAGGTTTCCGCGGTGAACGTTTAACTGGCTAATGGTCTGTTGGGCGTCACCACCGCATTGCAGATAGGTCCAAAGCGTCCCGGGCAGCGGGCTTCGGGTGTCCTCAAAGAGGCGGCCCAGGCCAGGATGGATGAGATCGATCCCATCAGTGTTCCATGGAACCTCGGCGAATAGTCTGAGCATGCCCAGGTGGTCCCAATCCCGGTATCCCTCCAGCGGGGCCAGTTTTCGGTCCACGGAGGCGCAGTATTTCGCCTGGCGGTACGAGTCGGTGAGTCCGTCGGCGCCGTGCACGGCGGCCCCGATGCCGATTCCTGCGATTTGCAGGCCATGCCGGGTGGCGACGGCTCGCAGGACCGGAGCGAGTGCGCGCCCTGTTCGTTGCACATCACCGCGAACCGGTGACACCGCCACCAACTCCGATGACCAGGCCGCCGGTATCACGGCCATGCCACCCGAGGCTGTCCCGACATCGGCTGCGAACGATTTCAGTGCCTCGGATGTCACCTCGACCCGTGAAGAGACCACCGCAACACCTTGGGCGACGAGAACGGTGACTGAACTGCCGGAGGCTATGTCATGCCGCCAGAGTGCTTCATCGAGAACAGCTTGACGGTTGGGCACGTCACCGCGCAGCAAGGTCCGGAGGGCCGCTTCGTCGGCATCTGCTCGCTGCTGCGTTTTTTCGTCCCGGCGGAACAGTATCCGGCCGATGACCCGGGCCGCCCTTGCGACGGTTGCATCATCGTCTTCGACCAGGGCTGGTTCGGCGTTGACTAGCCAGACGCGTGCCAACAGTCGGCCGTTGTGACGGATCGGATAGACCACCCGAGGCAGAAGCCCCAAGGCGTTATTTCCTGGAATATGGACTGGTTCGTCAGCGGCATCAAGGTGCCATTGCTTGTAGTAGGCCACCATTTCCGGGGCAATTGTTCGTGCCAGGAGCGCGTCCATTCGGGCCTTGTCCAGAGCCCCGTAGTGGGTACTCACGGCAAGGGGGATGTATCCGGGGGCCTCTATGTAGACCGAGCGGCCGAGTTCGGCGGCCAGGGCCTCAGCCGTGGCCTGTAGTTCATCTTGCATCTATTCCTCGGCGCCGCCGTTGTCCCTCTTGAATGATTCCTGCCCCTCAAGACTAGCCTCACACAGGCGGGTAGAGCCCTTGTCGGCCTTCACCGCCCGGCCACACTGGCGGACACGGATCCCGGCGCCACCGTGCGCTAAAGCCTTGGGACGCCTTCACGACGCCCCCAGAGACCCGTCCGTCCGCGGCGGGGAAGACAGCGCCTCAGCAGGCTTTGATCATTTGTTGAAAGACGGGTCGCGGAGTCGCTACCTGCGTCTAGAGATCGCCGCCGCATACCTCCGTATGCTCTAGATCACTTCCAATCACAACAACTCATACTGAGGAGTCGAACACCATGGAAACGATCGGATTCATTGGCCTTGGCAACATGGGAGGCCCCATGTGCCACCGACTCGCCGAAGCTGGCTACGAGGTGCACGCGTTCGACCTCGATAACACCAAACTCGACGAAGCAGTGGCGCACGGTGCCCATGCAGCCTCATCAGCCGCAGATGCCGCGAGCAAAGCGGACATCCTTCTGACGTCGCTTCCCCGCCCGGATCACGTCGAGGCCTGTTTACGTGGAGGCGGAGTGTTGAAGGCACTGCGCCCGGGCAGCATCTGGGTTGATCTGACCACGAACCGCAAGGAACTGGTTGCTGAACTGGCCGCCGAAGCACCGGAGGCCGTGACGGTAGTCGATTCCCCCGTAACCGGCGCCGTTGACGGTGCCCGTAATGGGCGGCTCACCCTTTTTGCCGGCGGCGCTGACGCCGACCTGCAACGAGTTGCGCCTATCCTCGGGACTCTGGGCACCGTGATCAGTTGCGGTGAACTCGGAACCGGAAACGTCGTAAAACTGGTCACGAATCAGCTCTGGTTCATTCACGCCGCTGCCATCGGAGAAGGCTTTGCCCTCGGCATGCAACACGGCGTCGCCCTCGACGTCCTATACTCAGCCATTCGACAGTCGGTCGGCGACTCCTTCGTCGCGAGCCATGACGCCCCGTCGATCTTCGCCGGACACTACGACCCATCCTTCACTCTTAATCTTTGCCTCAAGGACCTTGGCCTTATAGGGGAACTCCAGGACGCTCTTCCGGAGCTGCCCATGACAGACGCCGCCCGGTACGCCTTTGCCCGCGCCACCGAACGCTATGGTTCCGACGCTGCCGAACTGCATGTTGCCAAGCACATCGAAGACGACGCGGGTCTTTCGTTCCGGCTGGACGGCGAGTGGACCCCGCCATGGGAAGTCTCCGACGCCCACGCTGAACTCGCTGCCGGAAGGTGATTCGATGACCACCACAATCCACAATGTCCTGCAGGACACTCTCAAAGGCTTGTATATCGACGGCGGTTGGCGGCAAGCGTCCGACGGCGGCACCTCCACGGTGCGTTGCCCTGCGGACGGGCGGGAGGTTGCCATCGTGGCATCCGCCACGGCGGCGGACAGTGAGCGGGCCATCGCCAGCGCTCGGGCCGCGTTCGACGACGGCCCTTGGCGGCGGCTCACCGATATCGAACGGGGTGCCGTTCTGCTCCGCGTCGCGGACCTGCTCGAACGTGACAAGGCCATCTACGCAAAGGCTGAGGCCCTCGATACCGGCAAACGGCTGGTCGAGGCGGAGTACGACATCGACGACATCGCCGCTTGCTTCCGCTACTACGGCAAGATCGCAGGCCTGGACGCCGGAAGAGTGATCGACACCGGCAAGCCGAACGCCATCAGCCGCGTGGTTTATGAACCGATCGGCGTCTGCGCCCTCATTGCCCCCTGGAACTACCCGCTTCTCCAAGCGGCCTGGAAGGTGGCCCCGGCTCTCGTCACCGGGAATTCGTTCGTCCTCAAGCCCAGCGAACTCACACCGTCAACCTCCATCCAGCTCATGGAAACCCTCGCAGAAGCAGGTGTGCCTGCCGGCGTCGCGAATCTCGTGACGGGACCGGGTTCGAAGGTGGGCCCACCGCTCAGCTCCGACCCGCGCGTCGACCTCGTCTCCCTGACCGGAAGCCTGGCTACCGGCCAGACGATCATGGCGGCTGCCGCCGAAACGGTAAAGAACATCGCGTTCGAACTTGGCGGAAAGAACCCCAACGTCGTCTTCGCGGACGCTGACTGGGACGCCGCGGTCGACAACGCACTGACCGCGGTATTCCTCCACTCCGGGCAGGTTTGCTCCGCAGGGGCTCGACTGGTTGTGGAGGAGACCATCGCGGAACGCTTCGTAGCCGAGGTAGTGGAACGGGCGAAAAGGATCCGAATGGGCGGACCGTTTGATCCCAACGCCGAGACGGGGCCGCTCATTTCCGCGAAGCACCGCGACCAGGTCCATGCCTACGTCCAGGCCGGAATCGCGGAGGGCGCCGAGCTCCTGTGCGGCGGCTACATCCCAGAAGACGGAGTTCTGGCGGACGGATTCTTTTATCCGCCCACGGTGCTCGGCAACTGCCGCTCCGGCATGAGCGTGCTCTTGGAAGAATCATTCGGACCCGTACTGACCGTCGAGACCTTCGGAACCGAGGCGGAAGCCGTGGCAATCGCCAACGACACCGAATACGGCCTTGCCGGGGCGGTCGGGACCTCAGACGCCTCCAAAGCCCAGCGAGTAGCAAATGCGCTGCGCCACGGTACGGTATGGATCAACGACTTCCACCCTTACGTGCCCCAAGCCGAATGGGGCGGTTTTGGAAAATCCGGCATCGGGCGAGAGCTCGGCCAGGCGGGCCTCAATGAGTACCGCGAAGCCAAACACATCTGGCAGAACCTGACCCCCGCCCCGACCGAGTGGTTCGGTGGAAACCCGCTCTGACCCCATGGCAGGACCAGGCACCACACAGGGTGCAGGGACGACAAAGCTGTCGCCCCTGCATCCAAGGTACCGCCACGCCTATACTCCACCCAGATCAACACGAAGCCCGGTCCTCGACTCGGAGCCGGCCGTCATGCGGGCAGAAAACAGGGCCCACCGACCATCCCGGTCGGACCTGCGCTTTACCAGGACGCGGACCAGACCTTCCCGCAGTCCCACTCCATCGATTTATCACCGCACCTCCACCGCACGCTAATCCGGGCAGGGCCTGAACAGCCCGTCAACGACGACATGCCCGGCCACGCAATTCGCAGTAAACAGCAAGGCAGACCCACTGCTGTTGTTTCAGCCGTCAACTCTGTTCCAGAGCGCCGCGGCCCTCCCACGCACGACAACGTTCTCAGAGTTGTGCTGCATCCAAAAGACCAATGCCTCAAGTGAGGAATGACCAATGCAACTACAAACCTCAACATCTTCCGACGCGGAGGATACGTCAACATCATTCAAACGCCGCTTCCTGTGGAGGCTGGTGTTCGTCCTGGTCGGCGGGATGTTCCTCGACGGCTACATCCTCGGGATCATCGGACCTGTAACCGCCACCATGTCCGCTGACCTCACCCTGTCACCACTGTGGACAGGTTTGATAGCGGCCGCCGCGCTTATCGGCATTTCGTTGGCGCACCGATCGGAGGATGGGCGACTGACAAGTTCGGCCGCAAGACAATGTTCCTCATCGACATGGCCCTGTTCGTCATCGCCTCAGCCCTGCAGTTCTTTGTTGATACAGCCGAACACCTGTTCATCATCCGGCTGTTGATGGGCATCGCGATCGGCATCGAGTACTCCGTCGGGTTCCCCCTGATGGCCGAGTTCTCTCCCATCCGCCTACGTGGCCGACTCATGGCCCTGGTGATGGTGGCCTGGTACGTCGGGTTCATGGTGGCCTTCGTTGTCGGGCACATCCTGGCTACAACAACCGATCTGAACTGGCGTCTCATTCTAGGCACCAGCACCGCCATTGCCGTGATCCTGTTCGTTGCCCGCATCGGCCTTCCAGAGTCCCCACACTGGCTTTGGAACCAAGGACGCCAAGAAGAAGCACTCACTATTGCCCGCCGGTACATGGAGAGCGCCGCAGAGATGGAGGACGTCAGGCACGAGGAAGTGCGGAAGGGCAGCTTCGGGATGTTGTTCTCCCGACAATACTGGCGTTCGACGCTCTTCACGTCCGGTTTCTGGTTCTGCGCTGTGACACCATACTTCGCCATAGCAACGTTCGCGGACAGCGTTCTGGCCCAGTTCGGTGCCGGAGGATTTGCCGGAGGGATCGGTCTGTCGATGCTCGCCGTCGCAGGGGTTGTCCTTGCACTCCTGCTGATCGACAAAGCTGGTCGACGTATCCTTACCGTGCCGCCGCAGTGGATCTGCGGCGTGATCCTCGCCGCGATTGGTCTGTGGGTCGGCGCCCCGCCGGTCGCCATTCTTGCCCTCTTCCTCGCTTTCTCCTTCTTCACCACGATCTACGGCACGATGACCAGCATCTACCCCGGCGAGATCTTCCCGACGGAAATCCGCGGTTTGGGAACGGGCTTCGCCGCAGCAGTCAGCCGGATCGGCGCCGCTCTTGGCACGTTCCTGCTGCCATGGTCCATGACCAACCTCGGCACCACAACTTCCATGCTGATCGCAGCCGCGATCGCCTTCGCCGGCGCCGCGCTGTCCCAATGGCTGGCTCCCGAAACAAAAGGCAAGAGCCTCACCGAGACAGCCGGTGCGATTTCACACTAAACAACAGGGCGGACTGGAAATATCTAGTCACTCAGGGTCCATGTGCCCGTGAATGACGGATATTTCCGGCCCGCCCTTCGTTCAGCAGCGACTTGGTGGACGACTTGGAAACTGCCGGTGCACCGACGCGGCCGTCGTTATGGGACGGCTGTTCACGTTCATAGGGCATCAGCAAGATGCAAATTCTCCGGGAGGTGCGGCAGGCTGCAGGTCAGGTCGATGCATCCAGCCTGCCGCACGAGGGCATCATCATTGCGCCAGCAGCGTGACCGCTTAGCAAAATGGGGGAGCAGTTGCCTGCAGAGCCGGGACGTTCGTGATCCTGTGGGAACCTTTCAGACTCAGGACGGTCCTGTAAGCGTGGATTCGAGTCCGCTGACCAAGACCGTTGCTGAGGAGTCTATGGGTGTTTCGGGCTGTTTTGTGTGTGACCGATCGATGCCGTGTACGCCGGGAGCTTCTCACGGATGCCGTCGGTCATGGCCGGCTCCGGGAAGGCCTGTCCGGCACGACGAACGGAATCGGTGCCGGTACTGATCGTCACCGGCGTCGTCATGCTGTTCAAGTAAGGCCGGTCCGTCGGCAGCGTCTGATCATTCCGGCGCGGTCTCCTGCTTCGTACCGACCCTTACCTGTACGGGCGGTCGTGCGGACCCAGCGGTTGCCAAGGACACCACAAGCAGGGCCACGACAAGATACATCGACTTCAGAACGCCGACATGTTCCCCGAGAAGTCCCAGTAATGGGGGACCGGTCAGGAAAGCCCCATAGCCGAAAGCTGCGACGAAGCTGACGCGCCTTGGGCCGTCGCTGGGATGGTCTGCCGCGGCGGAGAGTCCGATAGGGAAACCCAGGGAGCCGCCCAGCCCCCACAGCGCGGCTCCGACCATTGCGGCAACAGGCTCAGTTGCGAGGACAAAGAGAGTTACGCCGGTTATCCCTAAGGCCGCCAGCGCGATGAGGAGCCTGACGCGGCCGAACCTGTCAGCCAGTGGTCCACCGGCGAACCGGCCAAGAGTCATGGCGGAAACGAAAACTCCATACACGAACGCGCCGCCTGAGGCGTCGAATCCGTGACCTTCGACCGCGCCCAGGCTGATCCAGTCGTTGGCTGAGCCCTCAGCAAAGGCCATGCCGACCATCATGATTCCGAGGAGAATCAAACGGCGGTCCGCGAGCAGGCGGTTGCGGGCCGCCGTCGACTTTTGATCTTTACGGGGTTCCGTTGTGGTTCTTTCGCCTGATTCAGGCGCCGGTATGAACCGCGAAAGGATGATCGCTGTCACGAACGTAAGCACGGCAATAAGGCCGAAGTGCCAGGTGACCGAAAGGCCACCGGCAGATGCCAGGACACCGAGACCAGCTCCGATAATCGTGGCCATACTGAAGAAGGCGTGCATTGACGGCAGAACCGTTTTGCCTAGTTCTCTTTCGACGTTGGCTCCCTCGACGTTCATGAGCACATCGGTAGCCGAATAGGCAACACCGAACAGGGCGATGCCCACCGCCGTCGAAGGCATTGATTGCAGGAACCCGGAGCCGATGCCGGCAAATGCCAGGCCGGCGGCCATTGTGGAAAGCCCAATGAACAGACCGCGGGACATACCTAAACGTGCCAAGAGCCGGGGAGCTGCAACCAGGCCAACAAGGGATCCAGCTGCCAGGCTGAACAGCAACATAGCCACGTCACTGTTGGTGATGCTCAGGTCATCACGAACAGACGGGATACGGGCCGCCCATGTGGCAAAGGCAAGCCCTGGCAGCGTGAAGACACCGAATATGGCATTCCGCCGGCCGATGAGGGCAGTAGATCCCTTCCGGGCTAACCTCCGATGAGCGAGGGTCACTGGGTCCTTCCGGGTTGCAGAGAAGCAGTAGTCTCGGTCTGCGGAGAAGTAGCGTCGTGTTCTGAGGGCCGTGCATAGACCACTGCGCTTAGACAGCGTATGGCGTGTCCTGCTCGGAAGCCGTTGAGGCGGTGCGCCATGGGCTTGCCTCGGCACTCGGTGTGAGGCAAGCCCTTGGAGACCGTGGTTCTCTAGTGTGAGACCGCTGACAAGGACTTCCCCTTGGTTTCCGGTGCCCAAATTTGCGACACGATTGCCCCGACTGCGACCACGCCGGCGAGCATCAGTAGAACTGTCGAGATCCCCAGAGCTTCGATGCCTGCTGGCAGCAGGAAAGTGCCGAGGGCTGCGCCGAGTCGACTGAAAGCGGCGGCAAAGCCGGTGCCGATTCCGCGTACTGCTGTGGGAAACAGTTCGCTTGGATAAACCGAAGTGAGGACGCCATTGACGGCGCTGAGGAGGGAGAACAGCAAGAACAGTACGAGTACCAGCCAGGACGGGGCTGATGACCAAAGCCCCAGCATGAGGAAGATGCCGAGCATGATCCACTGTGGAGGGGCCGTGAGTATCCGCCGCCCAGCCTTGTCGATCAGCAACATCGTGAGGGCAACACCGAGGACAGCCACCATGGAGAGTCCGACGCCTCCTGCCAGTCCGTCGGCGAGTCCGTACTGACTGAGTACGGCACCGGCGAATGTCGAGATGCCGAAGTACGGCAGGACGTTGCAGAACCAGAAGATGGAGATGAAGGCTGTGGATCGTATGTTTTCCTTGGAAAAGATCTCCACGAAACGCACTCGTTCCGCTTCCTGTGAGGCGCGTCCGAAGTCGGCGATGGTTGCTGGGCCGTCCATGTATTTGTGCGCGATGGCGCGGGCCTCGTCCTGGCGACCCTTAGACCATAGCCACCGCGCGGACTCCGGGAGGCCGATTCGGCCGAGCAGCAATGCAACGGCGAGGACGGTGGAGGACCCGAGGATCAGATGCCAGGAGACTCCGATGGCGCTGAGGTAGAAGGCCAGGGCATAGGCAACCATGAATCCGCCGAAGAAGGCGAACTGGTTGATCGACATGAGTCGGCCGCGTGAGCGCGACGGGGCAAATTCGGAAAGCATCGGCCAACTGACTGAGTATTCGCATCCAATGGCCAGCCCCATGACAAAGCGGATGAACATCAGAAGTTCTGCTGAACCAACGAAGAATTGAAGAACGGATGCGACGACAAAGAGTGCGATGTCGATGATGAAGAGGGGCTTACGTCCCCACTTGTCGGTAGCCCAGCCCCCAAGGGGTGCCCCGATGAGCATGCCGATCATGGTCATAGCGGCGAGTAGGCCGACCTGCAGCGCACTGAAGTTAAGTTCGTGCTGGAGAACAGCTGTCACCGGTCCGATGATGCCGAGGATGTATCCGTCCAGGAAGGTCCCCCCGGCCAGGACTGCGAAGAGGCGGGTCATGAATCTCTTCTTGAACCGGGTGTCCTCAACAATTTGCTGTGTTTGTGTCATTGTCTCTCCTTTGAGATCCGCAGCCTGGACCGAGTGAGTTGGCGCTGCCCCCAGAGAATGCCGACGACCGTGTGGGGATTACGCTTCAATATCCTCTGCAGCATTGGCCCCGATCATGCGGGGTTGCTATGGCGGGGTGGCGCATGAGAGCACAGGCAGGCCATTTGTTGTTCGGATGGTCCGCCTGTGCTCTAAGTACTGCGGTTTATCTGTTGTGGTGTTGGTGGCCTGGCGCTATCAGATGGCCGAAAGCAACGGAGCCTTTGGGGAACCTGCCTGCTGGGTTTCTGTGGCGATCAGGCTCATCGCGTCCTGGGCCGCTTGGAGTCCGGTGCCGATGGCCGTTTCCGTGTACATGGTGCCCAGGTAGTCTCCGGCGAGCTTGATGCGTTCGGTTCCCCGGAGAAGGGTGTGCTGAATCTTGCCCCGGCCAGGGAAGCAGTAGGGGGAGCCTTCAGGAAGGCGCCACGTTTCGGCTTCCACGACGGAGTCTCGGAAACCTTCGCCCAGAACTTCATCCATGTCGTTGAGGTGGATGTCGAGGATCTCCTCATCGGTCTTATTGATGAGGGCTGCGCCCTTCGCTCCGGGGGAGAAAACCATGAAGGTAGAGCCAGGCTGGCGTGTCGCTTCGGTTCCGCGCACGATGCTTGACTGGTTTGTCAGGATTGAGAACGAGCGTTTGGGGGCTGCGATGCAGTAGACGTCGTCCCACTTCTTCGGTGTGGTTTCATTGGTCAGCACGGAAGTGACCACGTGGTTGCCGTACTTGATCTCGCCCAAGGCATCCCGCAGGTCCTGCGGAAGGTCCTTTGTCACCTTGTTCGTCACGGTTGCAGTGGTCGCCATGATGACCGTGCGGGCTTCGACTTCGTGCTCCTCACCGTTCTGCCGGTACCGCACAACGACAGAGTCCTTCTTCGGAACGACCTCGAGGACTTCGGCTCCCAGCTGGACACGATCGCCCAAACGCGCCGCAATGGTCTCGGTCAGGGTTGATGGCCCGCCCACGATACCGCGGTTCAAACCGGCGCCAATGCCCAGGACAAGGGAAAAGTAGCCAATACCGGTACCGGCAGTGATCTGATCGACAGAGCCGGTGCAGCGCGTCACTGTGACGTCGAAGATTTCTTCAGCGTCCTGGGGCATGTTCCTGCCGATCCACTCACGGAACGTGACGTCGTTTCGGAAGTCGTAGATTCGCTGCTGGCGTTTGGTAGCTGACTCGCCTGGGCGGACCTTCACCACGTTGATGTACTCCATGATCAGCGATCGAAGGATACGCGCGCCCACAGTAAATGCCGCGATGCGCGAACCCATGGAGATGGGCAGGCGCAGAGGGTAGGTCGCGAGCGTTCCGCGATACAGCGTCTTGCCATTCATGTTGAATCCGGTTAACGAACCCGGGATTTCCACAGCCTCGATGCCAGTCTCGTTGAACAAGGTGTCCGTTGCCGAGCCAGGGCCCGCGTACATGTGGCCGCCCCAGTTGAGCCAGTAAGAACCCCGTCGTTCGGAACGGATTCGCCCTCCAATACGGGGCTGGCTTTCAAGCAGCAGGGTGTCGAAGAAGCGCGAACGCCACGCAGCTGAGAGGCCCGCGAGGCCTCCACCGACGATGACTACATCTTTCATTATTGCTTTCTCATCTTTCCTGAAGGGGCTGGTGCGCTCGCTATGAGCACCATCGAAGCTAATTTCTACTGATGTTGAGATGTGGCCGGGAGTATCCCAGCTGCAGGGATTCATACGAGGCGCTGACGACTTCGTCGACAGTCGGACGCGAATCCAGTAGGTGCGAATGGAGGTTCAGCGGCCCACCTGACTCGGTTTCGTGGTGACGACCTACATCACATTATGGAGTGACTCACAACTCAAGGTCAAGGAGTTTGATCAAATTTCTTGATCAAACTTATAGAACCACGCTGTCGTCGATGGCGGAAGGCAGGCTGGTTGCGGCCAGGCATCGACCTGGCTTGCTGACGTTTGAGGCGTGGCGCGGCGACGCCGGTCCCGTGAGCATCAGCGCGGGGCGGACGGGTCGCCGCAGGGGTGCGGGCGAGAGTGTTCGGGAAGTCTATGATCAAGTTTCTTGATCAAATTTTTCGAAAATGCTTTGTAATGAAAAGGTTCCGGCCTAAGATTGCGCAATGAGATTGGCCCAAATAGAACCCGGGGGACTGGTCGGCGAGCAGGTCTTCGACGCGATCTACACCAGCATTATGAACGGCGATTTTGAAGCCGGACAGAAGCTCCGGATCGAGGAACTCTCCGCGCAGTTGGGGGTAAGCCACATGCCTGTGCGTGAGGCTCTGCGGCGGCTTGAAGAAACGGGTCTGGTGGACAACCCCCCACGGCGCACTGCGGTCGTCAAAGAATTCCATCTCCAGGAACTTCTCCACGTCTATTCGAGCCGCAGGATCCTTGAGGACGCTGCATCCAAGGAGGGATCCCAATCGCTCGCAAGGGGGGATCTCAAAAAGATGCGCGCGGAGCACACCGCACTCAAAGTGGCCCTGCGTGAGGGCCGCATAGCGGACTACCTTGACCACGATGAACGACTCCTCGGCATCCTCTATGCGGCAGCCGGCAACCCCGTCCTGCTGGAGCTGATCCGAAACCTCTGGACCCGCTGCCGTTCCTACAAGATTCTCGGCGTACGTCAGGCTCTCGCGACGGGAGACACCTCCCCATTGTGGCAGTGGCACGAAGAGCTGCTTGCCGCCGTCGCACGCGAAGACGGTGACGCCGTCAGTCGGGTGATCGATGAATCGCTGCTCGCCGCTATCGACCGCATCCGCGGGCGACTGCCCCACCAGGCCGGAAGTTAGCCGCTCCGCAAGCTGGCCGTGCTGGGGCGTCCTTTTGTGGGGCCTTCCCTGACCAGACGGAAGTCGAAAGCAGAGGCCAGGTGACGTTCTTCGGAGTAGGAGACCGGAGACTCCTTTACGTCGTAGTCGACTTGTTTGATGACCAGGACCAACTCGTCGGAAGCGACTCCGAAGACGGGTGCGAGGTCCTCGCCTGCTTCAGAGGGTTCGATTTCGGCGATACCAAAAGCCACGTGGATGCCGCAGACCTCCGACAGGAATGCATACAAGGACACGCCGAGGCTGGCGGAGTTCGGCGGCAGGAGTGCGGCAGGGAAGTAGTCGTGCTCGACTGTGACCGGCCTTCCATCGGAGGAACGCACACGGTAGAGATCCACAACCAGGGCTCCTGTTTCCAGGCCGAGCCGGCTCGCGACATCATCCGTGGCCGAGCTCAGTTGCCATGACATTTCAGCAATACCGGGCGTGTGTCCTCCTGAACTGATGAGCTCGTCGGAACCAACATTCCGGTGGAGGCTGCTGACCAACGGACGGACAGAGTTCACGTACGTACCTGAACCGTGGCGCCGGTCGAGCACACCTTCTTTCTGTAGCTGCGCCAGCGCGCTGCGCACACTGACCCTGCTGACACCAAATAGTGCGGCCAGAGCGGGTTCGGAAGGGAGCCGGGCGCCGGCGCCCCACGTGTCATCGCTGAGAAGCTGGCGTAACCCCAGAAGGGCGCGGCTCGTGGCACTTGGGCTGTTGGCCGGGGGGATAGTTATGTCGACAGTTACAGAAGTGTTCACTGCCTGGGGCTATTCAACGTTTTCTCCCGGACCGCCTGCCCAGACCATCAACACAGGCTCGGTGCCGCGGTTGTGGATCCGGTGGGGAACCCCTGGGGGAAATGAGAGTGTATCGCCGGCGCTCAATTCATACTCGTTTTCGCCGTCGTCCATAACGCCTTCACCTGAAACGCAGTAGAAGATTTCCCACGAATCAGTGTGGCCCGGGTCAACGGCACCGGTCTCTCCAGGGTTAACCAGTGAGCTGCCGAACCACAGGTCCTTGTTGCGCAGGTACTCGCGGCACAGTTCTGGTCCCTCATAGAAAACTTTGGCGTCCGACTGCCGCACGATGGTTGGCTTCGACATAGTGGTAGATCCGTTCTCTCGGTTGGTGCTTACTTGGACAATTGTGGCTCGATGGAGGACGTGCACGGCGGGCAGGTCCGCATACCCCATGACTGGGCTGTGCGTACCCTTGGTCAGCAAACGCCGGCGGGCTCAAAATCCTGCGATTCCAGGCTCTGCAGAATGTCGCCTACGGCCGACTCCACGAACTCCGAAGCATCAATGACATCGCCTTCAGAGCCGTGTATGATCCGCGAGGAAGTGACGGGAGCCGAGCAATATCCGAAAGTTCCCTCGTTAACGGACGTGTGCATGGCATCCAGGAAACCACGCTTTTCGTATCGTTCAAGGCTGCTCGCGCCGAGCCCAACGAGATGGATTTTCTTGCCAACCAGAGCAAGGCCGCGGGCGTCCTCTTCGAGCCCTTGGCCCCACGCCCAGCCGATGCTGAAGACTCGCTCGATCCAGCCCTTGAGCAGCGCCGGGATGCCCCACCAGTAGATGGGGTAAACAAAGACAATAGCGTCGGCGCGGCCGACTCGTTCCTGTTCCCGCTGGACGTCGGCGGGCAGGGGCGACTCAAGACGGTAAGCGCTGAGATCTTCTTTCGAGAAGGCAGGAGCGAAGCCCTCCGCGCTCAAATCGGCCACTTCCACGGTGTGGTGGGCAGAGACTCTTCCGGCGATTTCGCGGGCGATGGAAGCCGTCAATGATTCGGGGGCAGGATGAGTGAGGACGATAAGAACATGCATTGTGGTTGCCTTTGGTTCGGGATTCATGTCATGCCCACTTGCTGGCTGCCGGGGCCATATTGAGCTCACCGACGGTAGCCAGCCGGGGATGTGGGCGACTTGGATAGTGGTCGAGCAGCGATGGCCCGGATCGGTCTGCTTGAGTCCGCCCCGGGCCACCACACTCCTGATACTGCTAGCGAATTCTCAGAGTGCCCACTTGCAGGTAATCGCAGACGACCTGCACGAGTCCGGCATAATCGCCTTCCTTGATGAGCCAGTGATGGCCGACGCCTTCGTTGATCGCCGTGTCCATGATCTTGCTGGGCTTTTCGTTGAAGCGCAGCTTGGCGTAGAGCCGGATGCCGGCAGCATCCCACTCTTCCTGGCTTGCTTTGACTGTCGACGCGTTTGCCACAAGCATCTTGTACTGCCCGGCGGACCCAACCAGGCTGCAGACGGTTACCTTCTCCATCGGTTTGGCCCTGAAGCACACCTGGGTACCGTCGTCTCCGAGCTGTTCGACGCGGACTTCATTGATGTCTTCAGCGTAGGCCGTCGCGGTGCTGCCTTCGTGGGCGAAATTGAAGTGGTTGTTCTCGTCGTCGAAGTTTCCGGCTTCGGCCAGGATTGTTGCGTTGGCAACCTCATCGCCGGCTGCTGCCGTATTCAGTACGTATTGAACCACGGCGCCGCTGAGATCGCCCTCCGTCTCGACGACGAGCCCTTCATCACCCAACCAAGAAGCCGCAAGGTTCAATAGGCCTGAGTACCGCGGGTAGCACTCGCCGACGACGACGTCCAGTTTGTACTTCTCCACGATTGCCTTGGTGCCGAGGTACACCTTGGCAGACCAGAGAAGGGTTTCGTCATTTGCGTTGACCTTGCCGGTGCGGGAAGCGAGTTCCTCAAGGACGTTTCGTGCCTGGTCGTCGGAGACTTCCTGCGCGATATCGGTGATTTCCTCCATCTCCAGATGGACGATGGTGGTGCCGAACTTCTTGGAAAACTCCCATTCCTCGTTCACCATGTCCATGGCACCGGCGATCCGCCAGTAGTTGCGGGGACCAACCAGGGCCACGCGGGCATTTGCGAGTCTGTCGAGAATGTGTCCTGCCTTGGCCACAAGGACAGCCTTGTTGACGGCCGCTTCGTCGTAGGGCAGGCCGTACACATACTGGAAGGGGATGTTCTGAAGCTTGAGGATCGAGCTGAAGTGCTGAACGCAAGCGATGGAGAGCGTTTCGGGATACGGCGTCGCCCAGTACAACGTGGGCAGTCCCAGTTCCTGGGTGAACAGGTATTTGAGCGAGTCGCTCTGCCAGGTCGCATCGACTATTGCCAAAGATGTGATTCCGGAATTTTTGAACTGGTCGCAGATTGCGAGGGCGTCAGCGACGTTCTCCACAGAACGCTCGCCCGAGACCACTTCGATGCCGGCTTCGGTCAGCGATTGCTTGGTGGCAGCCAGCAAACCGTCACAGCGATCGCCGCCAAGTTCGTAGCGGCTGACAAGTACTACAAGCCCCATCTTGGGTGCCATTTGTTGTTCCCTTCCTCAGGTACCGTGTTCATTTTGAGCTGAATTCCAGAGTTTCAGTGGTTCCACCACACTTTGTGCGGTTGCCCACCCAGGTTCCCCAAGTCGCTGGCTCGCTGTGCCTGTTTAATTGTTTCTGCCGGCCAGAGCGAGTGTCCCGGTGGTGGATAACATCGCGCCCGGGACTCGGCCCTCGATCAATTCGGCAGGCTGCCGAACTGCGTGCTGGCCAAACTGGCAGCGTGTGATCCAACGGTATGGATCCCACAAATTGGTCAGTCACAGTTCCCAACTTGTCCACGTCAACCGTCGACGTCGGACCTTGCGTTAGGCGGTTTACCACGGGGCGAAACCCTGGGGGTCAGCTAAGTGGTCCGCTTTCGATAAAAAGTTGTAGGACAACAGGTCCTAAACGACTTTCACATATCCGCAACGACGTGTCAAGGGATGCCCGGCCGGCCGAGATCGGACGCCTCAACCCTGGGCTGGCCGCGGCGACTGTGCGCTGCCTTCGACCCCAGACCGACGAGGGGCGGGTCATAACCGGTTAGACTCCTTCACGCCTTGCGACCTCTGCCGACGTAACGAAGCAGCGGAGTAGTATTGGCCGTGTGACAACTTTGTATTCGTAGCCTCTGTTGTATTACATCTGAGCTGCTGAAATTAACATTCGGCCATTTCGGAATCGCCCTTCCCCTGACCGCACGGATGCCAAAAGATAGCCTCTGCATTCAAACCCTGGGACCTTGCCTGTGGACCACCAGCGGCAAGCGACGGCACAGTATCATTGAGATTTTTGGCGGGCCGAGCGGCGAACCGTTGTAGTTGTCGTCCCTCGTGCGAATCGACGCAGTTCAGCAGCTCCGGCCGGCTCAGGACCTGTCCGGTTTCCGCGCGACTCCTACCAGATATCGCCCATTTGGTACCCAAAGGGGAATGGGTCGGTGTCGTCCAGGACCCACTTGGAGAACCCGGTCACCCACGCCTGCATTGTAATTTCCGGGACGATCGCATCGTAGTCGCCGATTTTCGTTGTCTCTGCGATCCTCAGTGTGTTCTGGATGCCGCAGAGGCTTTCGTTGAGGTATTCCTCGCCCACCTTAAGGTTGCCGCGAGCGTGCTCAATCGCAAGCATGCTGCTGCCCCCCGTTCCGCACGCATCGCGGGCAATTGTGCCTGAGAGGCTCTCCGGGCGTTCCCAACTGAGCAGGTCTGGGTACGAGATCATCCCAGTCGCGTTGACTATGTGCCTGGTCGGAACCTTGTCGTCCAGGGTCTTCGTGATAAAGCTGGTGACGACTTGGTTGTCCCTTGGATCAGCCATGTCGGGATGATCCACTGGCAGTTGCTCCCTGGACGCCAAGATCAGCTTTGCAGACAGTTCGCCAAGGGCCCGAGCATGCTTCTGTGTCAGATCGAGGCCTTCGAACTGTGCGATGTCAGCTTGCACATAGAACTGTCCGCCGTATGCGATATTGACGACGACTTCGCCCACGCCGGGTATTTTGAGCGTTGCGTCCTGGTGGGCAACGAAGCTCGGTACTCCCAGGAACGTTACGCTTTCCACTTTGTTATCAACGCAGTGGGCTCGTGCCCTGGCAAGGCCCCCTGGTGCTTCCAAGACGACGTCCGTATAGGGGTACTTCATAGGAATAATTCCTGTTTCGAGGAGTGCTGTGACCACGCAACCGACGTTGCCGCCTGACATGGTGCTGTAGCCGAAGGGTTCAAGAATCAGGAATCCAACATCCGCTTCGGGATGGTTGGAGGGCACGATGATGTCGACGCAAACTGGCGGGTATCCACGCGGTTCGTGGATCAGTAGCTTCCTGAGCTGGTCATCATTGTCCCGCAGCCAGCACATTTTGTCATACACGGTCTGGCCGGGAATGCTCAGAATCCCTGTTCCGCCCGTGACGATCCTGATCGGTTCCCCGCTGTGTGTCTCGATGCAGTCGTACATTCGTTGAAACTTCATTCAGCAATGTCTCCTTCTTACGGTCCTGCTTCGGGTAAGGCAAGCACGCAACTCAGCGCCCTTGAAGAGATCTTAAACACACTCCATAGTTGTAATACAACCTCTTGACGTCAGGCACATCTTGGTTCAATATGGTGGACGTAGGAAGAAATCTTGCTGTTCGCAGACTGCAGTGGTTTTTCCAAAAGCCTTGTAAGTCTTGCTGTTCCGCGAGACCTGAACACTTGAGGCCGGCACAACAAATTCCGCTGGCTCGCCCTATTGGAGGAGATTCATGACCCCGAAGCTTACCGGCGTTCTTACCCCGCTTGTCACGCCTTTTGGCGCTGACGGCCAGATAGACGAGAAGCAGCTGCGAGCCGTGGTGGACCGCAACATCGAAGGGGGCGTTCATGGCATTGTGGCCAATGGAACCAGTGGCGAGTTCCAGACGCTGACTAATGCCGAACGCCGTTTCGTGGTGGAAACCGTAGTGGATCAGGCCGCTGGTCGGGTACCCGTGGTGGCGCAGACTGGCGCGCTGACTACCGAAGAAGCAATCGAACTGACGCGTCATGCACAGGAGGTTGGGGCCGACGTAGCCATGGTGATCGCCCCCTACTTCGACCCGCTGGCCCTGGACGCCGTCAAGGCCTACTACCGTGCGGTGGCCGAGAGCGTGGACATCCCGGTCATGCTGTACAACATTCCGTTCGTCACCGGCGTCAATCTTCAGGCGGACACTATCCGCGAGCTGGCAGAGCAGTGCCCGAACATCAAGTACGTGAAGAACACCAGTGCGGACATGGCTCAGTCGGTCCAGTTCATCCATGAACTGGGCGACCTGGTTGAAACCATTGTTGGGTGGGACACCCTCGCCCTGGCCTGCTTCGTTGAAGGCGCAGGCATCATGGCAATCACGGCGAACGTGGCCCCCGCCCAGATGGTGGCTGTCTACAACGCGGTTCAGAACAAAGACCTCGATCGGGCTCGGCAGCTGTGGAATGACCTGTATCCGTTCGTGACAGGAATTGACACCGAACCCTTCATTGCTGCCACAAAGTTCTGCCTCGAATCGGTCGGCGTCCCGGTTGGTGGTACGCGCATTTCCACTGCCCCCATTTCCGATTCGGGCAAGGAATTCCTTTCGAAACTGGCCGCCCACGCTCTTACACTGCCCGGCGCCTGAGTCCGTCCAAAGCAACGTGATGGGTGGCCAGGCGATGCCTGGCCACCCATTTCTGTATGGTTCACAGCCTCGGACCGTCACTGCGAGTCATGCAATGGCCGCCACTGGTTACGGGCCGTACCTGCCGCGCTGGACGAGATGGTTGTCTCATAAGTCAGTTCGAGCAGGCACCCACTCCGTGGAGCCCTAGCTTGCCGATGGCACGAAGGGGCCTTGGCGCACTAGCTGAAAATCAAAAGCACTGGCCAGATGTTGCTCCACCGAGTAGGACACCGGTCGCTCGTTTGGGTCATAGTCGACCTGGCGAATAATCAGGCATAGTTCGTTCGCCGGTACGTTGAAGACTTCCATTAGGGCTTCGCCTACGAAAGCGGGCTCAAGGGTTGCGATACCGAAGGCAACTTCGATGCCGCAGACCTCCGAGAGGAATGCGTAAAGGGAGGGACCCAAGCTGATGGTTTCGTGTGGAAGAAGGGCTGCGGAGAAATAGTCGTGTTCGACCGTGACCGGGATGTTGTCGGAAGTACGCACCCTGTATAGGTCGATGACCGGGTCACCAACGTTGATCTGCAATCTCTCGGCCAGTTCCTCGTCTGCGGGCATCTGCTGCCATGACATCCCCGCTATTCCGGATACATGACCACGCGAGCGTATGAGCTGATCCGAGCCTACGTTGCGGTGCAGACTGCTGACGAGGGGACGGATCGAGTTGACGTAGGTTCCAGACCCGTGCCTGCGACTTACCAGGCCTTCCGACTGCAGTTCCGCGAGAGCGGCGCGAACACTGACCCGACTCACTCCAAGCTCCTCGGCAAGGGCTGGCTCAGACGGAAGGCGCTCCCCGGCAGCCCAGGACCGGGCAGCCAAACGTTGACGTAGCGACTGGGCCGCTCTCGCGCTGGCGCTCGGGCGGCCGTTGGTTGACGCCGTTTCAATCTCGACGTCAGAAGATTTTGAGCTCGACATGTCCTACAGCCTACCTCTATGTCGGACATATTGTCCGGCATTTATGTTTTCTCCGACATAAAAGACCGACTTAACGGACTGCTCGTGATACGCGACGCGGCCGCACTTCCAATGTGTTGAAAGACAGCGTCTAACTGGGAGTCGCAGCGGCGCCACTGGTCCAAGCGGTCCGCATCAGCAAAAGCTCGGTGCCTCATTTGCGCCGCCGGGGTGCCCGGGTGCGTCGACTAAACGTCTACGATCTGCGCTCGGCCACCATGTCACACATGCGTGGTTCAGAACTACAACTACGGATGCACCACCGCCATCTTGACAGTAAAAACCTCTGGGAATATAGTCAAAGTCATTCCAAGTTGTACTACAACTTGTCTCACAACCAAACACATTTGAGTGCATGCGCGTTTTCGGCACCGAAGCAAGGGAATCCTCCACAGGCAGCAATCTCTGCCGGTTGAGCCCGCTGACAACACTTCTTCCTGCATGCGATCACCGGCGTCCGGGCACCCCCTTCGCCGTACTCGACGTGATCACCGGCGGCCCCCAATGCCTTTACCCCGTGGCATGACTCTGACGCCTGCTTCAGATCCAGGTGGACCGCGCGTGCGGGGGCGTGCGACTCACCCAGGCACGCACTCTCACAACAGGACCTCAGTCCTGCAGCGCACAACAGATTAGGACTCCGATGAAGCCTGAAGTAATTGTCATGCTCACCCACAACGACATCACCGTGCCGAATGCCCGCGAAGTTTTCGCCGAAAGCGCCGATCTACCCCTTCAATTCTGGGGATTCAAGGATGCCGGCGTCACGTCGGTCGAGGCTCGGAGGCTGGTCGATGACCTGAAAGCCGCCGGGAAGACCGCCGTCTTTGAAGTGGTGACTTTTGAGGAAGAACTGCTGCTCGATGCTGCCCGCCTCGCCGTGGACTGCGGCTTCGACTACTTCACGGGTTCTTCGTATTCAGAGGCCGTTCGGGACATCGTTCAAGATGCCGGCATGAAGTACCTGCCCTTCAGCGGCGCCGTTGGCGGGTCTCCCATTGAACTGCACGGCGAGCAGGGCGAGATCGTCGACGACTCTGCGCGCATCGTCGACAACGGTGCGGATGGAATCGACCTTGTAGCCTACCGTTACAGTGACGGCGATCCTGTCGCACTCGCCAAGGCGACGATCGAGCGGGTAGGCGCTGAAAAGGTCGTTGTAGCGGGCAGCATTAATTCTGTGGAGAGGATCCGCCTCATGCAGGAGATCGGCCCGTCCGCCTACACAATCGGCGGCGCGTTGTTCGAAGGTGCGTTTGTTGAAGGTGGATCGTTCCGCGACAACCTGCAGCAAGTGATCGGGCTCAGCGCCTCAGTGACAGGAAAGGTCAAATGACAAAGCTAATCCTGGGTGTCGACGTCGGCACCTCTGCCATCAAAGCCGCTCTATTTGACTCAGAGGGCACAGAGGTCGGCAGCCATTCTGAAGAGTATTCGCTCCTCACCCCGCGAGCCGGTCATGTCGAGCTGGAACCTGCCACGTACTTAAGTACCTTCGCCACAGCGGTTCGTGGGGTTCTTGAGCGGAGTGGTACCTCTGCTGACGACCTGCTGGCCCTGGGGCTGTCGGCCCAAGGTGAGACCCTTCTGACGCTCGACGATAGCCACCAGCCGGTGGGACGCGCGATCGTTTGGATGGATAACCGGGCAAGCGCAGAGGCAGATGAGATCGAGGCGCATTTCGGCCGATCGGTCATCCAACAAACGACCGGCCAAGTAGCAATGGACGCCATTTGGCCGGCAGCGAAGATCCTGTGGATCAAGCGCAACGACCCTTCAAGATTCGCGCAAACATCGAAGTATGCGCTGCTCAAGGATTACCTCGTTGAGCGGCTCACCGGGCAACTTGTCAGCGAGGATTCCCTTCTTTGTTCGACGATTCTGTGGGACATCAACACCAGGGAGTACTGGCCCGGAATGCTGGACTACCTCGGTATCAACGAGATCCAGCTTCCCGCGATTGCTCGACAAGGGGAGATCGTGGGTACCGTGACAGCCGAGGCCGCCACGGAGCTCGGTCTCCCCGCCGGACTACCGGTCTCAGTGGGTGGCCTGGATCAGGCGTGCGGGGCACTGGGAATTGGCAACGCGTCACCTGGCATTTTCTCTGAAAGCACCGGTTCCGCGTTGGCGTCCGTCACGATTGTCGAAGGTCTGTCACTGGATCCCGAAGGACGCGTACCTTGCTTCCCTGCCGCCGTTCCGGGACAGTACATGCTCCACAACTTCTCCACCGGTGGAATGGTCATGAGGTGGTATCGGGACGAGTTCTGCCCCGCGGAACGCCAGATCGAAGAGATCGCGGGAGTCAACGCCTACTATCTCATCGACCAAGAGGTACTGCAGGTTGAGCCCGGAGCCGACGGCCTGCTGATGCTGCCGCACCTCCAAGGGTCGGGCCCGCCGGACCTGGACCCGTACGCGCGCGGCGCAATCGTGGGGATCACCCTGGCGCACAAAAAACAGCACGTCTCGCGAGCCGTCATGGAAGGTATCGCCATGGTCTTGCGACGCATGATCGAGTCGACAACCGTCCTCGGGGTCCACGTTGACGAAATCATCTCGCTCAGCGGCGGATCGAAGAGCGATGCCTGGTGTCAAATCAAGGCTGACGCCACGCAGACCACTGTTCGTACCCTTCAAGACGCGGAGAGCGCGGCCTGTCGGGGAGCCGCAATTATCGCCGGAGTCAATGTGGGCTTGTGGGACTCCATCCATGAAGTTGCCGGCCGCGGAGTTGAATTCGCGCGGACCTTTACACCGAACCCTGCATACGCTGAGACTTACGATCGACTCTTCGAACGCTACGTCGCTGTTCAGGCGGCCCTGGCTCCGCTCTACCGCAGTGTTGACGACAGTACGTTGGCGACTGCCTAAGCCAGACCGAGGGCACGGGAATGACAAAGGAGGACGCGCAGGTGCGCGTCCTCCTTTGTCATGTCAGCTGTCAGCTCTCCAGTAGCCGCTCCCAGCGCTCCAGCTGGATGTGCCCGTGAGTGCGGTCGCCGGCCTTTGTTCCAGAGTGGGCAGGGGCACACAGTGCCGTCCCGACGGTAAAAGTGGTTCTTCCTGGATACTAAGTTGTCTGATTTAGACGTTTCAAGATGGGGCTTATCTATGGCTGACTTCGCTAGCAGAATGCGGAGAATGTAGGGGCAGCGAAGTCGCGCAGATCCAAGAGGACTAATAGAATCCAAAAAGTGATCTTATTTGTGCTCAAAATCGTAGACAACTTACGTGATCCATGGCACAGTGAATATTGAAGGTGCTCCACTGAGACAGTCGGAGCGGGCACCGAGCACTGTGCGGAAGACGATCACACGATGTCGTGTCCTTCGCCCTCCGTGTTTTGAATGAGCCGCGTTCTCGCCCAACCCCAACAGATCAACCGTCGGGCGCAGGACCGACGCCAGGACCCGCGGGTCCGCTATTCGAAGGAAACGAAAATGGGCCTAAGTTTTGGCACGAAAGCTCCCCCCACGGCTCTCACCGGCGAGGTCGAGGTGGCCGGGCTGGGTAAGAAGTACGGGGTCATCCAGGTCTTGAAGGACGTGAACCTGTCCATGGCCGAGGGTGAGGTGGTGTCGATCATCGGGCCTTCCGGCGCTGGTAAGTCCACGTTCCTGCGGTGCTTGAACTACCTCGAAACCCCGTCCGAGGGCACCATCGCGATCGGCGGCGCGAAGGTAGTCGCTGGCGGGGCGAGGCTGCCGGACAAGGCCAGCCTTGATCACCTGCGCCGGGTCACGGGCATGGTGTTCCAAAGCTTCAACCTCTTCCCGCACCTGACCGTGATGGAAAACATCACCCTCCCGCAACGGAAGGTGTTG
>NZ_JBIVXM010000017.1:0-102736 GCF_044769205.1 Paenarthrobacter sp. NPDC090520
CCACCCCGGCCCCGCGCCCCCACCCCGGCCGTTGTGTGTGGGGGGCCGGGGGGGGGCGGCCGCGCGGGGGGCCCCCCCCCCCCCCCCCCCCCCCCGGGGGGGGGGGGCCCCCCCCCCCCCCCCCACCCCGCCGTCGTTTGGGTTAAGGCGGGAAAGGATTTGTGGCCTCGCCGAGCCAGGTCACGGGTTTGGTAACTGGAGGCTTCACCTGAACCTCCCAGTTCTCGAGGGCCCAGGCCCCACAAGACTTCAGAGTTGAGAGCCTGTCCACTCCGATCAGGTCCAGACCGTCAGTGGGTTGGCGGCCACACGGAGTCGAGGTCTCCCGGGCCGCGGTGAGTTCACGGCTCTGGGATGCCCGCTACGGGATCCTCCACCGGAGGGTTTTCAATCGAGGCTTAGAATGCAGTGCTTTCCGGTGGTTTGACCGTCTACATCGAACCCGATTTGCAGCGTTCGGGCATTGGGCGGGGGTGCGGGAGTGTAAATCCAGAGTACATCCCACTCTGTTCCGCTACCTGCCATCTTGCCGCCCACACGACGGTACTCGGTACCGACATCGTCAGTGAGTTCGATGCCAATCTGATCGAAGACAGCGATACTCGGCATCTGGGGAGGATATTGTTCCTGACCAACAACTTCTAGATCTTTGTCTCGTTCAGACCAATCCTGAAGGTCTCTCAAGAACTGGCTATCTCGAAGTTGGGTTTCGGTGCCGCGGATACCGTTTAGGTGCAGGTGGACACTCTGTTCGCCTGCCCTTTCTCCTACGTATCCGGGTGCCCTATCCAGGTTGATACCCGCGAAACGTACGTCAATTCCGTCACTGTTCGCAATGACAAGGTCTGATGGGGCGGAAATGATGTTCATAGGCTCACCCTAGTCATCGTTCGGCCTGTTGCCCGGGCTAAGGCCGTCCCTCAAGCCGATCGCCTACCGGGACGCCTTGAAAAGGATGAGCTCTGACTGACCGCTGTCAGCGGTCACTCCGCGAATCTCCGAGAATCGGGCGACCGGCCTGAAGTTGAGAGCCTCATGCATCCTGATGGATGCCGTGTTGTGTTCGTTCGTGAAGTAGTACGCAATCGAATCCCGGGACCAGATCCATTCCAATCTCGCCCAAGTTAGTGCAGAACCGATACCTCGCCGGCGGAACCCCGGAGCGACTTCCACGCCACCGAGATAGTGGCCCGCTGGGGCGTTGCCTTCGGGTTCTGGGTGGAGATGCGTCTTGGCCACGCCGACTACTTCATCCTGTGTGACAGCCACCAGAACGACGCGGTCGCTCCTTGGAGCGATCATCGCACTGGTCCAACGAGTTCGGCCACTGGCATCACAGACCGCATTCACATCTCCCAGGTCATCCATGGTGGCTTCACGAACCTGCATAGGCACAGAGTACCCGGAGAGCTGAACCGCTCCGTCGTTCCCGCCCGCGAGCCAGTGGCTCTGCGGATACTCCAGCGTCCGTTAGGGGATCCTCCAGCGGACGCTCTCGGACGTATCTACAGCTGCATGCTCAGAACTGTTCGGACGGGGATATTCCCGCCCAGATCATCAGCGATGCGGTGCATTCCAATTTTCTTAGCCACCCGCTCTGAAGCTCGGTTACCCGGATGGATGATGGCTATCAGTTCCTTGGCTGCAAGATTTTCTCGGGCGTAGTCGCGACAAGCGGCGGCTGCTTCTGTCGCATACCCTTGGCCGTGCAGGTCCGAGCGCACGTGGTATCCGACCTCAAGCTTCTGTGCGCCGTTCACCTGCTGCCAGGTCAGGCCGCAGTCGCCTATGAAGTCTCCGTCATGCGTTTCGACAATCCATAGGCCGTACCCGTGCTCCGCGTAGTTCTCACGATTCCAGTGGATCCAGTTTGCCGCTTCTTCCCGAGACTTGGGTGCGGGGTAGAAGCGCATCACCTCGGGATCTCCGAGCAACGCGGCCATGTTGTCGAGGTCCGCATCCGTCATCTCACGGAATTGCAATCGATCAGTCCGTTGTGGGGTTGGCATGCTACGACTCTATTTCCAATGGCAGCTGAGCTCGCAAGTCGATCCTTCAGCGGACAGTGGCGGTTATGGCAGCATGGGGACGCTTGCCGGGGTCTTGGCGCATATCAATCTCCAGCACGCGGAAACCAGCTTCTGCCAACAGGTGCCCCATGTGCTCGGTGGACCAGTAGTAGGCAGTAGTTACTGCGTGTTGGAAAGGTGTACCAGGCGGGCCGTCGAAGAATCCGAGGAGTAGTTGTCCTCTCGGGGCAAGGACCCGAGCGAATTCTTCTAGTGCCATGGGCACTTCGTCTGGGGGAATGTGAATGAGGGAGTACCAGGACAGCACGCCATGCAAGGTCTTGTCTGGGAAGTCCATGTCACGGAAGGATCCCACGCGAAAGGGCACGTCGGGGAAGCGAGCGCGGGCGCTCTCGATGAATTCAGGGACAAGGTCGATCCCTTCTATCGTCGAGTTTCGTTGGTGCAGGTAGTTAGTCCAGTGGCCTGGTCCGCACCCGGCGTCGATCATTTGACCGTCGATGCCCGATGCCCAACGCCTGATGCGTTGCTGATCAAGCTCGTGCATATCCTCAACAGAACCAAGAATGCGGGTGTACTCGGCGGCGTGGGTCCGGTACGCGGCCCGGGTAGATTCGTTCCCCATCTTTACGAGCCTAGTCCCACCAGAATGCTCACACCGGACCAACAGGGATGCCCATAGGCCCGCCCGTTAAAGTGCCCGGTGAACGTACCTCAAACGCTGCACACTCGCGCAGACGTCAAAGCAGCCGGTCGGACCCGGCACGAATCATCATTTCGCAGGGGCACCCGGCGCTTTGGGGACCTCCGGGATCAGGTGGGACGGCAGCGTCTCCGGAAGGGTCGACGGGCCGAGGCTCGGCGGAAGCGACGGCTCCCCGAGGGACGGTGGTGTGACAGGAGGCGCTGGCAGCGGCACCTTGCCTGCGTTGTCCTGGTCCTTCGGCGGCTGCGACACTTCAGCGGCCGGGACCTTGCCCGTCTCGGCAGGCGTTGATCCAGACTTGCCTGGCTTGCCATCCTCCGTGGGGACGGCTCCCTCCGTCGATTGAGGGGCAGCCGGTGCCGGCTGGACTCCGGAGGTTGGCGGCACTGCCGGATGCTTTTGCACGGGAGCCGGGGCCGGAGTGAACTGCGAAACCATCGAGCCTACGGCCGCGCCAAGATGCTTGATGGTTGCCGGGATGCCGCCTTCCTGGGCAGCGGCAGCGGTTGCTCCACCGCCCAGGGCTGCAGCCACCGCAAGTCCTGCGATGGCAGCCCGGCGCTTACGACGGCGGGCGGCCAGTTCGTCTTTCACCGGCAGCGCAGTGGTGGGTGCTTGAGCGGTGGTTGGTGCTTCGGCGCTGTCAGGCGTTTCGTCGGCGTGCAGCCCAAGCGTGGAGCCGACCGTGGTGAGTACCGCCGTCGGCAGCTCCTGCACCGCGGAGGCGCCTTCCGCCGTCGTGAGCTTGGCGGTGGGTGCGCCACCAACCATCAGGGCGCGCACGGCGTCGGAGGGCAAAGGCGCGGTGTCCGCGAGCGAGCGAAGCTCCAGGAGTTCGTCGCGGACATCGCTGCCGTGCGGGAACCCGGAGTCGGCCAGCAGGCGATCGACGGCGGATTCCGCTTGGCGCCGTGGGTTGTGTTCGCTCATGATGTGCCATTCCTTTGCAAAGCGCGCTTCCCCAAAGCCTTCTTTCGCAACGCATTCAGTGCCCTGCGTTGCAGCTGTTTGACGGCACCTTGGGATTTGCCCATGATGTCCGCCGCTTCTTCCACGGAGAGGTCCGCGACCACGCGCAGGGCCAGGACCTCCCGGTAATCGTCGGCCAAGTCGTCCATGAGTTCGGTGACCCCCAGGGCGCCAACAGCCTGGTCCTCGGCGGAAGGGGCGCTCCGGCTGTCCAGGTCCGCCTCATACGGAGTGGGCTCGGGGGTGCGTTCCCGTTTCCGGTAGTGGTCCACCATCCGCGCGTGGGCGATGGAAAACAACAGTGTCTTGGCCCCTTGCAGCCCTCCGTGCAGGGTGGCGAGCTTGGGGTAGAGGGCCAGGAAGACGTCCTGAGTCACAGCTTCGGGATCATCCACGCCGCGTGCGCGGAGGTAGCCGAAGACCGGCCCGGAGAAGGCATTGTAGGCAGCCGTGAACAGCAGGGCGGGATCGTCGTGATCCGCCTGCACATTCTCTTCAACCAAAGGGTTCAGCACCCGCGGATGCCTCCATCCAACGCAGCGCAGCGACGTCCCGGGGCCCGTGGAACCGTCGACGCTGCCATCCGTTTCGTAGCGAGGGCTCCTGGTACAAACCGAGGAGCCCCCGCCCTTAAACCGTAGCCGCCAGGTGCTTAGCGGACAGAATCGAGTGCTGCGCCGGGGGCTGCCGGCACGTGGGTGGGAACCTGCGAAGGCACCGCCGGAGTGGCGGGTACTGCGGGAACGGCCGGGAGCTCAGGCGTCGCGGGGACGGCGGGCACAGCCGGAACGGCCGGGAGCTTGGCATCCACCGACGCGCCCGCGTTTGCCGAAGCGTTGGCATTGGCATCAGCCTTCAGGCCGGCAGCCTTGCCTGCGTCAACCACCGCTGCACAGTGCGCGTCGACCTTGGCTTCGCCGCCCGCGGCAACAACCAGGGACTGGTAACCGGGAACCTTGGAATCCGACTGGAGGCCGCCGTTGAGGAAAGCAGTGCACAGACCGAATGCTTCCGGCGTCGCCTCGATGGCGTCACCGGCTACTGACTGTGCCTTGGCTACGGAGTCTTCAGCCTTGGCCTGGCCGGCGTCCTTGACGTCTCCAGCCTTGGCCTTTGCGGTCTCGACGGCGTCAGTTGCCTTGGTTGACGCGGCGTCCGTTGCGTCCGTGGCCTGGGCAGCTGCTTTGTCAGCGACAGGGGCGGGAGCACCCACCAGGTTGTGGGCGGTCTGCTGGATATCGGCGGGAAGCGCACCGGTGGCGGCGGCAACACCGGTGCCGCCGGCGGCTACCGCTCCGGCGGCCAGGACGCCCGCGGCGACTTTGCTGGTGGCGAGGACAGAGAACAAGGACATGAAACCCTCCGAAAAGTTTGGGGAGATTGCCCCGGCAGCGGACGGGCCGCGGCCGGATGATCAGCGTCCGGGACGTGGCCCGTACACCCCCTACATCGCTGTGGACCCCGGTGAGGTTACGCGCTCTCGAAGATTTCTTTTCGCGCCGCTCGCTGCCGGGGGAGATCTGCCCATCGCGGCCAGGCACTGGCAGCGGCTAGGCTCAGGGCAAACCCGGCCTTGTCCTTCATCCAGGACGGGCTACACATATCGAAACGCAGGGGGATGCGGCTGTGGGAAATGGTTTGATCGGTGCCGACGTTGGCGACCTCCGGCGTCTTTCGCAACAGATGGATGCTGACGCGGAGAAGATCACCAACCTCCAGCGCCAGCTCTCCTCCCTGGTCCAGGATGGCCATTATTGGCGCGGCAACGACGCAGACCGTTTCCGCAGCCAATGGAACAGCGACCTTGCCCGGCGGCTCGGTGCCGCTGCCACTTGTTTGCGGACCAGCGCCAAGGCACTGCGCCGTAACGCGGCCGAGCAGGAACTCGCTTCCCGCGGCGATGCCTTCGTTTCCAGCAGCAGCTACTCCAACATTCGTGGTTTCTCCGTTGACCTCGGATCCTACGGACCCGTCCAGCTGGGTGCCGAGGGGTCCGTTGGAGTGGAGGGGAAGAGCGAGGCCCACAGTTCGATGGGTCCCAACGGGCTTGAGTTCGGGGCATCCGCCGACGGTTCAGCGGGCACCCGTTTTGTGGTCTCAAGCAACGGCAACCTTGGGCCGGTCTCGACAAGTACCACCAACGAGACGTTCATCGGTGCGCGGGGTGACGGCAGTATCAGCGGACGCGTTCCCTTTGGCTTCAATCCCTTCGACCCCGCGTCCATCAAAGCCAGTGGCGAAGTGTTCGTAGGAGCGGAAAACATCACCACCACCAAGACCAACTTCCTGGACGGCTGGGTGAACAACACGTCCACGGTCCGCGCCATGACAGGCGCCGAGGCCAGTGCCCACGCCGGGAACAGCTCGTTCCTCTTCGGCGGAGGCGCCGAGGCCTTCGCCGGGCAAAAGGTCACGTTCGGGAATGAAACCGAGGTGGCAGGCGGACTGTTTGGCTTTGGCCAGGGCCTGGAAGTCCGCGGCGGTGCGTGGGCCAGTGCAGGCGAGGCGGAGGTGGGTAAGAGCAAGGCCGACGGCGTCACGGGCTCGGCTGCGAGCGCCGGGGCGGGCGCCGAAGCTACCCAGTCGCAGTACGTGGAGTTCCTGGGCCAGCGCCTCACCACGTCGGGAACAGTGGCCGCCGGCGCCGGCGAGGGTTACACGTTCAAGGCTTCCATGGACGAGGACGGACTCACCTTGGGCGTTGGCGCCAAGATCACCGCCGAACTCGGCCTTGGCGCAGGCGCAGAAGTGCGTATCAGCCCGTCCGGCTTTGCGGACTCCGTCTCCGGCTTTGTTGATTTCCTGAAGAAGTAGCCCCGAACACGCCAGCTTTCCCGCAACCCCTGAGGATCCTATGCCATCGCACCAGATTTTCCCGTCCGCTGACTTCCCCGCCTACCCTTCCATCAGCGTCGATCCGCCCGAAGGATGGCGTACGCAGGTGGTTCCCGACGCCGTCGGCGCGCTCCTTGCCCCGGAAATATCCGGGGAGTACACGCCCAACCTCGTTATCTCCGTGTCCCGCCGGGCTCCCGACTACCAACTGCGGGACATCGCCGCCTCGGTGGACGGTTTCCTCTCGTCACTCCCGGATGCCGTCCTGCTTGGCACCGAACCAGTGGTCATCAACGGACGGGACTGGCACATCCGGGAAGCGCACTACACGCATCCGGATGCGGGATCGCTGACCCAATTCACCGCCGTGACCGTGGTGCACCAAGGCGTGGCTGCTGACGTGGTCCAGCTAACCGGCAGTTGCCGTTTCGTGGAGGGCAGCGACGACATCAAGGCCATCTACGCCGTGGTTGCCAGCGCCCAGATCGCCTAGACCGCGATTCTCCGTGCCTCCTCGATGAGCTTGAGCACGTCCACCGACCCGGCCGGGTCCACAGGTACCGGAAGCGCGGAGGCCGTGCCGCCGTCGTCGATCTTTTCCGCAAGGAGGCGGTAGAACTCCGGGTAGGCCCCACGCTCGGTGGGCACGGTGGTCCGCTGGCCACTGACCTCGAGGGTCCCGTACTCCTCGGGACGTTCGACGCCGTACTCGGCGTTCGTGGGCAGCCCGCCGCCCAGGAGGAACGGCTCCTGCGGATCGGTCCCGAACTTCGCGTACGCACCCTCGGTGCCGAGGACGCGGAATCGTGGACCGTGCAGGTGGCTGTTGAGGTTGAGGGTCAGGTGGCTCACCACGCCGGAATCGTGGCGGAGGGCAATGAGAATGTCGTCATCGGCACGCTCCTGGGCACGCCTGGCCGTGATCTCGGCATACGTGACTTTCGCCGGCCCGAAGAACCGGAGCGCCAGGTCCAGGACGTGTGAGCCGAGGTCGAACAGTACTCCCCCGCCCTCTTCTGCAGTGGCGCCGGCCTTCCACGCTTTGGCGATGGATGGCGCCCAGCGCTCCATGCCGGACTCGAACCGTGTCACCGTACCCAGCGTCCCGGCGTCGAGCAGTTTCCGGACAGTGAGCGAGTCCCCGTCCCAGCGGCGGTTTTGGTAAACGGTGAGGACGCGGCCCTCCTTGGCGGCGAGCTGGATGAGTTCCTCGCCGTCACGGCTGTGGACCACGAACGGTTTGTCGACGACGACGTCGAGGCCGGCTTCCAGCGCGGCTTTCGCGAGCGGGAAATGGGTTGCGGGCGGCGTGCCGAGCACCATGAGGTCCAGGTGGTCCGCGAGGGCCAGGATGTCCTCCGGGGTGTTGACGATCCGTGCCTGCGGATACCGTTGGCGTGCTTTTGCCTGGCGTTCCGGGTCCGACGTGGCGATGACCCTGAGCTCGTAGGCGGGGTTGGCCGCGATGAAAGGTGCGTGGAAAACACTGCCGGACAGGCCAAAGCCCGCGACGGCGGTACGGATCGGCGAGGAGGTCATGCCCCAAGGCTACCGATCCTCTCTCACCAAACCGCCCTTTTCCGGCATCCCTCTCTCATCGGGTGAGAGAGGGATTGGTATTACGGGGTGTTCGGTGAGAGAGGGATTGGGTTTTTGGGGGTGTTCGGTGAGAGAGGGATTGGGTTTTTGGGGGTGTTCGGTGAGAGAGGGCTGGAAAGGGGAAGGCCGGGACCCTCCGCTGGTGCGGAAGTTCCCGGCCTTCTACCGGTCAAACTTCGGAAGGGTTAGCCCTTCTTCTTGCCCTTTTCCCAGCCGATGGTGGTCCAGTCGGGAACGTTGGAGTTGCTCTTGAACAGGGACGGACCGTAGTTGGCCAGGCCCGTGTGCACGAACTGGATCTCCGGGCCGTTGAGGACTGTACCCATGGAGAAGTACTTCTCCATGTGCTTCTTCTCTACCTCGACGGCAGCCTTGTTCCGCTCGGTGTCATCGGCGATGGCTGCCAGGCGCTTGATCTCGGCGTCCAGTTCAGCATCACCCAGGCCGTTTTCGTTGGTGCTGGATTCGTAGAACTGCTTCACAGCGTCGGTGGCATCCGCGCCCACGGTGTAGCCGGAAATGGTGAGGTCGAAGTCACGGGTACCCAAGACCTTGCCGAAGTCGGCGTCACCACGCTGGTCGATCGTCACGTCCATGCCTGCAGCCTTGAGCTGGGCCATCAGCGTCTGCGACGTGGCACCGGTGGTGGGGTCGTCGCCGAAGTTGGTGATCTTGAAGGCTACCGGGACGCCGTCCTTGGCCATGATGCCCTTGTCATTGGCGGTGTAGCCTGCGTCGGTCAGGACCTTCTTCGCGGCATCAGCACCCGTTTCCTTCACAGGGTAATTGTCCTGGTAGTACTCGGAGAACGGCATGAGCATCATGGAGCCCGAGCTCTCTTCGGACCAGTTCAGGCCGTTGAATCGGACGTCCCGGATGGCTTTGCGGTCGACGGCGGTGAAGATCGCCTTACGCACTGCGACGTCGGTCAGGGCCGGACGCTTGGCGTTGATGTTCAGGCCACCTGCGAACAGGCGCTGGCCGCGACGCACGTCGGCGTCCTTGGTGCCTTCGAGCTGCTTGTAGCGGTTCAGGGTGCGGGCGTTCGTGGCGTCGATTTCGCCGTTCTTGAAGGCGGCGATGGTGGCGCTGGGCTCCATCTGGCGCCAGATGATCTTGTCCAGGACCGGCTTCTGGCCCCACCACTTTTCATTCGGAACCATGGTGACGGTCTTAGCCGTGGCATCGTACTTGTCCACCTTGAAGGGGCCAGCCATCCACTCAGGGTGCATGTCGCCGGCGAAACCCTTGTTGAAGATGTCCGCGGTGTTGATGGCGGGGTGGATCAGGCCGAAGAACAGGCTTTCCAGCGGGTAGACCGGCTGGGTGGTGGTGACGATGACTTCCTTGTCGTTGGCACCTGCCTTGACCGAATCAACGAAGGCGTAGTTGCCTGCGGTGACGATGTCGATGGACTTGTCCTCGCCCTTGAGCATGTTCCACGTGTTTTGGAAGGTCTTGACGTCGATCGGAGTTCCATCATTCCAGGTCGCCTTGTCATTGACCTTGATGGTGATGGTCTGCTTGCCATCCTTGACTTCGCTCTTGACGTCCTCGCAGAAGTCCTTGTTGGGGGTCGCCTTGCCGTCGTAGTCGAGCTTCCAGCAACCGCCGATGCCACCGCTGCTGATGGCGGCCGTGTTGACCGGGGTCAACAGCGCGGAGCTGTCGGCACTGTTACCCACGTTGGAGTTGTTGTTGAAGTCGGGGCCAATGCTGCCCACTGCCAAGGTGACGGTGCCGCCTTGGTCCAGGTCCTTGGTTTCCTTGGCGTTGACGCTGATCAGCTTGCTGATGTCACCGCCCGCTTCTTCGGCCTTCTGGGAGGCCGGACCCGACGGCGTTCCCCCGCCGCAGGCGGTCAGCATCAGCGCTGCCGCGAGTGCTACGCCGCCGATCGTCGTGTACTTCTTCATGGTTTGCCCTTCATGTTTTACGACTTGGATTGCGAGTTGAATACAGGGTTCAAATGAGTCATGTGTCGTCAGGCATGCACCACCAGCATGTCGGCATCTATTTCTCCGTCCGGGAAGAAGCACGCGAAGTCCTGTTGCCCTTCCGAAGCCAGGGGCGGCTCCAGATTAAGGCACTTCTCCTGTTTCGCAGCAGGCAGCGCGGCAAAGACCGGGCAACGAGTCGCGAAGTTACATCCCTTCGGCGCATCCAACGGGCTGGGAAGGTCGCCCTGCAGGATGATGCGTTCACGGGTGCGTTCCACCTCGGGGTCCGGGACGGGGATCGCGGAGAGCAGCGCACGGGTGTACGGATGGCGTGGATTGTCGAACACGTCGTCCACGTCTCCGGTCTCCACGATCTTCCCGAGGTACATCACGGCCACCCGATTGGAGATATGCCGGACGACGGAAAGATCGTGGGCCACCATGAGGTAGCTCAGCCCGAGTTCGGCCCTGAGCTTGTCCAACAGGTTGATCACTCCGGCCTGCACGGAAACATCCAGCGCGGACACGGGCTCGTCCAGCACCACGAGTTTCGGGTTGACCGCGAGCGCCCGGGCAATGCCGATGCGCTGGCGCTGCCCTCCGGAGAACTGGTTGGGAAAGCGGTTCACGTGGTCCGGCTGCAGCCCAACCAGGCGCATGAGTTCCATGATCCGCTTCTTGACCGCGGCCTTGGGCATGCCCAGGTTTTCCAGCGGCTCGGCCAGGACCTCGTAAACAGTGAAGCGCGGGTCCAGGGCTCCGGTGGGGTCCTGGAAGACCATCTGCATTTCCTTGCGCATGGCCATCTTGGTCTTGTTGTCAGTGGCTGCTTTGTTGCTGACTCCGCCGATCACCACTTCACCCGCCTGGTCCGGGTGGAATTCCATGATTTCCAGGAGCGTGGTGGTCTTGCCGCACCCCGATTCGCCCACGATCGAGACGCACTCGCCTTCGCGGATATCGAAGCTCAGCCCGTCCACGGCCTTCACCGTGCCGATCCGTCGCTTGATCAAGGCACCCTTGAGCAGCGGGAAGTGTTTCTTCACGCCCTTGAGTTCCAGGACCTTTTGGCGCTCGAGGCGGGGAACGCCGTCGAACTTTGACACCGGAACCGGCGGCGCGTGGAAAATCTTGTGCGCGTCCGCGTCGCCGGACAGCTTGTCCGACTTGATGCAGGCCGCACGGTGGCCGTCCGAGCCCGGCACCTTCCAGAGGTCCGGCTCACCTTCCAGGCAGGCTTCGCCAGCCAGCGGGCAACGCGGCGCAAAGGAGCAGCCGTTCACCGGCAGGGCCAGGTTGGGCGGGGTCCCCTCAATGGGAACCAGCGACTGCTTCTCGGACGAATCCACTCGGGGAACAGCGCCGAGGAGACCCAGTGTGTACGGCATCCGGGGGTTGTAGTAGATGTCCTCCACAGTCCCGGATTCCACAGGCTTGCCCGCGTACATGACCATGATGTCGTCGGCCATGCCGGCCACCACGCCAAGATCGTGCGTGATCATGACGACGGCGGCACCGGTCTCCTCCTGCGCGGTGTGCAGGACTTCCAGCACCTGCGCCTGGATGGTGACGTCCAGCGCCGTCGTGGGTTCATCAGCGATGAGTACCCGCGGATCGTTGGCGATCGCGATGGCGATCATGACGCGCTGGCGCATGCCGCCGGAGAACTCGTGCGGGAACGCTTTGAGCCGGTCCTTCGGGCTGGGGATGCCCACCATGCGCAAAAGCTCGACGGCGCGGGCTTCTTTTGCCTGTTTGCTCATGGTGGGGTTATGCACCGTGAGCGCCTCGATGATCTGGTTGCCCACGGTGAAAACGGGGGTCAGCGAGGACAGCGGGTCCTGGAACACCATGGCAATGTCGTTGCCACGGTACTTGCACATGGCCTTGTCGCTGAGGCCAAGAAGTTCCTTGCCCTTGAACCGGACGGAGCCGGTGATGTCAGCGGTTTCGGGGAGCAAGCCCATGATGGCCATGGAGGTGACGGACTTGCCCGAGCCGGACTCGCCCACGATGCCCAGCGTCTTGCCCGGCATGAGGTCGAAGTCCACACCACGGACCGCGTGGACCACGCCGTTTTCGGAATTGAAGCGGACGTTGAGGTCGCGGACGCTCAGCACGGTGTCGCCCGGAGCGTACAGGCCGGCGTCACGGAGCCGTTCGGCTGGAGTGTGGGAAATATTGGTGCTCATTTGCTGGCCCCCTTCACAGTCTTGGGTGTTTTGCGTTTCGCCCGTCCGATGGAACTGGAGCTGGGGTCGAAGGCGTCACGCAGTCCGTCGTTCATCATGGCGAGCGAACCCGTGAGGAGGAACATGACGATCAGCGGAACCCAGAACATCCACGGGAAGGAGGACACCTGGCCGGTTGCCTGGCCGATCAGGACGCCCAGGCTAGCGTCCGGGTACTTGATGCCGATGCCGATGAAGGAGAAAGCAACTTCGGCCAGCACCGCGCCGGTAATGCCGCGGGTGAAGTCCAGGACCAGGAGCGAGCCGATGTTGGGGACCAGATGGCGCCACACAATGCGGCGGGAAGGGACTCCCATGTACTTGGCAGCTTTGACGTAGTCGCGCTGCATGAGGGACATGGACAGGGACCGGACCAAACGGGCGGTTCCCATCCAGCTGAAGAAGAGCAACACGATGATCAGCAGCAGCCAGCTGGGCAGGTCCTTGAGCCCGCCACTGCCGCTGGTTGCCACGGCGACCACCAAGATGGCGGGCATCATGATGAGGGCTTCCAGGATGAACAACATGGTGGCGTCCACCTTGCCGCCGAAGAACGCCATGGTGCAGCCGTAGACCGCGGAGATCAGGACGGACAGCCCACCGACGATCAGGCCGATGAAGATCGATGTCCTGGTTCCGTCCACGATGAGGGCCATGAGGTCGATGCCGGCCTGGGTGGTGCCGAAGAAGTGGTCCGGCGATGGGCCCATGCCGATGTTGAAGGGATCGATGGTGACCTTGTCCCACGGGGTCAGGAAACCGCCCAGCAAGGAGAACAGGAACAACGCCAGGAAGATCAGCAGGCCGGCCACGGCGGTCTTGTTCCGCATGAAGCGCCGGAAGATGATGCGGGATTTCCCGATCACCACGTCCGGGTCCGAAACCCGGGATTCCTCGATTTCGGCGATGGGATCAATGATGTTGGTCATTACTGGACCCTCACTCGTGGATCGACCAGCGTGGTGGCGAAGTCGGCAAGGATGGCGCCGATCGCGAAGATCACCGAACCGTACGCCAGCGTGGCGGTAGCGACATTGACGTCCTGGAGTCCGATCGACTGGATGCTCCACAAACCAATACCGGGCCAGGCGAAGATGGCCTCAGCGAAGAAGCCGCCCGTGAAGATAGCGGGGATGGTGAAGGCGATGCTTTGGGCCACCGGGATGAAGGAGACCCGCAGGGCGTGTTTCCGAATGGCCTGGTTGCGTGTGAGGCCCTTGGCCCGGGCCGTGCGGACAAAGTCGGCGTTGACGTTGTCCAGCAGGTACTGGCGCTGGGCGATCTGGTAGCCCGCCCAACCGAAGATGGTCATCGCGAAGGTAGGCACGGCGTAGTGAGCCACCAGATCGACGAAAGCCGGCCAGCCGGGGTCGATTCCCGGCGTCGAAATTCCTGTCACGAAGAAGATGCGCTGCCCCGCGGCCTCGTTGAGGCCGATGGCGCCCAGCTGGACCAGGAAGTAAGCGATGGGGGCGGGGAGGATGTGGACCAGGTAGCTGTAGGACGTGATGACGCGGTCCTGGTATTTGTACTGCCGGGCCGCCGAGTACACGCCCAGGGCCACGCCGATGATCAGCGTCAGGATGATTGACGCTATGAACAGCCGGGTGGAGACGAGCACCCGGTCGGCGAATTCGGCGTTCACGAAGGCGCCGTTGGGGCTGCGGCCCCAGTCCCAGCGGGTGACGATCCCGCCGAGCCACTCGACGTAGCGCTCCCAGGGGTTCGCGTTGGGATCGAGGCCGAGGCCCTTGAAGGAAGCAGCGACTTGCTCGGGGGTTGGCCGCGGAATTTTCTCCTGCTCAAGCAGGGCCGGTTTGAGCGTGGAGACTGCCAGGAAGTATCCCGCACTCGTGGTCAGGAAGATCATGATCAGGTAGATCCCCGACCGCTTCAACAGATATTTCAGCATGTCGGGCAGCTGCCCTGGATCGTGGCAAAGCTCAAAGCTGGTCCTTCCGCGGTTCCCGGCTGTGGCCGGTGTCAGCTACGAATTGGCGCAGGGGTGATGTACCCCCAAAGCCCCTTCAGTGAACGCCGGCCGTTGTATGGCATGGGTCACATTCAAGAGGAAACTACCACAATAACTGCTTCACATATCGCTTCACGAGGTCCAGTTTCGCCCCTGCGGCCAGATTGTTATGTACAGACTGCGTCACGAAACGGCAGGTTACGCCACTGGAGTTCCTCCCGGGTGAACACGGGCGCACCTCCCGGGTGAACTCCAGCGCGAATCGCGAGTGAATACCGGAGCCTTTCTTCGGTGCAACCGCCAGTTCCGCGGCCTACTGGCCCGCGACCAGGCGGCTGACCAGCTCTCCCCAGGAATCGGTGAGCCGCTTGGGCGAGATGCCATGGACGCGGACATCGTTGACGATGCGTTCCGGGTCCAGTGCCGAGATCAGGGTCATCGCCATCACCCATGGATCCGGCACACCCGCCTCGCGCAACAGGACCTCGATATGTCGATGGGCCAGCACGGTGGCCGGAACATCGAAGCGGTTCCTGGTGGAGGCTCCGGCCGCCTTCCAGAGATCCCCGTATTCGAGGACAAAATAGATGCGGCCTTCACCGAAGGCGACGAGCCGTTCCCTGGGTTGCGCGCCGGGACCAAGGGGCGGCGGCCCGAACATGAAGCCACGCTGGAACTCCGACTCCGAGTCACTGAGGAGCGTCATCATGAGCCCGGCCCGGCTGCCGAATCGCCGGAAGACCGTCCCCTTGCCCACCTTCGCCTTGCACGCGAGTGCATCCATGGTGAGCGCTTCCGCCCCGAACTCATCCACCAACTCGCGGGCAGCGCAAAGCAGCCGCTCGCGATTCCGTGCGGCATCACTGCGCTCGTGGGGCGCCCCGAGGGGTACGTCGGGCCGCATTGGGATGAAGCTCACAAGAAACATTCTAGACCCGGGAATAGAAAGCGGACCGCGGTCCGTTTAGTATCGGTGAAGGCTCAAAACACCCACCAAGGAGACCCCAATGTCCAAGAGCACTGTTCTTACCCTCGTCGGCAGCCTCCGCGCTGATTCCCACAACAAGAAGCTCGCCGAAGCCATCCAGCTGAACGCCCCGGAGGACGTCGACGTCCAGATCCACGGCTCCCTGGGAAGCATCCCGTTCTACAACGAAGACATCGACGTCGAAGGCCAGGTTCCCGCCGAAGCCGCCGCCCTGCGCGAGGCCGCGTCCAAGGCAGACACCATCCTCTTGGTCACCCCCGAGCACAACGGCACCGTGCCCGCATCGCTGAAGAACGCCATCGACTGGCTGTCCCGCCCCTTCGGCGCCGGCGCCCTCGCCGGCAAGCCGACCGCCGTCGTCGGAACCGCCTTTGGTCAGTACGGCGGCGTCTGGGCGCAGGACGAAGCCCGCAAGGCCGTGGGCATTGCCGGCGCCAAGGTCCTGGAAGACGTCAAGCTCGCCGTGCCGGGCTCCATGATCCGCTTCGCCGAACTGCACCCCAAGGACGACGCCGAAGTTGTTGAGCAGATCAAGGGCATCTTCGAGCCCCTGACGGCCGTCCAGGAAGAAGAAGTCGCCGCCTAAGGCTCCCCCTTTCTGCCCCCGTTCCGCCTGCTTGCCCCGGGCGGAACGGGGGCACCTTCGTTTCCCGGCGTGACCAACTCTTGTCCGAACCGACACCGAAGCGGCATGTTCCTTGCCGCCCCGGCGGCCTAACGTTGGAGGACAGGTAAACGGACAGGAGCGTGGGGCTGTCATGCGTGCCGGGTGGGGACTGCCAAGTACGACGGCGATCGCGGCTGCCTGCCTCATGGCCAGTTACTTCGTGGCTGGCTGTACCCCGTCACCGGAGGCTTCGCCGGGCGGTGGTGTTTTGTCTGGCACTGCTTCCCCGGCTGCCGCTGGACCATACCCCAGCGGCCTCTCGTCTTCGAACCCTGTTGCTTCGCCGACGCCATCGACTTTCGCCGACGGATCGGCAGTATCGTCGGCCCCGGGGCAGTCCGCACCTGCCTCCGCCATCTCCACCTCTCCGTCCCCTGCATCCACGGCTTCCGGTCCGGGCACTGGGACCTCGTCCAACGCCCCAACCAGCCCACCGACCGCGGATGCCGCCGTCGGGCCATCAACGGCTTCGGCCTCATCCGCGCCGGCCTCATCCGCGCCGTCCGCGTCCGCACCGTCCACGTCGCAGGGCGCTGCTGTTCCTGCCGCCCGGGCGGCCGCCGCGCAGCCTCCGGCGGACCTCGGCCCCGCCGTTTACTACGTTGCCATCAACGACGGCGGCTCCCGGGGAGTGCGGTTCGGGTGCAATGACAGCCTGGTGGCCGTGCGGGGTGCAGCCGTACCCGGCGATCCGTTGACCGTGGCACTCGGCCGGCTGCTGGGCGCGGGGATGCCCTTGGACAACGACGCCGCGCTCTATGATTCCCTGGCCGCGTCCTCCCTGCAGTTCGTGTCCGGGTACGTCAGCGGATCCACGGTGGTGGTGAACCTGACCGGCTCCCTCCGGCCAGGCGGCGTGTGCGACATTCCACGGATCGAAGCCCAGTTGACCCACACGGTGGTGTCGGCCAGCGGTGCGACGAGGGCGGAGATCTACATCAATGGGATGACGCTGGACGTTGCACTGAGCCTGCGCTGAGCCGCGCGGGGGGGCGGCGGCCGCAGGCCGGGCGTCGTGTCATTTCCCGGCCTGTAAACAAAGCCTGTAAGGGGAAATCTGTCCCCACCTTCCCGAATAGTCCACGGAGATGTCCACGCCCTGCCTCATAGGATGACGCCATGACCTTCTCCCGCCCTCTGACGCTGACCGGTAAACACGTAACCCTGGAGCCGCTGTCCGAGAAGCACCACGACGGGTTGTGCTCTGCGGTAGAGGATGGCCGGATGTGGACCACATGGTTCACCCGCATCCCCTCACCGGATCAAATGGCGGCCGAGATCCAAAAAAGGCTGGAACTTTCGGAGCAGGGAACCATGCTGCCGTGGACCATTCGCCGGAACGATACAGGGGCAATCTGCGGGATGACCACGTTCTGCAACATCCGGGCAGACCACCGACGGCTGGAAATTGGTTCAACGTGGCTGGCCAAAAGCGCGCAACGGACTCCCATCAACACTGAAGCCAAACTCCTTCAGCTCACACACGCCTTCGAAGCACTTGACTGCATCGCGGTGGAGTTCAGGACCCACTGGCACAACCACGTTTCGCGTGCTGCCGTAACCCGACTCGGGGCCAAGCAGGACGGCGTACTCCGGAACCACGATCCATGGAGGGACGGAACCATGCGCGACCTTGTGGTGTTCTCCATCATCGAGAGCGAATGGCCCACAGTCAGGTTGTCGCTTCGGGAGAAGCTCACGCGAGCACAAACAGTGGCCTCGACCTAGACTGCCGGCAAGTAGGTCCGGCAGCGACGGAAATGCCACAGGCCCGGCAATGTTTATTGCCGGGCCTGTGGATAAAACCTCTAACGGAGAACTCGCCCCCGCCTTCTCGAATAGTCTACGGAGATGTCGTCTCCTCAGCAAATGGAACCAACGTCGCCTGTGTGGGATGCGTTCCAAGGCTATATTTCACCAGCAAGGTTGGGACCATATCTTTCAACATCGAGGGGTAATCGGAAAAAGGCGATTCAGTTGTACCACTGGAATATCGGACTCTCCGGCGCGGTCTACGAATCATTGCATTTCTTTGAAGTCGTGCTGCGCAACGCATTGGATGCCGAGCTCGGCGCGTGGAACTCCACCCAACCCAAACCGACGGGAGGCCTGCATGGTGCGGATTGGCTGACGGACCCGTCTGCGTTGCTTCATAAACTCACCCGACATGGCAATGACATCCGGGACGCCACGACCCGCGCCAAACGCGCAACCCGTGGACGTACGATGCCTACATCACATGCCGATGTGCTGGCACAAATGAGCTTTGGAACATGGCGATTCCTGCTGCCGGACAAAACTCCCGCACGCAAGCTTCTGTGGAGAAATTCACTCATGAAAGCGTTCCCGCACACCGCGCGGACAGGCACCGAAGTAACGCACGATGTAGCGGGCATTTATCAATTGCGAAACCGGGTAGCACACTTGGAACCATTGCTCAGGACGGGCTCCGTCCACTCGAATTACCGCGCCATGCGGCGGGTTTTGGGGGAGATCAATCCACTGATGGAACAGCGCTTTGTCTCCAATCAGCGGATTACCGCGCACATTTCACGTTGGCCTGGCTAATCCATCGCCCGCTGCTACGTTGCGGGGCAGCGACGGAATGGCGGGGGTTGGGACGGTGTCGGGCTGCTTCAGGCCGTGGCTATTGCCAGCACACGCCGGAGGGCCCAGGCAACGCGCAGCAAGGACAGGACGGACGCGAATGCCAGCACGAAGACCACGGCCTCTGGGACCCACAGGCCGGTAGGCGCATCGCCCTCCAGGACCATGGTTGCCAGTGCAATAACCAGGAGCAGCCCGAGACCGGGGATGGCGAACAGGAAGACCTCGCCGATCTGGCGCCGGTGCGTGGCCGTGAGCTTCTCCAGCGGCAGCTCACGTTGTCCTGGCGCGGCCTTCTTGCCGAGGACGTTGATGAGCATGGAAACACTGGTCAGGGTCAAGCCCGCTGTGGCACCGGCAAGGGTAGCCAACGTCTGGAAGAGGGTTCGCCGGGCACCCGGTCCAACGCCTTCCAGGATCAATGGCTGACGGAAAACCAACGCGGCACCGAGCCACAACAGGACCGCCAGGGTGGCCCAGGCGTAGTCGGCACGTGGATGAAGCAGGAACCAGCGCCACAGTGTCCGGCGCCGCCCAGTGCGTTCAATGTCAACCTCGTACAAGCTCATGGCCCGCACCGCCTTGCGCTTCCTGGGGCTTGGATCCTTCCCGGGACTTGGGTTCGTCCCGGGACTCAGGCTCTTCCCGGCTGGCCACGGCAGCAGCCATGGCCGCCCGGACCGCGACCACGCCGCCAGCGACGAGGTCCGGCACCGCACCGTTATCCGGCGCGCCCTTGGTGTCGGGGAGGGTTCGGGCGAAGAAGGCCTCGTTGTCCCTGGCCTGCTTGTTCAGGATGGCAACGGCCTCTGCCACCGATCTGGCGGGATCGTTGAACACGTCCGCATCAACGTCGATGTGAGAGATGAAGCGTTCCTTGAGCAGATCCACGACTTCGCGGTCTCCGCTCAGTGAGTCCTTGCCCTCGGCCACCACATAGTCGAAGTGCTCCACGGAACCGGCCCTCCGGAAAAGGTCGATGAGTTGCTGGATGCGGTCGCGGATCCGTTGCTTGTCCTCGGCCTTGCCGGACCGCCCTACACTCAAGGAGATCCGGAACGTGCCTTCGGTCATGAGCCGGGACGCGCTGTCCAGGACATCGGCCCATTCGCCTTCCATCAGCTTCCCGGACAACCGTTCGGCCGGAAGGGCGAACTCGAAGCGGCTCACCTCCAAGCGTGCCAGGATCTCCTCAATGTCCTCCCGGACCACGGGAACCAGCGCGGGCTCCAGTCCGAGCATCCCGCCCAGGTACTCCCCCATCCGCGAAGCCCTGGGGCCGTTGCCGCTGGTGAGCACGGCGATGACATTCCGTTTCAGGAAGGCGAAGTAGGTGGTCTCGAGAAGGTGGTCTCCAGGAGCCAACGGCAAGGGTTTGCGACGGCCAAGGGGATCGCCGACGCTGGGCAGGTTGGTATCCCGGACCCGATCCAGCAACAGCACGGGGTTCGGCGAGACTGCCGCCGTTTGGGCCAGCAGGACCGTGCCATCGGAAGAGGTGAAGTGGCGGTCGGTGCCATCCTCACGGGCTTTCCGAACGACGTCGGCCACGCGCCGTGCAGGGAACGGCCGGGTGAGGGCATCCCCGTTGAGCTGCTCAATGCGCCAAAACTGCACACTGCGTCTTGCCATCCGGCCCTCCTCTGCCCGCTTCCTTTACTCAACCCAAGCTATAGGTGGGGTCCGACAATATGGTGCGTGCCGCCGTCGTACATTTACCGGCTCCGCGGCAGCGTCACATGCTGTACTTGGGTCCCGGCGCAAACAGCGAGTCCATCTCGTCATGGCTGCGAGTGCCGGCCAAACCGGCCCAGTTGCCGTCGCCGAGGATTTCCTTGGCCACCCTCGCAACCTTGGCGTAGGCCGCCTTGGCGGTGTTGCCGCCGATGCTGACGCGACGGACGCCGGCGTCGTGCAGTTCCAGCGGAGATGGTGCACCTACGCCCGCCAGCGCATTGACCGGCGCGGGAATGTGGCCGGACAACTCGTGCAGCACATGCAAATCGACGACTCCGGGAACGAAAATACCGTCAGCACCCGCCGTGATGTAGGCATCGGCCCGGGTCATCGTCTCGTCGTAGGCACTGTCCGGGAAAAGCCCCGACAAATAGGTATCGGTGCGTGCGTTGATGAAGAGCGGAATCCCCCGATCATCCGCAGTGGCGCGGATGAGGGCGATGCGCCGGGACTGCTCGGCGATGTCCGTGAGGGGTTCGACGGCGGAATCCTCAATGTTGATGCCGACGGCACCCGCATCGAGTACTGCATGGATAGTGGCGCGGAGTTCGTCGTCGGTCCTGCCGTAGCCTGTCTCGATGTCGGCAGTGACCGGCAGGCTGGTGGCGGAAACCACCCGCCCCAACGCCGCCATCGCGAGACCCCACGGCACGTGGTCGCCATCCCGGAACCCCAGGCTCCAGGAGACAGCGGAACTTGACGTGGCGATGGCTGTGGCCCCCGCTTCCTGGACAACCCGCGCTGAGGCCGCATCCCACACGTTGACCAGGACCAAGGGTGTTGGCCCAGCATCGTGGAGCTTGTGGAAGTGTTCGGCCTTGGTCACGGATCCCCGGTTCGATGTCATGAGTACATTCCAGCCCTTGGCCGCGGCTCCGTAAAGCCGCCCACTGGATTGCAAAGAGACCTTGAAAACATATGTTGCCTCATTAGCAACCTCTGGGAGTATCCTGAACATTGTGACCCACGAAACATTGGATGCCGGCACTTCGCTGCCCGCTGAAGCCATCGACGCCATCGAGCGCGCTGCTACCGCCGCTCACCCGCACGAGGGATTGTTCTCCGCGCGGGCCGCCAACATCAAGCAGTCCGCCGTGAGGGACGTCTTCGATATCTCCATGCAGCCCGGACTGGTCTCGCTCGCGGGCGGGAATCCCTACTTGCAGTCGTTGCCGCTGGAAAAGCTCGGCGAAACTGCGTCCCGGATCATTGCCAAGGAAGGCATGACGGCGTTGCAGTACGGCGGCGGACAGGGCACCGAGGAGTTGCGCCGGCAGATCTGCGAAGTCATGGCCGCCGAGGGCATCACCGACGCTGCGCCGGAGAACGTGGTGATCACCGCCGGGTCGCAGTCGGCCCAGGACGTAGCAACGAAGGTTTTCTGCAATCCGGGCGACGTTGTCCTGGTGGAAAACCCAACCTACGTTGGCGCTTTGAATACGTTCGAGGCGTACCAGGTGCAGGTGGAACCTGTGGAAATGGACGACGACGGCCTGGTGCCTGAGCCTCTGGAGGCCAGGATTGCGGCACTCCAGTCCGCGGGCAAGAACATCAAGTTCCTGTACACGATCCCCAACTTCAACAATCCGTCCGGCATCACCTTGAGCCAAGAGCGCAGGCAGCGGATCGTCGATATATGCCGTGCCGCGAATATTCTGGTCCTGGAAGACAACCCCTACGGTTTGCTGCGCTTCGACGGCCATCCGATCGCACCCATGCGCGCAGCCAACCCGGACGACGTGATCTACCTCGGCTCGTTCTCCAAGATCTTCGCGCCCGGCCTCCGGATTGGCTGGGCCCTGGTTCCCGCGCACTTGCAGCGGCGCTTCTACCTGGCCTCCGAATCCGTCACGCTGTGCCCGCCGCCGCTGAACCAGATGCTGATTTCGGCCTACCTCCGTGACTACGACTGGCGCGGGCAGATCGACACCTACCGCTCCCTCTACGCCGAACGCTGCCAGGCCCTGCTCTCCGCCCTTGACGAGCACATGCCGTCCGGGCTGACCTGGACCAGGCCCGATGGCGGCTTCTTCGTCTGGGTGACACTGCCCGAGGGCGTGGACACCTACCCCTTGCTGGGCAAGGCCATCGACGCCGGCGTGGTGTTCATACCCGGAGCAGCATTCGTCCCTGCCGACGGGCCTTCCAACAAGCTTCGCCTCGCGTTCAGCGCGGTACCTCCGGCTACCATTGCCGAAGGCGTACGCCGTCTGGCCCCTGTACTCGCAGCGGCCATCCAAGCCAGCAATGAAGGAGCATCGCTATGACCGGAGTTGTCATTGTAGGAGTCGACGGCAGCGAAACTGCGCTGCGGGCAGCCAAAGCCGCACAGCAACTGGCCATCGGACTGGGCGCCTCCCTTCGCGTGGTCAGCGCTTTCGACAGCAACAGGACCGAAGTGGTGGAGATCGGTACCGATCGCTGGATCGTCTCCGATGCCGCCGAAGCTGAAGCAGTGGCACGCGCCGTCGCCGAACAGCTGCAGGACGAGCGGCTTGAAGTCACCTACTCCTCGGCGCGGGGCAAGCCTGGAGAAGCCTTGGTCAAGGAGGCCGAAGTGCTTGACGCCGCCTTGATCGTGGTGGGTAACCGCCGCATGCAGGGCCTCGGCCGGGTGCTGGGAAGCGTGGCGAACACCGTGGCCCACAACGCTCCCTGCGATGTCTACATCGCCAAGACCGACGAACCTTAAGCGATCCGAATCACGCCGCCGGGTGGGCAGCCTCACCCGGCTTTTGGCGTCTTTTGGACAAGTTCGCACAAGCAACCGTTATAAAATTGAGATGCCCCCAATGGCGTGAGCCACCACCACTCTTTCGATTTCAGGGGATCTCTCTTTGCTTACTTTGCAGCCTCGTCAGCGCGTCGGACACGACATCCTGCTTGCCCGCCACGGCAACAACATCAGCACCATGCACTTCGACCGCAGCAACGACCGCATCATTGCGCTCCTCGACGACGGTTCCTGGGACAGCGCCCCCAACCTGATCGCCCCGCAGCTGGAAATGCCGGAAACCATCGGCAGCGTCTTCCGTAAGGACTGGCGCTTCCTCTCCGTGGCCTTGGTTGCCATGCTCACCGTAGCCGCCGTTGCCATGGGCATCAGCGTGGAGATGGCCAACCACATGTCTACCTCGGAGCTTCAAGCGCTGCTGGTTAACTACCCCGCCTTCTAAGCGCCGCTCCACCAGGACCAGCAAGAATGCCGCCGGGGATCCGGCGGCATTGCTGTTTAAAGCGTCTTCTGAATCAGAGCATCCACTCGCGGAGCAGCAGCCACAGGCCGGCGATGACGCCGCCGCCGAAGACGGAGCCCACCATGACTTGCGCCAGAGTGTGGGCCCGCAGCACCACGCGGGACCAGCCCACAGCCGGGATCAACAGCAACAAGGGCAGCCAAGCCGGGCCAAACATGAACACCGCGATGACCGCCGCCGATGAGATGGCCGAGGCGTGCCCGCTCATCTTCCAAAAAGCGCTGACGACGGCCAAAATCGCGATCCCGCCAATCAGGGCAATGATCATGACGGTGATGCTCACCGGCCCGTGCAGCCATTGGAGCACCAGGAGGCCGGCCACCACCGATGCCAACGCCAGCAGCAGCAAGGGAGTGCGCTGGCGGCGATCGCTGACGTGGTGGTCCGTGATCCTGCCCAGTTTCACCATCACCAGGACGTAGGCCAAGGGCAGGACACACACGAAGAAGGCGGCCAACAAGCCAAACCAGATTGTTCCAGGGACACCAGGTTCGATGGCCGGGCTGATCAGCAGGAGGACGCTCACCACCACCGGCGGCTGAAAGACCTCCGTCAACACCCTCGCCACAGTCCGCCACGTTCCCGTGACGAGCTGTGGTTCCGTAACTATCGAAGCTGCAATGGCCTTGCGGTCAGTCAAGCAGCAGCGCCGGTTCTTCCAGGATCGCGGCGACATCCGCCATGAAGCGCGCGGACAGGTCGCCATCCACCACTCGGTGGTCAAAGGAGCCCCCCAGAGTGGTGATCCAGCGCGGGATCACCTCGCCGTCCAGGACCCACGGCTTCTGCTTGATGGTGCCGAACGCGATGATCGCCACCTCACCCGGGTTGATGATGGGCGTTCCCGTATCGATGCCCAGGGCCCCGATGTTGGTGATGGTCAGGCTGCCACCCTGCATCTCGGCGGGCTGCGTCTTCCCGGCACGTGCTTTGGTTGCCAGCTCGTTGAGTGCCAAAGCCAACTCCTTGAGGGAGAGGTCCTGGGCGTCCTTGATGTTCGGGACCATGAGACCGCGCGGCGTGGCAGCAGCAATGCCAAGGTTCATGAAGTGTTTGATCTGGATTTCGGCGCCACCGTTACCGTCTGCGTTTTCCACCCACGTGGCATTGACGCTGGGATTCCGCGCGGCCGCCCAAATGACTGCCTTGGCCAGGATGAGCAGCGGTGAAACCTTGATGCCTTCGAAGTCCCGCGAAGCCTTGAGGCGCTTCACGAATTCCATCGTCCGGCTTGCGTCGACATCCACGAAGATGCTGACGTGCGGCGCTGTGAAAGCCGAATCCACCATGGCCTTGGCCGTCGCCTTGCGAACACCCTTCACGGGCACACGCTCGATCCGCTGGTCCTGCGGTTTCTTGGAGGCGCCCCAGAACGAGTCCGCCTGGTCCAATTCCGCGTCCCGCTGCGCCTGGTAGCTCACCAGGTCCTCCCGGGTCACCTCACCGCGCTGCCCGGTAGCTACGACGTCGGCGAGGTCGATACCAAGGTCCCGGGCAAACTTCCGCACCGGCGGCTTGGCCAGCACCTTGTTCACCAATCCGCTGATGGTTCCACTGATCGCAGCGCCGCGGGATGCGGCCGGCTGCTGGACGTCGGGCTGGCTCTGCACCGCCGGCGCGGTTTGAGGCGGCGCAGTTTGGGCCGGGGAGGTTTGGGCAGGTGCAGCAGGACGGACGACGGCGGGAGCCGGGTGCGGCCTGTGCGTCACCGATGTCACGGCTGCTTGGGCTTCGAGCACGGACTGGTGGTCCTGCACGGTGCCTTCGGCGTTTTCGTCAACCCGGACCGAGCCGGCCGAAGCAGCGGCCGGGCGCTTGCGCGGGCGGCGCTTGACGGCGTCGGCCTTTGGACCGGAACCTACCAGCGGGCCACCTGCGAGGGTATCGCCGGAGTCCACGGGCAGTTTGCCGTAGGTGGGCGTGACTGCCTGGTCCGAAGACAGCTTTCCGTGGATCGGGGTGAAGACCTCATCCGCGGAGGGTGCCGGCGCCTGCGGAGAATCTTCACCGGGCTGGTTGTCCGAGACGGCGACGATGGGCGTACCCACCTCAACCGTGATTCCTTCCTCGACAAGGAGCTCCGTAACCGTGCCGGCGAAAGGCGAAGGGAGCTCAACAAGCGATTTGGCTGTCTCGATCTCGCACAGGACGTCGTTGATCGCGACGGTGTCGCCGGGCTTGACCTTCCAAGCCACTACCTCGGCTTCGGTGAGGCCTTCGCCGACATCCGGCAGGTTGAATTTCTTTACAGTCACAGTGGTCCTCGGATTTCCGTGCGCCCTGCAGAAGCGGGCTGGATCAGGGCGGGTTAGTAGGCCAGGGAGCGGTCGAGTGCTTCGAGGATCTTGTCGATGTCCGGCAAGTAGTCCTCTTCGACCTTCGCAACGGGGTAAGGCATGTGGAAGCCGCCGACGCGGATCACAGGAGCCTCTAGGTGCAGGAAAGCCCGCTCGGTGATGCGTGCTGCGATCTCACCGCCGATTCCGCCGAAAGTGGGTGCCTCGTGGGCCACGATCAGGCGACCGGTCTTTTTGACCGATTCCTCGATGGTGTCGAAATCCAGCGGGGAAATGGAGCGGAGGTCGATGACTTCGATACTCCGGCCGTCCTCCGCCGCAGCGTTGGCAGCGGCCAGTGCCACCGGTACCAACGGGCCGTAGGCGACGATGGTGGCGTCCGTGCCCTCGCGGATCACGTGCGCCTTGAACGCATCCTCGGAAAGGCCCGCGTTTTCCACGTCCACCTCACCCTTGAGCCAGTACCGGCGCTTGGGCTCGAAGAAGATCACGGGGTCCTGGCATTCGACGGCCTTCTGGATCATCCAGTAGGCATCGTGCGGGTTGGACGGAGAGATGATGCGCAGGCCGGCCGTATGGGCGAAGAGTGCCTCGGGCGATTCTGAGTGGTGTTCCACCGAGCCGATGCCGCCGCCGTAGGGGATGCGGATGACTACGGGTACCGTCAGTTGGCCATGGCTGCGGGCATGGATCTTAGCCAATTGGGTGGTGATCTGGTTGAAGGACGGGAAGACGAACCCATCGAACTGGATCTCGCACACCGGCGAGTAGCCGCGCAGGGCCAAGCCGATCGCCGTTCCCACGATTCCGGATTCGGCCAAGGGACTGTCCACTACACGGTCTTCGCCGAACTCCTTGATGAGGCCGTCGGTGACGCGGTAGACGCCGCCCAGATGCCCGATATCCTCGCCCATCAGCAGGGATTTCGGGTTGCTCTTCAGGGAGGCGCGCAGGCCCTCGTTGATGGCCTTGGCAATGGTCATGGTTACCATCAGTTAGCTGCCTCCTCGTCGCTTTCGAAGCCTGCCGAGTACTCCTCGAACCAGGCCAGTTCTTCCGCGATCAGCGGATGCTGTTCGGCATACACGTTGGCGAAGGCGTCCCGGATGTTCGGAACTTCCAGGCCGTGGGTTGTTTCACGGACGTACGAGGCGAGTTCGTCGCCGTCGGCCTTGACCTGCTCAAAGAAAGCGTCATCGGCAAGGCCCTCGGAACGCAGGTACTTCTCCAGGCGATCCAGCGGATCCTTCGCACGCCAGGCAGCTTCTTCTGCCGACTCGCGGTATTTGGTGGGATCGTCAGCGGTGGTGTGTGCGCCAAGCCGGTAGGTGTAGGCCTCGATCAGCACCGGGCCTCGACCCTCGCGTGCGTGTTCCAGGGCCCATTCGGTGACAGCGTGCACGGCGATGACGTCATTCCCGTCCACGCGGATGCCCGGGAAACCATAGCCTTTCGCGCGGTTCGCCAGCGGCACCTTCGTCTGGACTTCCGTGGGCACGGAGATGGCCCAGTGGTTGTTCTGGCAGAAGAACACCACGGGAGCGTCGTACGAGGCAGCGAACACCATGGACTCATGGACGTCACCCTCGGAACTTGCACCGTCCCCGAAGTAGGCGATGACGGCGGCCTTGGGGTCGGTTGAATCCGCAGCCGACTTCTGGTCGCGCTGGATGCCCATGGCATAGCCCACCGCGTGCAGCGTCTGCGCCGCGAGAACCAGGGTGTAGAGGTGGAAATTGTTCTGGCGCGGATCCCAGCCACCGTTGGAGATTCCGCGGAACTGCCTCAGCAACTCCGCGAGGTCCACGTTCCGGACCAGTGCGACGCCGTGTTCGCGGTACGTCGGGAAGATGTAGTCCTGGGCTTGGCTCGCGTGGCCAGAACCGATCTGGGCCGCTTCCTGGCCAGTCAACGGAACCCAGAGAGCAAGCTCGCCCTGCCGCTGGAGCGCCGTGGCCTCTTGGTCGAACCGGCGGATTTTGGCCATGTCAGCATAGAAAACGCGCAACTTCTCGGGGTCGATCCGCTTGGCGTAATCCGAGAAGACCGGATCGGTGCCCAGCTTTCCGTCAGGGCCGAGCAACTGGACCATCTCCACGGAATCGTTCGCGGCCACTGCCGCAGACGTTGCCGCCAGAGTTTCCTCGGCCCCAGGGGGCAGTTGTGTCGAGCCCATTCCGTCTCCTTGCTTGCTGCGGCCAGTGGCCGGGCAACGTCTGTCGCTGGGATATATGCCTATTCAGGAATGCATTCCTGAATAGGCATATATTTTGGCTTTCGGTCCTTACTTTATAGGCAGTAAGTAGCGAAGGCGCATTTGTTAACCGCTAGGAACCCAGCGGTGCCTTTGTATAACCTGCACAGAGGGCGAGGAACCGGGTGTTCGCTTCGACCTCTCCGACGCTGACCCTGACACCCTCGTTGCCGAAAGCGCGTACGGACAACGCCTGCTCGCCCGCAAGGGCCGCGAATTCGCCACTGTGCTCGCCAAAATTCAACCAAACGAAGTTTCCCTGCGCCTCGGGAACGAACCAACCGAGCTCCCTGAGGCCTCTGGTGATGCGGTCCCGTTCGTCCACCAGGCTTTGTACCCTTTCAACAACCTGGTCGAAATTCTGCAAGGAAGTGATTGCCGCACGTTCAGCAATTTGGGAAACCGCAAATGGCGTGGCCGTGACACGCAGGTGTTGTGTAAGCAACGGACCGGAAACGCTGTAGCCGACCCGCAAACCTGCCAGCCCATGGGCTTTGGAGAAGGTCCTGAGAACCACCACATTCGGATATTTCCGGTACAGCTTGATGCCATCCACGGCCGCGGCATCACGCACGAATTCCTGGTAGGCCTCGTCGATGACGATAACCACGTTCGGCGGCACCGATTGGATGAAACGCTCGGTTTCCTCGGCGGTGAGGATGGGGCCTGTTGGATTGTTCGGAGTGCACAGCAGGATCACTTTGGTCCGCACCGTGACCGCCGCAGCCATGGTGTCCAGATCATGGCGCCCATCGTCGAGCAACGGAATCTGCACGCTTGCAGCGCCCGCGAGGCCAACACAAATGGGGTAGGCCTCGAAGGAACGCCAGGCGTAGATCACCTCGTCCGCTTTGCCGTCATCGTTTTGACCGGCGAATGTGGTGAGGATCTGGTTCAGCGCTCCCAGGCTCCCCGCACCGGTGACGACGTCGTCAGCCGGAATATCCAGGAACTCTGCGAGCGCGTTCCGCAGCTTGCTTGCCAGGGGGTCGGGATAGCGGTTGATGTCCGACTGGTCCGCGATGGCCTGCAACACTGCAGGAATCGGGGGAAGCGGATTTTCGTTGGACGACAATTTGTAGCTGGTGAGGCCCTCAATGGGAGCCGGGGGTTTGCCCGCGGCATACTTTGGAAGCCTGTCTACGACCGGGCGGGGGAGTACGCCCTCCGGCACGTTGTCAGTAGTAGTCATGGCTTCAAGCCTACTGGCACCCAACCCGCGACCGAGGTTCTCCAGTGCCGGCACCAGACCCCTCGCCCGGGTTCGCGCGCCCGCCACGAATCTGCGGAGTCCAGCCTGGACACAGCTGGATATGGAAGCATTGGGCCCATGGGTTCCTTCATCGTTCGCGTCATCATCAATGGACTTGCCTTGTGGGTGGCCAGTTGGCTCCTGACTGGCTTGGAAATCTCGACCACGGCCACAGAAAAAGCCGCCACGAATGCGGGACTGACGGATAACGCAGACACAGTGGGCATCGTCCTGGCGTACCTCTTCATCGGGTTGATTTTCGGCATCGTCAACGCGTTTGTGAGGCCTTTGGTGAAGATCCTCTCGCTGCCCGTGACCATCTTGACCCTTGGCCTGTTCACCATCGTGATCAATGCAGCCATGTTGTACCTGACAGCCTGGCTCAGCAGCTTCACGCCCGTGCACCTGACCATCGACTCGTTCTTCTGGACGGCCATCCTGGCTTCCATCATCATCAGCATCGTCAGCATGGTGGCTGGCCTCATCCCGGGTACCGGCAAGCGCTAGGGCCCACCGGGGTGCAGAGCCCTCCACCCCTGTCCCCACCTTCCTTGGCTCGCCAACCGCTGCGTCATCAGTGGCTGCGTCCGGAGCCCGCTGTGCGGGGCTCACCTTGTACCGGCCCCGGATTTGCTCTGCCTCACGCTGGGTTTCGGATCGCTGTGCACCTTCTCAGGCATAGCTTCGCGAACCAACCTGAACCTGGTGACCGTCGCAGCTCCGCCAGCGCCAACGGCCCCTGCGTACGCCCCCGCTGACGCCACAAGCGAGGGATCCTGGCTGCGGGCAATCTCCTCGGCTCCCACGGCGTACGTCTCCAACCGGTGCCCCGGACCAAGGCCAAACCCCTCCCCGGGCGGTGTGCGGGCGGGATTGGTGAGAGTTACCGTGACACGATCCTTGGTGTCCGGATTCTTCTGACCGTCTGAGCCGGGGACCCAGTCATCAGCGTGTTCCAGGTGCAAGGTGCTGATCCCCGGCCCAGCGGCAACGCCCCCCACCGGAGCACCGGCCGTCAGGACAAACCGGAGGTCGAACTCGGCGAGGAACGCTTTGTCCTGCGTGAGGTTCATTGCGTGGACTCCGCCTTGGCTGTGAGACACCGCAACTACTTGGTCCCCTGCTTCAGCTCCCGCCTCGTGAAGCGCTTGGGTGATTGCAGGGATAACGTCTTTGGACCCATAGCCCAAGGCCTCGGCGATTCCGGCCTCATCGAGGGGATTGGCACCACCCATGTTGGCTTTTTCCGGTTCCGTCCCGGGGATCAACACCGTCCAGGTGCTAGAGGCACCATGGTGAAGTTCGATGATCTCGATCTCCCCTTCACCGCGGGCATGGATCTCGTCAAGCCTTCTCAGGTTTGCCGCCATGGAGGGATCCACGGTTTCCACTCCCTGTCCAATCTGTTCGGCCTTCACCGGACGCGGCCGAAACTTCTCCATGCCTGGCAACGCCAGCAGGTCACGCAAGGCGCTGCCGCTGTCCGATCGTCCGGGTATGACACCCACAGCGAGTGCCGCGCCGGGCACCATGCCTTGCCGGACATTCATGAACGCTGACAGGACCAATCCGAGGACGTTATCCGTGATGTCCCGCAAGCTGGACCTGCCCGTATTCTCCAGGCCCAGTGTCTTCCAGGGGTCCAGCCCTGTCCTGGCGAGCAGTGCGTTCTTGGCCTCGGCGGTCTCGTAGGCCTGATTACTGGCTCTGACGTCCCGGCTGACCTCCACCAATTCCGCACGAACGCCGGCAATCCGCTTCCTGCCTTCTGCCACGGCATCAAGAGCGGCGCACCCAGAAGCATAGGACTCGTATAAGAAGGGCTCCAATGCATCCTGCACCCGCTGCGCCTCGACCTCGACGCTCATCAGTCTCTGTGCCAGTTGATCAAGCACCGCGGCACCTTGGAGGAGCTCATCGAGCTGGAACGACATTCCGCCTGCACCCCCTCGTATGCGAAGGATTCCGTCCGGCACCGGCGGAGTGGGATCAGGTGCGGATCCTGCACCGATGGGTGCTGCATCGGACATCAGAAGCCAGCCCTGTCTGAGGCCCCTACGTTGCGGGAATGGCGAAGCACCGTCGCCGCGGCATCGTCCAGAGTCTCACGGGCGCGCATGAGTGCGGAGGCGTGAACTGCGACCGTGGTCCTGTACTTGTTTCCGGCCGGGGATTGCCAATCATCCAATTGCACCCGCCGCAGACTGGACAGCACAGCGTCAACGTCATCCACGCATTTCTTGATGCGCCATGCCAGCCTTTGGACTTCGTGGCCACGTGAGGCGCACTCCAAAGGATCGAAAGTGGGCGGGGTGGCTGCAGGCATCAAGCCGACGCTCATGGTCCGTTTACTCCAAAGGTTGTGGTGCTGATCGATACTTCGAAGCTACGGAGGGTGCGGGCAACGCCAGAAGGCGCCAACCCGGTTATGTGGATAACGCAAGCCGTATCCACATAGCACCGTCACCAACTCCGGTCCCAAGCTGGGAGCATGAAAGAATAGGAACCATGGCTGAATCCCCCCGCGTGTCCCTCGCTTCCGAACCCCTCGCCCTTGGCGCCCTCGACGGCCGCTACCGTGCCGCCGTCGCGCCCCTCGTTGACTACTTGTCCGAGGCCGCCCTCAACCGCGATCGTGTTCACGTCGAAGTCGAGTGGCTCATCCACCTGACCAGCCAGTCCGTCCTGCCGGGCGCAGGTCCGCTGTCCGATGACCAGGTCGCCAAGCTGCGCGCCATCGTGACCGGTTTCGACGCCGCCTCCGTTAACGAGCTGGCCGAAATCGAAGCCGTAACGGTGCACGACGTGAAGGCCGTTGAGTACTACATCGGCCGCAGGCTCCCTGCAATCGGCATCGAAAACCTCACTGCCATGGTGCACTTCGGCTGCACGTCCGAGGACATCAACAACCTCTCCTACGCCGTGGGCATCAAGGGTGCCGTTGAGGACGTTTGGCTCCCGAACGCCACCGCGCTGGTCCAGCAGATCCAGGCCATGGCGGAAGCCAACCGCACTGTTCCCATGCTGTCGCGGACCCACGGACAGCCCGCCACGCCTACCACCCTTGGCAAGGAACTTGCGGTGATCGCACACCGCCTGAACCGCCAGCTTGCCCGCATCGCGAAGACCGAGTACCTCGGCAAGATCAACGGAGCCACCGGCACTTACGCGGCCCACGTTGCTTCCGTGCCCAGCGCGGATTGGGAAGCCGTCGCCAAGTCCTTCGTGGAAGGCCTGGGCCTCACGTGGAACCCGCTGACCACGCAGATCGAAAGCCATGACTGGCAGGCCGAGCTGTACGCGGACATCGCCCGCTTCAACCGCATCCTGCACAACGTCTGCACGGACATCTGGAGCTACATCTCCATCGGATACTTCCGCCAGATTCCGGTCGCTGGCGCCACAGGTTCGTCCACCATGCCTCACAAGGTCAACCCGATCCGCTTCGAGAACGCCGAAGCCAACCTGGAGATCTCCAACGGCCTCCTGGACACCCTCGGTGCCACGCTGGTGACCTCACGCTGGCAGCGTGACCTGACGGACTCCTCCTCGCAGCGCAACATTGGCGTTGCCTTCGGCCACTCGCTCCTGGCAATCTCCAACGTCGCCAAGGGCCTGAAGGCCCTCGACGTCGCCGAGGACGTTCTGGCCGGCGACCTCGACACCAACTGGGAAGTCCTGGGCGAAGCCATTCAGATGGTCATGCGCGCAGAGGCGATCGCTGGCGTTGACGGTATGGAAAACCCCTACGAGCGCCTCAAGGACCTCACTCGAGGCCAGCGCGTGGACGCAGCACGCATGCAGGAATTCGTTCAGGGCCTGGGCCTTTCTGCAGACGCCGAAGCGCGTCTTCTCGCCCTCACTCCGGGCAAGTACACGGGCATCGCCGACAAGCTGGTGGATCACCTCCAGTAACTGGATTCGATCAATTAACAAGAATCGAACGACGGCGGCGGGCCGGGCTGGTGCCCTGCCCGCCGCTGTGGCTTTTGGGGCGTGCCGGGACGGCAGTCAATGCCAAAGTTGCAGTGCATTAACTGCAACTCCATGGCGTTGCCTGGGGTTTGGGAAACGCGGGACCACCTGAGCGGCCACCGGGTGGTGGGCTGGGTGTCAGACCCGAAGGCTAGGCTGGACTACGGAATCGCGGGAACGCGAACCACGGTACGGCAACCCGGCTACTAGTGAGGAGCGGAGCAGCCATGAAGCTCCTGTTGATCAGGCACGGACAGACCCCCGGCAACGTCGCGGGTGAGCTGGATACGGCATTTCCGGGACCCGGGCTCACCGAGCTTGGCGAACGGCAGGCAGCAGCGTTGCCGGAGGCGCTCAAGGACGAGTCAATCGAGGCCTTGTACACCTCCACACTGCTCCGCACGCAGCGCACTGTGATTCCTTTGGCCAAGGCGACTGGGCTGGAACCGGAGATCCTGGATGGTGTCCATGAGATCGAGGCCGGTTCGCTGGAGAAGAAGACCGACCATGAATCGCACAGGCGCTACATGGGCACGGTGTTCGCTTGGAGCAGCGGTGACCTCGATATGCGGATGCCGGGTGCCTTCACAGGGCACGATTTCTTCGCCAGGTTCGACGCATCGGTGGAAAAGGTGGCCGCAGCAGGCCATGCAACGGCTGCAATCATCAGCCATGGCGCAGCCATCCGTTGCTGGGCTGGACGAAGGGCTGAAGACATAGATACGGTGTTCGCCGAAACCCATCAGCTGCCGAACACGGGAATCGTGGCACTTGAGGGCGACCCCAAGAAGGGTTGGCGCGTGCTCCATTGGGACCAGATCCCCGTGGGCGGACTGGCCTTGGCAGACCAGACCACAGAGGACCCCACCGGCGAAGCCTTCTGACCTCACCACGCGTTGCGGGACCAGCTTTGCGCGCGAACGCCACTCCATGGGGCGTAAAGCGGGCCTCACGAGGCGAGGTGGGAGGCGTCCACTGCAGTTCTCCCGAAGCTAACGCACAGGAAACACGGCGGTAACCGCTGCTTCCTAGGATTAAGTCGCATCAACACCTCAGCGGAATCAAAACGAAGTGAGGCACACATGCAGACGAATCCCCGGCTCAACATCCGGCAGGTCACCTGGGCGAATCCCGTGGGCGCGGACCTCCGTGCGGCCCAGCAGGCAGAGCTGGACTCACGATTCGGAAGCACGGATCACGAACCGGGTCCCCCGCCGTCCGAAGCAGATACAGCCGTGTTCGTGGTTGCCTACGAAAAGTGCTCGGGCCAGCCGCTCGGATGCGGCGGCCTTCGGATGCTCGATGAACGCACTGCTGAGGTCAAGAGACTGTATGTGGTGCCTTACGCCCGGGGGTCGAAAGTGGCCAGCTCCATCCTTGCGGCACTTGAGGCACAGGCACACTCGCACGGATTCACGGTCATTGCGGCGGAAGCGGGGTCGGCACAATCGGACGGACGCAGCTTCTACGAGAGCTCCGGCTTTGCGGAGGTTCCAAATTTCGGTCCGTACATCGGGGTCAGCGGCTCGTACTGCTATTCCAAGCAGATCGATTCCCACAGTGCATCGCATACGGCCATGGCGTGAGCCCCCCGCCCTTGCCGGTGTGAAGCCCGCGAAGACGCAACATCCGGCGCGCGTCCGTACACTTCGATAATCTCGGCATATGGAAAAAGCAGACATTACCTTCCGGACGCGCAAATGGGTGCGGCCCGAGGACCTCAACGCCAACGGCACGCTCTTTGGCGGCAGCCTGCTCAAGTGGATCGACGAAGAGGCCGCGATCTACGCCATCCTCCAGTTGGGCAACGGCCGTGCCGTGACCAAGTACATCTCGGAGATCAACTTCGTCAGCTCGGCCGTGCAGGGTGACCTGATCGAGATGGGCCTGACCGCCAAGAAATTTGGCCGGACATCACTGACCATGCGGGCCGAAGTCCGGAACATGATCACGCGCCAGAGCATCCTGACCATCGAGGAAATTGTGTTCGTGAATCTTGGTGCGGACGGTCGTCCCCAGCCTCACGGCTACACCGAAATCACCTATGACCGGGACCGGATCCCCACGCACCACCTGACCCAAACGCCCGAAGCAGGCTGAACCACCCGCCGAGGTTTTTTGGCGGGCGGCATGGTTAGAACGGGCGCGTACCCGCCGTCGAACGCTCTTGCCGAGCGGCATGGTTAGAACGGGCGCGTACCCGCCATCGAACGCTTTCGCCGAGCGGCATGGCCACCGGGGCGCGTACCCGCCGTCGAACGCTCTTGCCGGGCGGCATGTCCTCGGGTGCGCGTGATTGCAGGACGCAGGAACAATCCCCCGGTGCGCGCGCCTACTGCAGGTACCGGAACACCGTCCAGCTCTGGGCGTTCAGGCAGCAATCGGAGAGGTGCCGCGCGCTGAAGGTTGCTTTGCGGGTGTTTCCTGCGGAGCGGAAGATTGCCTTGCCTCCGCAGGCGAGGCAGACGAATTGCTGTCGGCGGGGTTCCTGCCGGTTGTTATCCAGGTTGTCGAAATCCTCTGCGTCCCAGTCTTTGCGGTCAGCGAGGCACAGTGCCCTTCTCATGCTGTGACTTTCATTCAGCGCGGATGCGAGTTGACCCCGGGATGCGCTTCAAACCCGGACTGCGGGTTGGCTTCGGGGGTGCTCAAGCGGGTAGTAATACGGGTGCTGGCGGCCGCGTGGGACGCGGCCGCCAGCTTGTGTTTTCCGGTGACGGGAGTGTGTGTCACCGGAACCTGTGGGAGCGCTGCACTGGAAAGTGACAGCCGGAAAGGGTTCAGCGCCGGAACGGGTTCAGCGCCGGGGAGGGGTTAGCGCCGGTCGAAGGTGAGTCCGCCGGGGACCTGGAAGGTGGGCATGAGTTCGAGCATGCCCACGTTCACGTGGCGCGGGGTTTCGATCGCGTAGTCCAGGGCGTTGACGATGTCGTCGGTGGTAAGGGATTCGTAGCCTTCGTAGTACGTCTTCCACGCCTCTTCCATGGCCTCCGGGGAGCCGCCCATGTTCCGGCCGAAGATCTCCGTCTCCACCCGGCCCGGGCAGATCTCGGTGACACGGATGCGCTTGCCCACGGTGTCGTTGCGCAACTGGCGGGAGATCTGGTGCACCGCGGCCTTGGTGGCGTGGTAGACCGTGTGGCCGTAGAAGTTGTACAGCCCGGCGATGGAGCTGATGTTGACCACGTGGCCCAGGTCCCGTTCCACCATGCCCGGCAGGACCAGGCGGGTGAGCTGGAGCAGGCCGCGCAGGTTCACGTCCACCAGTTCGTCGATGTCCTGTTCAGAGGAATCCAGGATGTTCCCGGGACGGGAGACCCCGGCGCAGTTGACCAGCACGTCCACTTTGAGGTCCCCGACGGCGGCGGCCAGCGCGGCGGTGTCGGTCAGGTCCACCACGTGCGGGACAGCCCCGGTGCGCTCGGCCAGTTCGGCCAGGCGTTCCTCGTTCCGGGCCACGGCGTGGACCGTGAGGCCGCGCTTGGCCAGGCGCTCAGCGATCGCGGCGCCCATACCGGTGGACGCACCCGTGACCAGGGCGGTGGTGTAGTCGGAAAAAGACATGGGATCCTCCAAAAAGGTGGGAAAAGGAGCGGGCACCATCAACCAACTGACAGCACCCGCCGGTTGTAGATACTTAGGCGTCGCGCAGTGGTTCGTGCGCGCGGTCCTTGACGGTGCTGACCGCAATGAGCGTGCCCAAGGCGGTCACCACTGCATAGAAGGCCGGCATGTAGATGTTGTTGGTGCTGCTGATCAGCCAGGTCATGAGCAGCGGTGCGGTGCCGCCGAACAGGGCCGAGGAGATGTTGTAACCCACGCCGTAGGCGGAGTAGCGGACCCGGGTGGGGAAAAGTTCCACGAGCAGGATGTGGATCACAGCGGTGTGGCCGGCGAAGATGACGGCCATGATGCAGGCACCAAGGATGGCGAGGCCCATCTGGCCGGTGGCGATCAGCGCGTAGGACGGGATGCCAAGGACAGCCATGGCGATGGCCGAACCGGCAATGACCTTCTTGCGTCCCAGGCGGTCGGACAGGGCGCCCATGAACGGGATGGCAATGCAGATCACCACGAGGCTGCAGGCGGTGACCAGCAGGGCTTCGCCGATGGTGAAGTTGAGCTGCTTGCCCTTGAGGAACGTGGGCATGTAGGAGAAGAGAACGTAGTAGCCGGAGCCGTTCATCAGCGGAATGAAGAGTGCCAGGAGCATGGCGCGGCGGTGGACCGGGCTGGCCAGGGCTTCCTTGAGCGGGTTCTTGGACAGGCCGCCCTCTTCCTTGAGCTTCTCGAAGTTGGGGGTGTCGCTGATGGCCTTGCGGATGTACCAGCCGATGATGCCCATGGGGATGGCGACCAGGAACGGGATGCGCCATGCGAAGGAACCGAAGCCGCCGCCGTCGATCGCTGCCTGGGTGAGCCACGGGGACATGGCGTAGGCAACCAGGGTACCGGTGAGCAGTGCCGCGAAGGACGCGATCTGGGCGTAGGAGGTGATGATGCCGCGTTTGCCCTCGGGGGCGTGCTCAGCAAGGAAGGTCATGGCGCCTGCGGCTTCGCCGCCCACGGAGAAGCCCTGGACGAGGCGCAGGAGGACCAGCAGGATAGGGGCAGCAATGCCGATGGCCGCATAGGGCGGAAGCAGGCCGATGCCGGCGGTGGCGATGCTGATGAGCATGATCACGAAGACCAGTAGCTTCTGCCTGCCGATCCGGTCGCCGAGGTAGCCGCACACAATGGCGCCGAGCGGACGGACGAAGAAGGAGACCGCGTAGCCCGCGAACACAAAGAGCAGGGCGTTGTCCGGGTTTCCGGGGGCCAGGAACACGAGTGCCAGCGTTCCCGCCATGAAGGCGAAAATGCCGTTGTCGTACAGTTCCACGAAGATGCCAACACAACCTGCGGTGACAACCTTGCGGGTTTGGCGGCCTGTGAGCCGCTCATGCTGCTCCGGCGCAGCATTTGCTGGTGCGGTCATGACTTTTCCTTACTGGGGATGAACGTAGCAACGCCTACGGGTTACGAGGACAGGTTCTTCAGCTGCATGCCGCAACCGGCAAGTCCTGCCATTGGGGCCGGCATCCAATGCCGAGGAGTCCAAAAACGGTGGTGACGGATTCGCGGAGGATTTCAAGCTGGGAACGCGAGCGTCGATGGGCGGCAGTTGCTTCTGCCACCGAAGTCTTGCGGAACCGGACCTTGTCCCCCGGCCGCGCCTGGGCCAGGACATCCAGTCCGTTGCTGGTGACCACTGCAAGGACGGGATACCCGGCGGTGACGCCGCGTCCACGGTGCAGGACCAGCAATTCTTCCCTTGAGGGAACCTCGACGGCGCCCACTGGCACACCGCGGGAAAGCACCTCGCCGCTTGAGGTTCTTTCCGGCAGTTCGCCGCCAAGACGCAGGCCGATGTGGTTGCTGCGGCCGCTGACGGTGTACTCGGAGGTGAAGAGCAACTCACCGGACTCACCGAATTCGGTCACGTCCGGCCCGTCGGTTACGTCGACGAACAGGTTCGGTCCCATGCTGGGGCGCTCAAGATTCAACCGGAAGAGCGGGAGGTCGAAGTAGGGTTGCCGCACCGGACCGACCGTCCGCCTGGTGGCAAGGGTGGTTCCTTCTTTGAGCTGCAGGCCGAAGCCCACCACGGTGTCCGGAGCGACGCTGTCCAGCAGTGTCTCCGCTTCCACCGAACCGTGAATTGCCAGGTAGGCGCGGAGGCCGCTGTGAATGCCACGGATGGAAACCGACTCACCGGCGCGGACCGAAACCGGCTCCCACTGGCTGCACGGGCGCCCACCGACAGTGAGCGTCAAGGGTGCACCGGTGACCGCGATCAGGATGTCTACGGTGGTGGTCATCCGGAAGTCGAGGGCAGTGATCTCCACGAGGGGTTCGTTGTCCAGGTTGCCGGCAAGGATGTTGGCCGCACGAGCGGAGTATTGATCAAGTGCACCGTTCACGGGCAGCCCGAACCGTGGTCCCCGGAAGCGGCCCAGGTCTGTAACTACTGAATTGCCGGGCTGCTGGATGCGGATTTCGCCGATCATGGCCGTACCTCCGCTTCCCGGGGTGCCAGTTCGTTGCCGGCCAGCGCGTCAAAGTCCTCCGCGGCGATCTGGCGGAACCGGAGGATATCGCCCGGCTTGTAGGGGACCAGGGGCTCGCGGCGGATGTTGAGCACGGTCAAGGGGGTCTGGCCGATGACGCACCAGCCACCCGGTGCCACTGCCGGGGCAATGACGGCTTGGCGGCCGGCAACGGAGACGGCGCCGGCGGGTACGCTGAGGCGCGGATCCTTCAGGCGGGGCACGGGCTTGGGGAATGCCGGCCCGTCCATCATGGGGGAACCGGCGGGTGCTCCCAGGCAACGGATGGTGTACGTCTTTTCGGTGTGGAGGCGGATGACGTCCTCGGTGGAGATGCCTTGGTAGTCGGCAACTTTCTCCAGGTCCGGGCCAAATTCGCCGCCGTAGACCACGGGAACGTCGAACTCACGGGGAGACGCCGCAGCACCTGCGGATTGGCCGAGTTCGCCCAGTCCAAGCTTGACGAAGGCGCGCATCTGGCCGGCGGACACCATCACGGGATCGAACTCAACCAGCACGGAGTCGTAGGTGGGAACCGCAGCATGAAGGCCCTCGGCACCGCAGTCCTCCAGCCAGTCAGCCAAGCGGTGGACCGTCAGCCAGTTGTCTTCGCTGGCTGCCGAGATCGCTACCACCCGAAGCGCGGAATCACCCGATTCGTAGATCTCGGTGGGAGCCACTGTCAGGACGGACATGTCAGGCCGCCTTCCTCTTGGCATCCATGACCTCAGCCAGCGGAGCAATGCGCACGCCGGCTGCGATCAGCTCGGAGCGGATCAAGCGGGCGAGGTCCACGGCGCCGGGGTTGTCGCCGTGCAGGAGGACCGTGTCGACGTCGATGTCCATGTCTACGCCATTGGCGCAGCGGAGCTTCCCTTCGACCACCATGCGGAGGGTCCGCTCCACGATTTCTGCGGGGTCGTGAAGGACGGCGCCGGGCTGGCTGCGGGGAACCAGCGTGCCGTCTTCCTGGTAGGCGCGGTCCACAATGCCGACGATCGCGACATCCAGCCCTGCTTCACGGGAGGCTTTGGCGAGTTCACCTTCCTGCGCCACAACGATGAGTTCGTTGTCCACGCGGGCAGCTGCCTCAGCGACGGCCTTGGCGTAGTCGGCGCGGACGGCAACCAGGTTGCCCAAGCGTCCGTGGGGCGCAAGGTGGGTCACCTTGGTGCCGTGGAAGGCCGCGAAACCGTTCAGGGCGCCCATTTGGTACAAGACATCGTTCTGGACTTCGCCCGCAGAAAGGCCCATGTCCCTGCGACCGAAGCCGCGGAGGTCGGGAAAGCTCGGGTGTGCTCCGATGCCAACTCCGCGCCGGACGCACTCGGCCACAGTTGCTGCCATGATGTCCGGATCGCCGGCGTGGAACCCGCATGCGATATTGGCGCTTGAGACGATCTCCAGGAGTTCCGAGTCGTCGCCAATGGTGTAGGCGCCGAATCCTTCTCCGAGATCCGCAACAAGATCAATCATCCGGTTCACGTGGTTCTCTTTCCGTGGTTCTGCAAATATGGTCCGGACAATAAACAGCCTTCAGAAAGGCAAAGGATAATTTCCGGAGAATGGCAATCGCTGCTGGAATTCCCAAACGTCGCCGCAAGTTCTTTCCAAAAGTCTCGCACTGGTCAACCACGTTGCACAAAGACCTAATAGCTATCCCGTGATAGCTCTCCGTTATGACGTGCACCACCGTGGGCTGTGTCCGCGGTCCCACCAACCACGCGCTGGCAGTGCCGCTATATTTGATCATCGGGACTTGCCACCCTGGGACTCCCCCACCCGGCACTCGTGACTCCCAAGGAAGGTAGATCCATGGACACGCGGAAGCTCTCATACTTCGTCCAAATCGTCGATTCAGGGAGCATCACCAAGGCCGCTGCGGCCCTGCACGTGGCGCAGCCGGCGCTGAGCCAACAGGTCTCCGCGCTGGAAACGGACCTCAAGCAACGCCTGCTGATCCGCAGCAAGCAAGGAGTGGAACCCACGGCCGCGGGCCACACGCTGTACCGCCACGCCCAGTCCATCCTTCGCCTGGTTGAGCAGGCCAGGCAGGACGTTGCAACATCGGGCGCAGCACCGTCCGGACGCGTCTCCATCGCGATCGCCCCGTACAGCATGGCTTCCAGCCTGACGCCCCAGATCATCAGCGAAGTGGGGCGGCGCTACCCGGACATCGTGGTCCACCTGACCGAGATCTTCGGTGGCGTCCTCAGCGAGGCCATCAAGAATGGCCGCCTGGACATGGCACTCATCTACGAGCCCGGGAAGATCCGGGGCGTGCAGTTCACCACCATGATCGTGGAGGACCTCCACCTGGTGGTCCACCCTGACGTGGACCTGACCCATGGCAAGAGCACCATCACCCTCAAGGAAGCCAGCTCGGTGGGGCTCTTCCTGCCGGAAAAGAACCACACCTTGCGCCAGATCATCGAGAAGGGCATGGCAGACCAGGACCTCGAGCTCCGGCTGGTGGGCGAAGTGGAGTCCGTCCCCTCGCTCACGCGCCTCATCAGGGCAAACCTGGGTGGAACCGTGGTCCCCAAATCGGCGGCCGACGCCCTGTTCCCGGACCAGGACTTCAAGGTGCTGCGGATCGTCGAACCCGGGCTGCAAAGCAAGATTGCCCTCTGCACCCCGGACCATGAGCCGCTCTCCGAGGCTGCCTCGGCCGTGCTCCTGGTGGTCAAGGAGATGCTGCACCAACAGCTGATCTCGAAGTACGGAACGGACCCCGTGCAGCTGCCCGCGCATCCATAACAAAGTCTTATCCGGACAGACAGCTTTGGTCTTATTCAAAACCGTGTGAGTTACCTAATATCGAATTAACAAGAAATTCGAAATACAGCTCACGGAATCGCGGGCCTGTTCAAAGGATAGAACGGTGAAAAAGATCAACTCGACCGGATGGGTTTCCAATCCAACCCGCGGAACGATCAGCGCACGTACCGGATTTCACTGCCCTCGGAATGGTTTCTGGCGTCCCATCGGCGGAGTCGGCGAACCCTTGTTCGTCTTCGAAGGCAGCCTGATGCCGGCACACGCCGGAAACAGCATCGAATGGCACCTCGTGGACACCCGCCCCGGACACGCGGGCCTCGACTAGACCCCCACGCCCCCGGCGGGCGGCCTGCCAAACCCAGCCAGCCGCCGTCGTACGGCACCGCCAAACCCAGCCAGCCGCCGTCGTACGGCACCGCCAAACCCAGCCAGCCGCCGTCGTACGGCACCGCCAAACCCGGCCAGCCGCCGTCGTACGGCACCGCCAAACCCGGCCAGCCGCCGTCGTACGGCACCGCCAAACCCGGCCAGCCGCCGTCGTACGGCAATCCAATCACCGCCGCACCGCACCCAAGGCGCCCTGCCGGACCCACAGTCCAGGCAAGGCGCCTTTCTTGTGCGGCGCCTACCTGTGCCCGGCGCCAGGCGCCGGATTGCGCCTGGCCACGCCGCCCCGCCCACAAACCGCGCCGCCCGCGCAGCCAGCAGCCTGCAGCCAGCAGCCTGCAGCCTGCACAACGCCAAAAGGGCCGGTCACCGTGGTGACCGGCCCTTTGGCGTGGGATCTAGTCCTCGACCAGCAGGCCCTTCTGCTTGAGCTTCTCGGTCAGGCCGCAGAGCTCGATGGTGTTGCCGCCGTCGTGGTAGAGCTTGATGAGTTCACGCTCGTGGTCGTCGCGTGCCTGGGACAGCGCGATGACTTCCTCGGCTTCCTCGCGACGGACAACCACCACGCCGTCAGCGTCGCCGCGGAGGATGTCGCCTGGGTAGATGATTTCGTCGCCGAAGACGATCGGGTGGTTGATCGGGCCGAGGGTTTCCTTGACGGTGCCCTTGATGGACACGCTGCCGGAGAACACGGGCAGGCCCAGTTCGATCAGGTCCTGGGTGTCGCGGACACCGGAATCCGTAACCATCGCGGCGATACCCTTGGCCTTCATGGCGTTGCCCAGGACGTCGCCGAACGTGCCGGCTTCGGCCATTTCCTGCGCGCCGACCAGGACGACGTCGCCGGCCTGGGCGTAGTGGATGGCCACCTGGAGCATGAGGTTGTCCTGCGGAGCGCAGGCGACGGTGACGGCCGGGCCACAGAAGGACATGGAGCGGTCGATCGGCTTGATCCGGGAGCTCAGCGCGCCGCGGCGGCCCTGGGCTTCATGGATGGTTGCGGAGGAGAACTTGGCGAGGCGGGCGACGACATCGGCGTCGGGGCGCTCGAACTTGGTCTTGACGTGGATCATTTCCTGAATCTTTCTAGTTGAGGGCGTTGACGGCGTCGCGGATGGAGTCCACGCCGGCGTTGATGGTCTCCAGCGAGGTGGCGAAGGAGATCCGGAAGTACGGGCCCAGGCCGTAGGCCGAGCCTTGGATGACGGCCACGCGGGCAGCGTCCAACAGGTAGAGCGTGAAGTCCTGGTCGTTGTCGATGACACGGCCGTCGGGCGCGGTCTTCCCGATCACGCCGGAGCAGTTCACGTAGGCGTAGAACGCGCCTTCCGCCGGCGCAACGGACAAGCCGTTGATGGCGTTCAAACCCTCGACGGCGGCATCGCGGCGCTTGCGGTAAACCTCCACGCTGTCGCGGACGAAGGACTGGTCGCCATTCAGTGCGGCGGCCGCTGCCGCCTGGCTGATCGACGACGGGCAAGAAGACGTTTGCGACTGCAGCTTGTTCATGGCAGCGATCAACGGTGCAGGTCCCACGCCATAGCCCAGGCGCCAGCCCGTCATGGCGTACGCCTTGGACACGCCATTGACCAGCAGGATGCGGTCCTTCAGCGCCGGGGCGGCCGTGACCAGGCTGGTGACGCGGCCTTCGCCGAAGTAGACCTCGTCGTAGATCTCGTCGGTGAGGACGAAGACGCGCGGGTTCTCTTCGAGGACGGCACCGAGGGCCTGGAGTTCCTCACGGGAGTAGACGGCACCGGTGGGGTTGGACGGTGCGTTGAGGATGAGCCACTTGGTCTTGGGGGTGATGGCTTCCTTGAGTGCAGCCGGGGTGAGCTTGAAGCCGGTTTCCTCGCCGCACGGAACGATTACGGGAGTGCCGTCGTTGGCCAGGACCATGTCCGGGTAGGACACCCAGAACGGGGCGGGGACGATGACTTCGTCGCCTTCGTTGAGGGACGCCATGAGCGCCACGTAAAGGACCTGCTTGGCGCCGCCGCCGATGGTCAGCTGGTTCGCTGCATACGAGTGGCCGGTGTCCCGCTGGATCTTGTTCAGGATGGCGGACTGCAACGCAGGGGTACCGGTGACCGAGGTGTACTTGGTCTCGCCTGCGTTGATTGCCTCGATCGCGGCGGCCTTGATGTGGTCCGGGGTGTCGAAGTCCGGCTCGCCGACGGTCAGGTCGATGATCGGGATGCCTTCAGCTTTCAATTCACGGACGCGGGCGGCCGCGGCGACGCTGGCTGAGGCCTTGATGCGGGTGACCCTCGACGCCGGCACGAACTCGGACATGTCTCCTCCAGGAATGTGGAACTCGGGACGCGCGGATTCGCGGATCCCTTTGTTCGAGACTAAGTACGTCCGGGGTGCCGTGGATAAGACCTAATGTGCGTGGATTCATAAGGGGGCCTTATGACGTGGGTCTCTTTATGGGTTAACCGAGCCTGAAAGCGCATGATGAGGCGCATATGGGCCCTCATCCATGCACTTTGCTTATGGGTTCACGCGGTATTGGTATTTCCACGGGCGGGTGAACGGTGCCTAGATTCGAGGGGTCAGCAGTGTCCGAATCCTCTGTGAAAGGGAGCCCATGCCAGCGCGAACCCGGCCATCCCAGCACCCGGCTGCGGCATCACCCACGATCCAGACGGGTTCGGCACGGTCCGGTGAACCGCACCAGGTCCAGGGGCGTTCGGCCGCGGGGCGTTACACCTACCGTGCCAACTCCCAGGCGAGGCCCGCATCAGCGCCCGACGCCGACCACGCCAAACTCACGCACGCGCTGGGCGTCCATCGGCAGCTCCTCTCCCACGCCGCCAGTTCCATTAGGACGCTGACTGCGGCCAGGAACGACCTGATCGCGCAGGCTGTGGAGGACGGACTGTCGCTGGCCACCGTCGCAGCAGTCACCGGGGAGAACCTCCGCACCGTCCGAACCATCGCTTTGGCTTATGACGATCTGCACGTGAGCGGCCTCCCCCGCCAGGCCCAACTGGATGCGCTCAAGGCCAAGAGCCAGGAGTTGCAGGCGGCCGAACATCATCGGGGGCAGATCACCGAGCGCCGGGAAGCACTGATCGTCCTGGCTTTGCGCAACCAGGTGTGCGACGACCTTGAACTCGCTTCGCTGACCGGCCTGACGCCGGACCACATCCGCCGCTCCACCCGTGGCATCGCCCGCGCTACTTAAGGGCGGGCTGCGCACTCCCCCACACACTGCAGGCACCGCACAAGGCGGGAAGGCAGCGGAAGCCGGCGGACCGCCGTCGTACGTCCGCGCGGCCAGTAGGACGGACCGTTGTCTCCCGGCGGTCGCGCCGGTAGAACAGAGTGATGAGTGACGTGAATTCGTGGATGGACCTGTACCAACGCGCGTGGACCTCGAACGAGCCGGAAGACATCAAGGCTTTGTTTTCCGAGGATGCCGTCTACAACACCCGGCCCCACGACAAGGAGGCCTGGCGCGGGCACGAGGCAATCGTGAACGAGTGGACGGGCGATTCCTCCGATAAACCCGAGGACTGGACCTTCGAGTGGACCCTCCTGGGCCAGGACGGCGACACTGCGTTCGTCCAGGGCCTGACCACCTATCTCAACGGCCAACCCGCCTACGACAACCTGTGGGTCATCCGGTTCGCCGAGGACGGGCGGGCACGCGAGTTCACGGAGTGGTACATGGCCCGGAAATAGCTACCGGGGGCTGACCAGGACGTTGTCGTGGATCTTGGTGAGTCCCTGGAACTCAGGGCGGGAAGTGTCCACGCCGTCGTTGACCAAGGTGGACTCTGAACCGTCGACGCTGGTGACAGTGACAATCCGCTGGGCGACCCCGGCCGCCGCGCAACCGGTCACCCACCGTTCGGGAAGTCCCGCCGGGACCACTGTCAAACACACGGTGCCGGCGGTTTTGCTCCTGCCGGCGTAGTACTTCACATCGTGGTAGGTAGCGAGCAGCCGGGTCGACCCGGGCTCCACCTCGAAATCCACACCGGAAAGACCCACGGAATCCGGCAACGTGTCCTCCGCCGTGGCCTCCTGGTTCAGCACCTTCAATCCGGCCGGCTGCGGCGAGCACGCGACAAGTGCGGCCATCATCGCAAACACCAACAACACACGGCTCTTCATAGCTCTGCCCCCTCAGGCTGTAGATCCTTCGAGCCTACCCGAGGGTCAGTAGCTGTCGCGTTCGGCCTTCTCCGACGCCGGGATGAACGTCTTCGCGAAACCCTCCGACGCGCGGGCGAGCACGGCGACATCCGCACCAACCAAAACGAAGGAGGCTCCGGCGTCGAGATACGCGCGGGCGGTGTCCGGGTTGAAGGCATTGACGCCGGCCGGCTTGCCTGCCGCTTTCGCGGCTTCCAGGCAATGCTCGACGACGGCCCTCACCAACGGGTTTTCCTGCTGTCCCAGCAGGCCCATGGACGCTGCGAGGTCCGAGGGGCCGAGGAAGATGCCGTCCACGCCGTCGACAGCGAGGATCTCTTCCACGGCGGACGCGGCGGCCTCGGATTCGATCTGGACGGTGAGGCTGATGGTTTCCGATGCCGTGGCAAGGTAGTCCGGAACCCTGTTCCAGCGGGAGGCCCGGGCCAGCGCGGAGCCGACCCCGCGAACCCCGTGGGGCGGGTAACGGACAGCGGCGACGGCGGCAGCGGCCTCTTCAGCGCTGTTCACCATCGGGATCAGCAGGTTCTGCACCCCGAGGTCCAGGTACTGCTTGATCACCACGGTGTCGTTGACCGGGGGCCGGACCATGACCTGCAGCGGGTATCCGCTCACTGCATGGAGCTGGGACAGGATCGATTCGAGGCCGTTGGGGCTGTGCTCGGCGTCGATCAGGAGCCAATCCAGGCCAGAACCAGCACAGATTTCAGCCACGAGCGGGCTCCCGGAGCACACCCACATCCCCGCGAGCGGACGGTCTGCCTCCGCAAGCGCGGTGGAGAAGGTTGGGGTCAGTTGAAGTGGCATGTGACAACTCCCAACGGTCCGTAATCAGCGTGGACGGTATCACCTTTGTACACCCAGAGGGGCCGGGTGAACGAGCCCGCCAGGATGATATCTCCGGCCTTCATCGAGTCCCCGTGGGCGGCGATTTTGTTGGCCAGCCAGTGGACTCCGTTGGCCGGGTGATCCAGCACGCCGGCCGCGACTCCGGTTTCCTCGACGGTCTGGTTCTTATACAGGATCGCCGAGACCCAGCGCAGGTCCACGGCATCGGGCTTGACCGGCCGTCCGCCGATCACCATCGCCCCCATCGCGGCGTTGTCCGAGATGGTGTCCACGATGGTCCGGCCCTCCATCTCGATCCTGGAATCCAGGATCTCGAGGGCCGGAACCACGTAATCGGTGGCGTTCAGGACATCGAAAATGGTGCAACCGGGACCCTTGAGCGAGTCCTTGAGGACGAACGCCAACTCCACCTCAACCCGCGGATGGGTGTACTGGTCCCAGTCCACGGAGCAGCCGGTTTCGAAGACCATGTCATCGAAGATCGCACCGTAGTCCGGCTCGGTGATACCCGTGGCGGCCTGCATGGCCTTGGACGTGAGTCCGATCTTCCGCCCCACCAACGTGCGGCCGGCTTCCTCGTTCCGCTGCCGCCAGAGCTGCTGCACGGCGTAGGAGTCCTCCACCGTCATTTCCGGGTAGCGGGCGGTCAGTCGCGGCACCGGTTTGCGGTTCCGGCCCGCTTCGAGCAGTTCATCGGCAATGGCTTCGATCGTCTTCGCGTCCAGCATGGTTTTAGACCTGCGCTCCCAGTTTGAATCCTTCGGCGGAGTTGCCCTCGGTGGGTCGGGTGTAGGAGAAGCCGTCGGCGCCCACGGTCACGGCCATTTCGGACTTCTCTTCGCGTTCGATGACCGGTTGGGGGTTTCCGTCGAGGTCCAGGACGAGGGAGGCCTCGGTGTACCAGGACGGGACGACGGGGTTGCCCCACCAGTCGCGGCGCTGGTTGTCGTGCACGTCCCAGGTGATGGTCGGGTTGTCCGGGTCGCCGGTGTAGTAGTCCTGGGTGTAGATCTCGATGCGGTGCCCGTCGGGGTCCAGGATGTAGAGGTAGAACGCGTTGGAGACACCGTGGCGGCCGGGGCCGCGTTCGATGCGGTCGCTGATGCGCAGGGCGCCCATCTTGTCGCAGATCTGGATGATGTTGTGCTTCTCGTGCGTGGCGAACGCGACGTGGTGCATGCGGGGTCCGTTGCCGCCGGTCAGGGCGGTGTCGTGCACGGTCTGTTTGCGGTGCATCCACGCGGCGTAGGTGACGCCGTCGGCGTCCTTGATGTCTTCGGAGACGCGGAAGCCGAGGTCTTCGAGGTATTTCCGGCCACGGGGCACGTCCGGGGTGACCTGGTTGAAGTGGTCCAGGCGGACCAGTTCACCGGCGGAGTACAGGTCGTAGCGCTGGGTGAGGCGCTCGACGTGCTCCACGTCGTAGAAGAACTCGTACGGGAAGCCCAGCGGGTCCTCGACGCGGACGGAGTCGCCCACGCCCTTGGTGAAGCCTTCCTTGCGGCGCTCCAACCGGCAGCCGAGTTCGCGGTAGTAGGCCTCGGCGGCGTCCACCTCTGCCGGGGACTTCACCCGGTACGCGAACGCTGCGACGGCGGCGACCGGGCCCTTGCGCAGGACCAGGTTGTGGTGGATGAACTCTTCCAGGGAGCGCAGGTAGATCGCGTTCTCGTCTTCCTCGGTCACGTGCAGTCCGAGGACATCGACGTAGAACTCGCGGGACTTGGCCAGGTCAGTGACCACGATGTCCATGTAGGCGCAACGGACAATGTCCGGGGCCGGGACGGTCGGGGTGGGGATGGGGCCGGTGAAGGGGTTGCTCATGATGGTCTCTCTTCGTTGAAAGTGTTTGTTTGTGGTTACCCAACTGGGTCGCATTTGTGCGCGTTATGACGGCTCAAAACGCGCACTATTGCGACTCAGTTGGGTGAGGGTTGCGTGTTAGGCGCCGAATTTCGGGGTGTGCACGGAGCCGAGGGTGATGTGCACGGCCTGCTGGTCGGTGTAGAAGTCGATGGAGCGGTAGCCGCCTTCGTGGCCCAGGCCGGAGGCTTTCACGCCGCCGAACGGGGTGCGCAGGTCGCGGACGTTGTGGCTGTTGAGCCACACCATGCCGGCCTCGACGTTCTGGGAGAAGTTGTGGGCCCGGGTCAGGTTCTGGGTCCAGATGTAGGCCGCCAGGCCGTACTTGGTGTTGTTCGCCAAGGCGAGGGCCTCGTCGTCGTTCTCGAACGGGGTGATGGCCACGACGGGACCGAAGATTTCCTCCTGGAAGATCCGCGCGTCAGGTGCGACGTCGGCAAACACCGTGGGTGCGATGTAGTTGCCTTCGGGCAGGTGGTCGGGTCGGCCGCCGCCGGCAAGGAGCCGGCCTTCGGACTTGCCAATCTCCACGTACGATGCGACCTTGGCGTAGTGCTCAGGGTGGACCAGTGCACCCACCTGGGTCTTGGGATCGTGCGGATCGCCCACCACGATGTTCTTGGCGCGTGCGGCGTACTTTTCGCAGAACTCCTCGTAGACGGCACGCTCAACCAGGATCCGGGACCCGGCGGTGCAGCGTTCGCCGTTGAGCGAGAACACCCCGAACAGGGCCGAGTCGATCGCGGCGTCCAGGTCAGCGTCAGCGAAGACCACGCACGGGGACTTGCCGCCGAGCTCCATGGACAGGCCCTTGAGGTTGGCAGCAGCGTTTCGGAAGATCGTCTGGCCGGTGGTGGTCTCGCCCGTGAAGGAGATCAGCGGAACCTCGGGGTGCTTCACCAGCGCGTCGCCGGCTTCTTCGCCCAGGCCGTTGACCAGGTTGAACACACCATCGGGCAGGCCCGCGTCCTTGAAGATCGTGGCCCAGAGCGATGCAGACAGCGGGGTGAACTCGGCCGGCTTCAGGACCACGGTGTTGCCGGTGGCCAAGGCCGGGGCGAGCTTCCAGGACTCGAGCATGAACGGAGTGTTCCACGGCGTGATCAAACCCGCGACGCCAATCGGCTTGCGGTTCACGTAGTTGATCTGTGAACCAGGGACCTTCATGGCGTCATCGAACTGCGCCACGATCAGGTCCGCGAAGAACCGGAAGTTCTCCGCAGCACGCAGTGCCTGGCCCTTGGCCTGGGTGATCGGCAGGCCGGTATCGAACGTCTCCAACTCGGCGAGGCGGGCTTCCTGGGCTTCGACCGCGTCGGCGATCTTGTTCAGCACCCGGGCACGCTCGCGCGGCTTCATCTTCGGCCACGGGCCGTTGACGAACGCTTCGCGGGCGGCGGCGACAGCGAGGTCGATGTCTTCCTTCTGCCCTGCTGCGGCGGTGGCGTAGTTCTGGTTGGACACCGGGTCCAGGACATCGAAAGTCTTGCCGGAGACCGAATCAACGAACTCGCCGTTGATGAAGTGCTGGATGTGCGTGGGCAGATCCTCGGGAACGTAATGCTTGGTGGTTTCTACGGAGGTCGTCATCGTTGAGTTCCTTTAGTTGGTGGTTGCCAGATAGGCGTCGAGGGTGGCCGCGCGGTGTTGGCGGGCTGCTTTTTCGATGGTGTCGGCGTCTGCTCCGGACTCGATGAGCTGGAGCAGGGCCTCGTGTTCGCGTACGGATTCCTGGGCACGGCCGGGCACGAAGCGGAACGTGGACGAGCGCAGGGACGCCAGCCGGTTCCAGCCGCGGTGGACCAGGTCAAGGATGTGCGGGTTGGGGCAGTGTTCAAAGAGGACGCTGTGGAAGTCCTGGTTCAGGGTGGTGAATCGTACGGGATCGAAGTGTTCCAGGCACTCACGCATTTCCTGGTTCACGGCACGCGCCCGGGCAATCGTCGCGGGATCAATGAGCGGTGCAGACAACGCCGTGGCCGCGCCCTCCACGATGCTCAGGGTCTGCATCGTGTACAGGTACTCGGTGGGGTCGATCCCCGAGACCGTGGCGCCGACGTTCCGTTCGAACTTCACGAGCCCTTCAGCTTCGAGGCGGCGGATTGCTTCGCGGACCGGGACCACGCTGAAGCCCAGGTCCTCGGCGATCTTGGCGAGCACCAGCCGGTATCCCGGCGTGTAGGTGCCCTCCACGATCCGGGCCTTCACGGCGGCATAGGCCTGCTCCGACTTGCTGCCGGGCTTTGCGTCCGCGTCACCGTTCATAGCGTTCACGACGCCGGCACGTCCGACGGCGGTTTCAGTCACCTTGGGCTCCTTCCGCGGCGGCGTCCTTCGACGCAGCCCACTCTGCGTACCGGGCCTGCCAGTCCTTATTCATCGGGTAGAGCCCGTCCACGCTGTTGCCTTCCTGGACCATCTGGAAGATGAAGACTTCTTCTTTTTCCTGGGCGATGCAGTTATCCACGAGTTCTTCGGCGATGGCCGGCGGGATGACCAGGATGCCGTCGGAGTCGGCCACGATGATGTCCCCGGGCTGCACGGTCGCGCCGCCGCAGGCGATGGTGATGTCCGTGTCCCACGGGATGTGCCGGCGTCCGAGCACTGCCGGGTGTGGGTTCGCGAAGTAGGTGGGCATCTCCAGATCCGCCACAGCAGAGTAGTCCCGGACACCGCCGTCGGTAATGATCGCAGCGGCACCACGAACCTGTGCGCGGAGCGCGAGGATGTCGCCCACCGTCCCGGTGCCCTTTTCACCCCGGGCTTCCATGACCAGGATTTCGCCCTCGTTCACCGAATCGATCGCACGTTTTTGGGCGTTGAACCCGCCGCCGTGGGTCTTGAACAAGTCCTCGCGGTTCGGAACATAACGCAGCGTGCGGGCCAGGCCCACCACCTTGCGGTCCGGGCGGGTGGCCTGCAGTCCGTCGATGCTCACGTTGTTCAGGCCGCGCTTACGCAACTGCGAAGACAACGTGGCCGTGGCAACGGACTCCAGCTTGGCCTTCAACTCCGGAGTCAACACACTCGCGGTGGAAGCATCGGACGCGGCCGGTGCCAGCCCAGCGGCTTCGCGGGAGCCGTAGGCCTCTTCCCTCTGGGTGTCATCGGTCTTGGGGCGGGCACCAAAGTCCGCGAACGGCGTCGTACCTTCCGTCACCTTGGTGGTCAGGCGTCCGGTGCTGAAATCGCCTCCGGTGACCTCAATTTCGACGACGTCTCCCGGCGCAGCAACCGACGCTCCCGCCGGGGTGCCGGTGAGGATGACGTCGCCCTCTTCGAGGGTCAGCAGTTGGGAAAGGTCCGCGACGAGCTGGGCGAAGGGGAAGAGGAGATCCTCGGTGGTGTCGTCCTGGACGAGTTCACCGTTGTGCCAAGTCCGGATCCGCAACTGTGCGGGGTCCACAGCGTCGGCCGGGATCAGAGCCGGGCCCACCGGAGTGAACCCGTCGCCACCCTTGGACCGGACGTTCGAGCCCTTGTCCGCGTAACGGAGGTCGTACACACCGAGATCGTTGGAAGCCGTGACCCACTCGACGTGGCTCCACGCGTCTTCCAAACCAACGCGGCGGGCAGCCTTGCCGATCACCAGCGCGATCTCACCCTCGTAACCCAGCAGCTCACAACCGGCCGGACGCTCCACCGTGCCCGGAGCATCCGCCGAACCCAACGCCAACGACGACGACGGCTTCAGGAAGTACGACGGCTGCGCAGGGGTCCGCCCACGCTGGGCAGCACGGCTCGGGTAATTGATATGGACCGCGATCACCTTGCGCGTCCGGTCCAGCACATCCTGGCCCAGCTCCTGCGTCCGGAACTCCACTGTCACGAACCGCTCCCTCCAAATATCTGATTGCCTTCGCTATCAGGTACGAAATCGTATACGAAAACTATGGCGCGGTTTGCTGATGACGTCAACCCCTGTTTATCGGCGTCGGTTTTGCTGGATCGTTCGCCTGGACGCCGGCAAGTTCGCGTTAATACGGGGCTTGTGTTCCGTAGCCGAGGCAATGATCCGGCAGAAAATGGGTTCATTCTGTCAGTGGCATCCCGTAGGGTCGGGGGCATGGACATCATCCTGGTACCTGGTTTCTGGTTGGACGCGTCGTCATGGCAGGAGGTAACACCCGCCCTCGTGGATGCGGGCCACACAATTCATCCCCTGACTTTGCCGGGCTTGGAGTCCGTTGATGCTTCACGGTCCGGGATCGGCCTGCGGACGCACATTGATGCGGTGGTCGAAAAGGTGGATTCGCTGGACAGTGACGTGATTCTGGTGGGGCACTCGGGCGGCGGCGCCATCATCCATGGCGTTGCGGATGCCCGCCCGGAACGGGTTGCCCGCGCCATCTATGTGGACAGCGGACCACTCGGGCAGGGTGCCGTCATCAACGACGAACTGCCCAACGATGGCGATGACATTCCGCTGCCTCCGTGGGAAGGTTTCGAGGACGCAGACCTGGTGGACCTGACGGACGAACTCCGCGACGCGTTCCGCGCACGGGCGATTCCGCAGCCCAAGGGAGTGGCCTACGACCAGCAGCGTCTCCACGACGTTCGCCGCTACGAGGTTCCGGCCACGATCATCGCGTGCGAATTCCCGTCCGCCATGCTCACCGAAATGATGGACGCCGGGCATCCGTTCACCGAGGAACTGGCCCGCATCCGCGACGTTGAGCTCGTGGACCTGCCCACGGGACACTGGCCGCAGTTCACCAAGCCCGCTGAATTGGGCCAGGCGATTCTCAGGGCAGTTGAGCGGAGCGCTTAATGCAGGAGCCGGCGTCGGGCGTTAATGCCCGACGCCGGCCATCCCCTTGGGTGCGCCGCCAACGGCCCGGCCCGGCTGGGCTGAGGCGCTGCCAGGCTGCAAGCCGCCCGGCTTCGCCGACGGGCCGCCTGGCTGGACTGAGCCGCTGCCCGACTGGACTGACAGGCGGCCCGGCCAGGCTGAGGCGCTGCCCGACTGGACTGACAGGCGGCCCGGCCAGGCTGAAGCGCTGCCCGACTGGACTGACAAGCGGCCCGCCTAGGCCTTGGGCGGCGTGTTGGTGGCCGGTCCTTCGGGAGCTGCCCCGCCCTCGCCCGTCCAGTCGCTGCCCGTGGTGTCGTCGAGCGCGGGATCGGAGACCACATCACCTTTGACCGTAGGAACCGTGGCGGGCTCGCCTGTGGAGTGCTGGCCGTTCTTGGAGTCCAGAATCCCCGGGAACATGGTTTCGGCCTTCTCCATAAGTTTCTTGCCGGCCGCGTAAAGGTTGTCGAGGATGTCCGGAACTGATTCCTGGACGGTTTCGGCCGCGTGGTGGACGTTTTCCTGCACGTCCGGGTTCTTCCACACCTTCTCCGAGCCTCCCCGGATCCGCCGGTACACCTCCGGCCAGGACTTGGACCCCCACACGTAGCCCACAGCCACACCCGCCGCGAACAAAATCTTCCCTTTCACAGGAATCACTCCTTTCGAGGTGCCATTTCCCTTATTGACCCTAGTACCCACCAAGACACACTGTCACGCACGTTTCGGGGGCCAAATGATGGTGCATTTGCCGAATTGCCCGCAGCGGCTAAACTTTTATGCCAACCAGCGGAAAACCGCCGGCAAGGACATCGCAACCCGAGGAGTGAAAACCATGGGACTGGGTGACAAGATCAAGAATGCCGCCGAAGAACTGGGCGGAAAAGCCAAGGAGAAAACCGGCGAGGCCACTGGCGATCCGGAACTGCAGGCAGAGGGCCAAGGAGACCAGGCCTCCGCAAACCTGAAGCAGGCCGGAGAGAAGGTCAAGGACGCAGCGAAGGACCTGTTCGACAAGAAATAGGGGTCCAACTGGGCAGATGCAGCATCGCCAGGAGCCTCCGGCAACGCGGACCACGAAATAATCAGGTTACTTGCTGTTACCCCTGCGAGCGGCTAGCGTTACTGGTGTAGTGCCGACGTCGAAACAGATCGACAGGAGTGCTCTTGGCTGCATTTAACAAATGAATCGCACATTGCAGACACCACTTCATCCCCCTATTTACCGGGTCGCGACGAAGTCAAAATCACAGCGCCCGGGAACCCATATAAAAAACCCGGTGATCAACACCTTTTCATCGGGTTCCTGAAATTTTCACCATCAAGAAAGTAGGAGCAAAAATGGGTTTCTTTGGATTTCTTTTGCTCGGCCTCCTGGCAGGCGCCATCGCCAAACTGATCCTGCCGGGACGCCAAGGCGGCGGCTGGCTGGTAACCCTCCTGCTCGGCGTCGTGGGCGCCCTGCTGGGTGGCTGGATCGGAGGCCTCATCTTCGGCGAGGGACTCACGCAATTCTTCGCCATCCGGACCTGGCTCCTGGCCATCGGCGGTTCCATCATCGTGCTGCTGATCTGGGGCATGGTCACCAACCGAAGGGCACACCATGGCTGACGAAAACACGGGCGGCACCAACGAAGACCTGGAAGGCCAGTACCCCGAGGGCGATTACGGAACCGGAGGTGCTTCTCCTGAGGCATTGAAGGACGATGCCGGCGGCGACTACACCGCAGGAGACTACGCCGAGAAGACTGTCCCTTCCGCCGATGCGGAGCTGGACGAGAAGAACACCGAAGACGTCCCCGCGGACCGGCCTTTCTCGTCCGAGCCGGATGATGAGGCCGCAGGCACGGGACACCCGTAGGCCGCGGAACCAAACCACGCAAAGAGAACCCGGAGGCAGCCGTTCCTGTCTCCGGGTTCTTGCTTGCCAGCATCTTCTACGCACCACGCCCGTACGGTGGTCCAAGGTGTCCTGATACTTTCGGGCAAGGATAGTCGGGGCGGGACGCATGCCGTCCCCGTAGCGTGATTGCCAGGAATGGAGGTGCCCGTGCAGGAGTGGAACAGGGCCATCGAGCTCATTGAGAAGGACCTGACCGCCGAGGTCGATGCCAAAGCACTGGCCAGGACTGCGTTGACGTCGGAGTACCACTTCCGGCGCATGTTCGCCTCCCTGGCTGGATTGCCGATCTCCGAGTACATCCGGAGGCGCCGCTTAACGGCGGCCACTGCGGAAGTCATCGCGGGATCCACTGTCTTGGACGTTGCCGTGCGGTATGGCTACAGCTCAGCGGAGGCCTTCAACCGGGCCTTCAAGGCCTTTCACGGATTGACTCCGTCAGAGGCCAGGCTGCCCGGAGCCGTCCTCCATTCCCAACCACAGTTGAGGTTCCACCTCCGCGTCGAAGGGAATACCGCCATGAAGCACCGCATCGTCACCAAGTCCGCCTTCCGGTTGATCGGACGAAAAACCCGCGTTCCGCTGGTCCACGAAGGTCCCAATCCGGCCATCATCGAGTTCCAGCGCAGCATTGATCCGTCCGACACCAAACGGCTCATCGGGCTGTCCAACACCGAACCCGGCGGGCCACTCTCGGTCACGGACAACCTGGACGACGGCCGGGCCGAAGGCAGCGAGCTCGACTATTGGCACGCCGTCGCCTCCACCGACACCGCCCCCGCTCCGGATGGCTTCGACGTGCTCGAGGTCCCGGAGGGATGGTGGGTGGTGTTCGAAACGAAAGGAAAGTTCCCCGAGGCATTGCAACGGCTGTGGGCGGACGCAGCGACGGAGTGGTTTCCGGCCAACCCCTACCGGTGGGCACCCGGGCCGGAGTTGCTCAGCGTCAGGGCAGAGCCCGGGGGAACCCACGGCAGCGGGCAACTCTGGATTCCCGTGGAGCCCGAGGGGCAGTCAGCCTAGGGGCTGGAGCAGCGCGAGCACGTCGTCCAGTGGCAGCACCCTCTGCCGGCACTCACGGACCAGGCGCGTGATCAGCCCGGTACGTGCCTCTCAGTGAGGCTGTACCCCTCCAGCCCTTCGGCAAACCGTGTCAGGCGCGCATCGTCTTGGCCTTCACCATGAGGAACAGGCCATAAGCGATCAGGCCAACAGCCACTGCCACCAACAGGTACGGCCCGTAAGGCTGCTCCTTCAGTGCCTTGAGGCTGCCGTCCAGGCCGGTTGATTGCTCGGGCCTGGCGGACACTGTGGCTATGACCACCAGCAGGCCAACCAGCAGCAGGGCGATGCCTTTTGCGATGTACCCAACGGTGCCAACCACTATTTGGAAGGTCCGGAAGCCCTGACGGGAGGACAGGACCAGGTCTTTCTTGAACGACCGCGTGAAACCACGGACCGCAAAGACAACTCCGGCGATCATGATGCCGGCGCCGACGGCCACCAGCAATACCACCCCGAAGGGAGCCTGCATGAGCGTGGCTGTCCCGTCGCTGGTCGATTCACGGCTGTTCTTGGCCTGCCCCACGGCGAAGGACATGATGGTCAACGCCAAGCCTGCGAAGACGATGCCCTGGCCCGCTTCCGAAAGGCGCTTGGTCAGCTTGGGATTCGTTTGCCTGCGGTGGCCAAAAATCGCGTTGGTCAGTTGCCAGAGGGCCAGCGCGGCACAGGCCGCGAAACAGACCCACAGCAGGAGCGGCCCGAATGGCTGGGAGGCCAGTTGCGCGATGGCACCGGAGACATCTGCTTCACCCCCGTTGCCAAAGGCCAGTTGCAGCGCGATCAAGCCGATCAGCACATGCAGGATGCCGCTGACGGCGAAGCCCGAACGGGCCGCTATTTCAAAGGCTCGCGAGTTCGAAGCTTCCTCGGCCGCGTCCGCGGCCTTCTTTATCTCTTCCTTGATGGCAAGCCTCCTGATCAATCATGGCGTGCACACCATGGTGCCACCGGATCACCCTCAAGGCCACGTTCCGGAAGTACCTAGTAACCGCACACGGATTGGGGCCAAATGCTCCGCAGGCCCACACCCAGGGGGTTGAACGTCTCGCGGACCGACGTCACTGCGCGGTTCTGGCCGTCACCACCGGAGTGGAATCCCTCCGCTGCTCCGCCAGGACGGGAATCGGCCGCTGCGCGGGCCGTACCTGCGTTCGAGGACGGGAGGATGATCTGGTCAGGCATGTCGGCAGTCCTTCCAAGGGTTCCCGTCAGCCCGCTTGGCTGACAGTTCAACCATCGGACGGGGTCCTCAAGAACGACGCCGGGTCATCTCAAGATTTGCTCAAGATTTGGCCGGCGCCTCGAAAGCCACCTTGAGCTCCTGGCCACCTGGCAGTTCAACACTCGCCTCGATCAGCGCGCCGTCGAGGTGAAGTTCGACGGCGGCAGGCTCCCCGGCGGGCGGCTCACCACCGAGGTACACCAGGGAAGCGAAACCGGAGCGGTCTCCGGTGAGCGGTCCTTCGAGGTAGGGGCAGCCTGCGAACGTGCCCAGTGGCGAGACTCCCTCGATGGTCAGGACTCCAGTTGAGGAGTAGCCGTGAAGCGGCCACATACGGGTGTGCAGATTGCCCGCCGAGAGGACTTCCCCGGATGATTGCACCGGTACTTCGGATGCCAACGCATATCCGCCCTCCCGCACGCCCAACCCTGATGATCCGGGACCTTCCACCACGTGGACGCGCAGCTCATAACCGTGGGCGGCCGCCGTCCCCGTGGCAATCCGCCAGGCGGACTGCGCGGGATCGTCCGCGTCGCTCCAAACAGGAGCGTGCCAACTCGCCGCCTGTCCGGATCCGGCCTCGAGGCGGTTGATCCGGGCGCGGCGGCTCGGCGTCCCGGACGCGTCGAGGACGGCGACATGGTTGTCCACGGGACAATCCGTGAAGAGCGGGGCCGTGTGGCTCGAGTAGGCCAGGCGCCGGTACTGCGGATCGTCCGGGCCGGGCGCATAGTACTTGTCGCTCCCGTGGTTCAGCACGCGGGCTACGCCGTCAGCGCCAGTTGAATGCAGGAGGTAGTTGGGCCCTTCCACCCGTCTGAGCATGTCTTCGTTCTCCACAGGCGACGGTTCCTCCACAGCAGTCCACACCGGATGATCGGCGGGCAGGAGCAAGCCGACGAACGCCTTCGACGTCCAATACGGTGACGCCGGACCGGAGTACTCCTGGGTCATCGGCTCAAAAGCGCCGAACCACCCAAGGGACGGCAGGCCGCCGTCGTACGCTCCGTTGTCCAGGAAGTATTTCGCTGCACCGCTGGCAATCCGTCGCGTCTGCCCGGGGTTCAGGGGCGTGGCGCAGATGGCCTCGCCGAGGAACAGGGGCGCGACGGCGGCATAGCGGTAAATCAGGGACCGGCCTTGGAAGACAGGGGCACCGTTTGCGCCGAAGAAAGCCAAGTGGTCCTCGAGGAACGCGGCCAGGCGGGTCCGGTACAACTCACCTTTGGCGTCCGCCCCTGGATGGCGTCCGGCCGCGAACTCGGACCACAGCACGGGGTACAAATGAAGGGCCCAACCGCAGTAATAGTCGAAGAAGTCGCCGGTGCCGTTGTTGTCGCCGTCCCGGTACCAACCGCCGCCCACGTACCAGTCTTCAAGGCGCTCCAGCCCGTGCTCGATCTGCCCTGCGTTGTGCTCAAGACCAGCACCGGCCAGGAATTCGGCGATGAGCACTTGGAACAAGACCCAGTTGTTGTCCACACAAGTGCTGTCCGATGAACCCTGCAACCAGGCCGCCACCTGGGCTTGCTCAGCTGTGGACAACGTGTCCCACAGCCATGGCTTGGTCAATTGAAGGCCCAGCACTATGGATGCCGCCTCCACGATGGGTTGTGAACGGTCCCTGATGGGCAACCACTCCTCGCCGCTGCCGGGCCGGGTTCCCTCCAGGAGACCGGCACGGTACAGGGCGAGGTGACCGTGGGGATCGTCGCCCCGCTCCCCCGCCACCCGGAACGCGGCAAGCATGAACGTCCGCGCGAAGCCCTCAATGCCGTCGGACAGAACGCCCGACGACGACGGCCGTCCCGCCAAAGGGATCAAGGCCTTGCCCTCGGAAAAGTACGGGCGCACCGCGAGGAGCTGTTGGTCGCCGAAAGCGAGCCAGTGCTCCCTGGTCCACCCGGTGATGGGGCTCAGCTGGTAGTCCGGATGGGGCATGGTGAAGCCGGTAGCCATGGGTCTCCTGCGTTGTGCGGCGTTGCCTGCCCACCCTAGGCCAGCTGTACAGCCTCCGGAGCGAGGTGAACAGAAGTGAACGAACGGAATCCCGGGTCTTCGGACATTCGGCCGGGTTCTCCCGTAGTCCATAATGAACAAACTGAACACAAGTGAACTTCGATAGGCGGGAACCGCATGCTGTCCGAGGATCGTCAACAGCTCATCTTGAAAGAACTGGCCCTGCACGGTTCGGTGAATGCCGCCGAATTCGCGGCAAAGCTGGGGACCTCCGGGATGACGGTGCGGAGGGACCTGGCCCTCCTCGCCGGACAGGGTTTGATCGAGAGGGTCCACGGCGGAGCTGTCCTGGCCGGTGGCCGCGCCGCTACCCCGAACCCAACGCAGCAACCATCCACGTCGTGGCGGCCGGGCGGGAGGCGTCCCCTGGCGACGATCGGCATGATCGTGCCATCGGCGTCGTACTACTTTCCCGGCGTGATCCGCGGCGCCGAAGCGGCGGCCCAGGAGTTGGGCGTCCGGCTGGTGCTGGGAGTGTCCAACTACTCAGGAGTCGAAGAACGGCGCCAGCTCCGCAGGCTCTTCGAACACGGCGTGGACGGCATCCTGGTGACCCCGAGTGAGCAGTCGTTGGCGGGCACGGAGACCCTTGAGTTGCTGGCCGAGGCGAAAGTGCCCGTGGTTGTGGTGGAGCGGTCCATCGACAACGCCCTGGACCACGGCCGGCTCGAATCTGTCCGGAGCGACCACGTCCACGGCGCCGAGATCGCAGTGAACCACCTGCTGGGGCTGGGGCACCGGAAGATTGCGATGTGCCTGCGTGAAAACAGCCCCACGGCACCGCAGCTGATCGACGGCTACCGCCTGGCCATGCGGCGCGCCGGGCACGATGACACCGACTCAATGGTCCGCTCCATGTCCCGCGCGCAGAATGATCCACAGGCTCATCGGCTGGTGGTGGACGGCATCCTGGACTGGTGCGCGGAGAACCGCGTGACCGCCGCGATCGTCCACACCGACGAGGACGCCCTCCAATTCGCGAGCGCCTGCCAGGAACGCCGGATCCGCGTTCCGGAAGACTTGGCAATCATCTCCTATGACGACGAGATCGCCGCCTTGGGTGCCGTCCCGCTGACGGCGGTGGCACCGCCAAAGTACGACGTCGGCCATCAGGCTTTGGTGATGTGCCTCAACCGGATCGGAGCGAGGCTCGGGAGCACCACGGCGCTCCAGCGGGTGAACCTGTCCCCGGCGCTCGTGGTGCGGGACTCAACCCAACCGTAGGGCCACCCAAGCGGCCTCGAGGCCGAGGTTTGGCAGTACGCCAACTCGCGGAAGCAGGACTTGTTCAATTCTGTTCATTTTGTTGAGCATGTTCACTTTTGTGGATTTTATGGATCGTAGTCACCGTGCCGGAGCCTTCCAGGTCTCCTGCACTCACGACTTCGCATCGTGAACTTCAAAGGAGAACAGAATGAAGCGTCGCCAGCTTCTGCTCGGAGCAGTAGGCCTCATGGCCAGCACTGCCCTGGTGGCCGGGTGTGGCAGCACCCCGGCAGCTACGCCCACGCCAGCGCAGGATCCAACCGGGAACATCACCTTCTGGTCCTCAATGGCGGGCATGGACAAGGTGGCCGAGGCCTTCAACGCCAGCCAGGACAACATCAAAGTAACGTTCGAGACGGTCCCCAACGGTGCCAGCGGCGGCTACGCCAAGCTCTCCACGGCCATCACCGCCGGCAACGGCCCCGACGTCGCCACCATTGAATACCCCCAACTGCCGCAGTTCGTCAGCAACGGCCAACTCCAGCCGCTGGACGGGCTGATCGACAAAGCTGCCACTGTGGACAGGCTTTCCGACGAAACCAAGGGCTTGGTCCAGTTCGGAGACCAGACGTACGCCCTCCCCTACGATGCCGCGCCGATGATCATGTGGTACCGCAAGGACATGCTGGACAAGGCAGGCGTGGGCGTGCCCAAGACCTGGGACGAGTTCGAGGAAGCAGGCAAGAAGATCAAGGCCGTGGCGCCCGAAGCGCACCTTGCGAGCTTCAACCCGAACGAGGCTGCACTGACCGCAGCCCTGTCCTGGCAGGCAGGCGCCAAGTGGTTCGGCACCGAGGGCGACAACTGGAAGGTGGGCGTCAACGACGCCGCCACCCAGAAGGTAGCCACGTACTGGCAGAAGCTGATCGACGAAAAGATCGTGAAGGTCCAGCAGTCCTTCAGTGACGAATGGTCGGCAGATCTGGCGAGCGGCGCCGTCGTGGGTGTCCTGGGCGCCAATTGGAGTGCCACCGGCATCCAGAAGCGTACTGAAGCCAGCGGCCAGAAGGGCCAGTGGATCGCGGCCGAAGTGCCCAACTGGGGCACGCCGGCGGACGCGTTCTATGGGGGATCCAGCTTCAACATCACCAAGAGCAGCAAGAACCCCGCTGCAGCGGCGAAGTTCATTGAGTACTTGGCCACGAACCCTGACGCCATCAAGGCCCGCGGGAACACCGGCTCGGCCTTCCTCGCCTTCCCCGGCCTGACGCCGGTGGCGCAGAAGGCCTTCGACGCCAGCTACTTCGGCAACGACATCTACCAGGTCTTCGACAAGGCCTACGGCACCATCACCCCGGGCTGGCAGTGGGGACCCAACTGGGACATCACCAATACCGCCCTCAAGGACGCGTACGGAAAGCTGACTTCCGGCGGCAAGGTGAGGGACGCCGTCGAGACCGCCCAGACCGCCACCGTGGCCGGACTCAAGCAGAACGGCCTCTCCGTCAAGGAGTAGGCCCGCGTGGGCGGGCGGATCTGCACCACAAGGCAGAGCCGCCCGCCCGGCGAGGAGCACATCATGGCCCTGACAAAAACAGCCCCCGAAGCGCGGCGTAAAAGCCGTTCAATGTCCGGAACCGGCGGCCGCACCGCAGCCCTGTTCCTTACCCCCTTCTTCGCCGTCTTCGCCCTGGCGATGGTGGCACCGGTGATCTATTCGATCGTCCTCAGCTTCTTCGCCCAGCAGAAGTCGGGCCTGGGTTTCGGCCAGGCGAAGACCTCGTTCGTTGGCTTGGAGAACTACCTTCAGGTCCTGCAGTCCGAGAGCTTCGTGGGTGGCATCGGCAGGCTTGCGTTGTACTGCCTGATCTACATCCCGTGCATGGTGGGTGGCGCCCTGGCTTTCGCACTCCTGTTGGACGCGGCCGTAGCCAAGGCCAAGAAGCTCTTCCAGCTCCTCGTCTTCCTGCCGCATGCCGTGCCCGGCGTCATTGCTGCGCTGATCTGGGCGTACCTTTACACACCGGGCGTCAGCCCGATCGTTTCGGTCCTGCAAGGCGGGGGCATCTCGCTGAACTTCCTGGACAACCAGCTGATCCTGCCATCCATTGTGAATATCGCTGTGTGGGAGTGGACGGGATACAACGTAATCATCCTGTTCACTGCGTTGCAGGCCGTTTCCCGCGAAGTCCTGGAAGCCGCACGGGTTGACGGCGCCGGGGAGATCCGCGCCGCGGTCAGCATCAAGCTGCCCCTGATCCTGCCTGCTTTGAGCGTGATCATGCTGTTCACCGTGATCGGCACCCTGCAGCTCTTCACCGAACCGTCCATCATTGGCAAGGCGACGGCCTCTGTTACCAGCACTTGGGTCCCCAATATGTGGGCCTACGACGCCGCGTTCAACAGGCACAACCTGAACCAGGCAGCCGCGGCTTCCATCCTGATCGCCCTGCTGGCAGCCGTGCTGTCCTGGGCCGTGACCCGCTTCAGCTCAAGGATGAACAAAGCATGAGCGCCCAAACACTCACCCGACCCAAGGCAACCAGCAGGCCCGCACCCCGCGGAAACCGCAGCCGGTCAGCCCGCACCGGCGGATTCGCCAGCAAGATCACTGTCAACGCGCTGCTGCTCCTGGGCTGCGCGTACATGGTCCTCCCCGTGCTGTGGTTGTTCTTCGCCTCCACCAAGAACGCCTCGGACCTCTACGCCACCGGCGCGTACAGCTTCGGGCAGCCCGCGTTCTTCGACAATGTGGCAGCTGTCATCAACCAGGACGGCGGCGTGTTCCTCCGCTGGATGGCGAATTCCATGTTCTACGCGGCATTCGGCGCAGTCTTCGGAGGACTGATCTCCGTGATGGCTGGATACGCCTTCGACAAGTTCCAGTTCCGCGGCAAGGACTCCTTCTTCGGGATCGTCCTGGTGGGCGTACTGATCCCGAACACGGCCACGGTGCTGCCCATGTACATGCTGGCCTCCGTCTTCGGGATCACCAACACCATCTGGGCCATCCTCATCCCCGTGCTCTGCAACCCGTTCGGCGTGTACCTGGCGAGGGTCTACTCGGCAGCGTACGTTCCCGCAGAGACACTCGAGGCCGCACGGGTTGACGGCGCGGGTCCTGTCCGGAGCTTCTTTTCGTTGGGCCTTCCCATGATGATGCCGGGCTACATCACCATCGCCCTGTTCCAGTTCGTGGGGGTATGGAACAATTTCATGCTCCCGCTCGTGATGCTGCAGGACCAGAAACTGCTACCCGTCAGCGTGGGCATCTCCATCTGGCAGGGCTACTCCCTGCCCCAGCCGGAGTTCACGCCCATGGTGATCACGGGCTCACTGCTCTCCGTGATTCCGCTGCTGGTGGCGTTCATCCTGCTGCAGCGTTTCTGGAAATCGGGACTCACGGCAGGGAGCGTCAAGTGACTTTGAACGTTGCCTTGGCCATGCCGGAACAAACCGCCCGGGCTGTGTTCCCTCCCCGCAGCCTGGAACCCCTGCGGCCGGCCCTCAACCTCTTGGCCCACGACCCCATCCAGGACTTCCACTCCCCCGAGGGCCAGGCGCTCCTGCGGGATGCGGACATCCTCCTCACCGGCTGGGGTTGCCCCATGATCGATGATCATGTCCTGGACCACGCCCCGCGGCTCAAGTACGTCCTGCACGCCGCCGGCAGCGTGAAGCACCACATCGGCGAAGCCTGCTGGGAACGCGGCATCCAGGTCAGCTCAGCCGCGGATGCCAACGCCGTTCCGGTGGCGGAGTACACCGTGGCGATGATCGTCCTGGCCAACAAACGCGTCCTCCAGATCGCCCGGGCCCTCCACAGCACCCGCACCGAAGTCCTGCCCGAACAGCTTTTCCCGGACATGGGCAATTACCGCAAGCGCGTGGGCATCATCGGTGCGTCCAGGATCGGCCGGCACGTCATCCGGCTCCTCTCCGCCTACCAGCTCGACGTCGTGGTTTCGGATCCCTACCTCAGCGCCGCGGAGGCGAGCGCCCTCGGCGTCGAACTTGTGGGCCTTGACGAACTGGTGGCGAGCAGCGACATCGTGAGCCTCCACGCGCCGTCACTGCCCTCCACCAGGAACCTCATCGACGCGCGGCTGATCAACCTGCTTCGTCCACAGGCTACGTTTATCAACACCTCCCGGGGCGAACTGGTGGACCAGGAAGCGCTGCTGGCCCGGGTGGAGCGCGGCGACCTCTTCGCGGTCCTCGATGTGACGACCCCGTGGGTGCTGCCCTCGGGTTCGGCGTTCTACACCCACCCGAACGTGCTGCTGACACCACACGTGGCCGGCTCGCTGGGCAGCGAACTGGAGCGCATGGCCGCGAGCGCGGTGGAGGAAGCCCTGCGGGTTTCCCGCGGGGAGCCGCTGCGGTTCCCCGTTCGGGCGGAAGATCTCGCCTTTACGGCGTAGTGGCTTGGGGGGACGCACGACGACGGCTGGTGGGCTTTCGCGCCCTACGGAACCAGCCGCCGTCGTGCGTTAACCGAACGTCACCACATCGCTTTATTGAGTGGCGTGACCGTCAGGCTTTCCAGCCGTGCGGCGCCTCCTTCCGAAAAGAGGGCCAGTCCATTGGCGCCCGCCGCCGGGAAAACCTGGTCTGTCAGGGTTGCCAAGCCGTCCTGGGCGAAAACTTCCACTGAGGCCCGGTCCACGTACAGCCGAAGCGTGAGCTTTCCGTTGATGAGCTGGACGGGCACATCGTCAACCGAGGCGAAGGCGGGGTGGAAGCCTTCATTCCCGGAGTTGGTCCGGTCGATGGAGAGGCGGCCGGAGGCTGTTGTATATCCGATCCTGGTTGCTTCGGTCCCGTTGCCAAGCACCTTCAAGCCAAAGGCCGAGGCTGTTCCGGGCGAGAACTCCGCATCGAGCTGGACAACATCCCCTGTGATGGGGAGGTTGTTGGTCCCAGGAGCCAGGTCCGTTGCGGACGCTGTGTAGGCCGCTGCCGTGTTCTTCAAGGTGTCCACCTGCTGTACCGCTTTCTGGCTGAGCCTTGGACCTTGGCTGGTTTGCGTGAGGGTCACTTCACGGGGAAGGGCCATGGTTCCCCGCCATGTGCTGCTTGGGGTTGACTGCCCGTAGTCCCAGTTGTTCATTCAGCCCAGCATGATCCGTTTCCCGTTCGGCGCATTACTGAAGGAAACGGCGGCGTAATAGTCCTTGCCCCAGTCCAGCCAATCGTGCTGCTCAAGCCGGGTGATGTCCGAGGCGACAAACTCATCGGCCAGGATGTGCCCCCAACCACCGCGGTTGTTGTCCACGATCCGGATGGTGGCCTGGCTGCCCTTGAACCCGCTGACATCCCACGTTTTCCAGTCCAGGTGTTCCGAGTCAGACCCCGTGGAAGTACGAACCGCTTGGCCGTTGACCATAAGGTTCACCGTGGTTTCACTGCTCCGCGGCTTGGCAGGTTCCGAACCCAGGACCATGTTGTCCAAGGTCAGGTGGCCCCACGGACCGGTGGCGTTGTCCACGATCCGGATCCGGGCGATCTGGCCGTAGTACTGCGAGACATCCCAGTTCTTCCAGTTCAGGTCACCCGAGTTGCTGCCCGTGGTGGTCCGGACCGGAACGCCGCCCACCAGCAGTTCCACTTGGAGCGAGCCGTCAGTGCGATTACCGCCACCCAGCAGGAACCCGATGTTGGTGTTGGTGAGGTAGAACTCCGGGGAGGTGATGGTTCCCGTGTTGTTGTCCGCATTGGGGCCGCCCTCGAAAGTGTTGATGCGTTTCCCGATGGCGTACTCACCGCCCACCGTGGAGGGGTTCCTGGCCGCCTCGAAGTCTCCGGTCAACTGCCAGCCGGCTGAGCTCAGGGTTCCGGGGTAGTCGAAGCCTTCGAACAGCAGGTAGCCCGGAGGTGGCGTATTTCCTGGTTGTTCTCCGGCTTGCCTCGGGTGGTTGCCGCCGCCGGCCAGGAAATTGATGTAGTCCTTGGTGACCGTGAAAGGTGCAGACTCCATGGTGCCGGTGGGGTTGTCTCCTCCGTTGAAACCGTTGACGAGGCCGGCACCGATGGACCCTGACACTGTTTGTTGTCCAGGCAGCGTTCCCGTGGCTGGCGAGTTCCCCCAGGGACCTGATGGGTTGGCCGGGTCGTTGTACACAGTCCATCCGTTGTAGTTGCCGCCGTTGAACCCTGCGAGGAGGTTGCCTGGCGGTGGAACATCAACCGGATCGGTGGTTTCCGAAGTGAAGGTGGTGCCATCGAAACTGCCCACGAAGTACTGGCCCCCGCTGCCACCGGCCACTGCACCGGGGTTGATGTTGACCACCAGGACCCACTTGGTGTTGTCAGGGTTCCCGTCCACGGCCAACGGGAAGAGATCGGGGCACTCCCACTGACCGCCCGTGGCGTTGGCCGGCTTGAAGTCGTTCAGATAGGTCCAGTTCTTGAGGTCGGTGCTCTTGTAGAACAGGACCCTGTGTTCATTGGCCTCGACAGCCGCCATCACCCAGTACGAACCGGCTTGGTACCAGAACACCTTCGGATCACGGAAGTCACTGGTGTTCCTGTTGAGGACAGGATTGCCCCCGTACTTGGTCCACGTTTGGCCGCTGTCCGTGCTGTACGCCAGGGACTGGGCTTGCTTGCCGGCGAGCGTGGGGTGGCTGCCAGTGAAGTTGCTGGTGTAGATGGCCACCAAGGGCGGATTCTGCAGTGTCCCGAATCCGCTGGTGTTTTGGATGTCCGCCACGATGGATCCGGAGAAGATGTCCTCGGTGGCCTGGCCGTTGCCGTTGAACGTCTGGGCAATGGCCAGTGGCTGCTCTGTCCAGTGCAGGAGATCCGTGGAACTCGCGTGGCCCCAGCTCATGTTCCCCCACGTGGTTCCGGAGGGGTTGTACTGGTAGTACATGTGGTAGGTGCCGTTGTAGTAGACCAGCCCGTTGGGATCGTTCATCCAGTTCTTCACCGGCGTGTAATGCAGGTAGGGCCGGTACTGCTGCGTCGCCGGATCAGGATCGCTGGCGTGCGCAGGTGTGGGTACGGTGGCCGCGGCCAGGACCGCGGCAAGTGATACAACGACGGCGGCCGCCACCATGGCGTGCACGCTTGGTTTGGTGCGTCTTGTCCTCATTGACAGTCCTGCTTCCTTCGCGTCGGGTCAGGGTGTGGCCCGGAACGAATAGGAACTGGAGTATTGCACGAATTCGCCTGTCCCGCCGCTGTCCAGCACTTTGGTTCCAGTGGTGGAGCCATCCAGCACTACCGTGTTCGCCGCCACGGATGACACCGTGTTGTTCGCGGCGATGTAGTTGTTGGCGCCCGAAGCCACCAGGACGATGGTGGGTTTCTGGCCGGACGGACTCACGGAGCCGGACGGGACGTCGTAGCTGAAATGGTTCCCGGTCACTGTGTTTCCGCTGCCGGCAAGGTGTACCAGTCCGAAGAGGTCATCGAGTCCGTTGTTGTACGGCTTGAGGGGATCGAAGGGTTCCATCTGCCGGAGGAAATGGTTGGCCCCCACGAGGTTCTCCGTGCAGCTGCCTTCGAAGTTCACCATGCCCGGATAGAACGCGTGGAACCGGTTGGCCGTGATGGACGACCGCGTGCAGTTCTTGAAATGGACGCTGCTCTTACCCCGGGGGAACACGTTGTTGGCGCTGACCAGCAGGCCCATGTGCCCCTCGGCGAAGATGGAGAAGCCCACGTACCCCGCGCCGATCAAGTTGTCCGTCACCTTGGAGGCCTGCCCGGATCCCGTGAGTTCGACGCAGCTTCCGCACTCTGCCAGGAAGTTCCCGCTCACGCTGAGCGCGTCAGTGTCCCGGACCACCAGGCCGTGCTCCAGGTAAACCATGCCCATGCCTTCAATCCGGCAGGAGTCGTTTGCCGAATCGAAGCGGATGCCCGTCTTACCGTTCACATAGGAGTTCTGGTTGGAGTTGAAGGACACCCCGTCCAGGCAAAAGTTTTGGAACACGATGGAGCTGAGCCGTGGATCGCCCGTGCGGTAAACCCTGAAGGCATCGGAGTTGCCGTCGGTGTTCTCCACGCGGATGCGGCTGCCGCCTGGATTGATCTCGTGCCAGCTTGAGGTGTTGCCCGCGTTGTAGCGGATGCTGCTGGACGTGAAGCCGTGCCCGGAGCCCCTGATCGTGAGGAAGCTGATGTCAACGTTGACGCGGGTCTTCAACGAATAGTCGCCCGGCGGGATGTAGATGACCGCCCCGGGTTTGGATGCCTGGTTGGTTTGCTGGGATTTCACGTCGGCGATGATGCTGTTGATGATCAGCCCAATATCGTTGTAGGGCGTGGCGGACGGGTTGCCGGGGACGGACCAGGTGGTGACGTCGTAAACAGTGGTCACTGCGTGTTCTCCTCACATCGTTGGGGGTAGTGCTTTGAGTGGCCTGGTACTTGCGTTGATGGTGTTGCTGACTGCTTGCTTCTAGAGCACTCCGATGATGCTTCGATGCCCTCGGGGTGCCTGCATGGCCTCGGCGGAGTGATCCTGGTTTCGCGCCGGAGCGCTGTCCTTCGCCAGTGCCTCCCTGGCGGAAAGCACGACGGCGGCGCCCGCTACTGCCGCTGCGGGAAACAGCCGGAGGATACTCCTTCGGCTGAGGGATGACGGTTGATTCATGGCTCTCCTTCGATTCGTTGACGATCTTGGATTGTGGTTGGCGTGGGCGGGCGCTGGGTTGGTGGGTGGAAGGACACTCTTGAGTGCTCGAGCGCGGGCGGCCCTCCCGGGTAAGCGCACCCTTTCCCGCCCGGCGCACCCCTTCGTGAAACGCGGCGCACCCGGTCCCGCCCAGCGCACCCCTTCGTGAAACGCAGCGCACCCATACCCGCCCCACGCACCCCGGGGTACGGGTGCGAACAGCGCGAACGGGTGCGACCAAAGGAAGCAACCCCAGGCGCGCCCCTTCCCGCCCAGCGCACCCCTTCGTGAAACGCAGCGCACCCATACCCGCCCCACGCACCCCGGGGTACGGGTGCGATCGGCGCAAACGGGTGCGACCAAAGGAAGCAACCCCAGGCGCGCCCCTTCCCGCCCGGCGCACCCCTTCGTGAAACGCAGCGCACCTTTCCCGCCCAGCGCACCCCTTCGTGAAACGCAGCGCACCCATACCCGCCCCACGCACCCCGGGGTACGGGTGCGAACGGCGCAAACGGGTGCGGGCCTGAACAGGAAGAGCTATGCCAACACGTGCCACATCAGCCAAAATATGCCAAAACGATTTGCCGTGCGGCGGGGATCACTTTATGGCCGCAAAATCTCCGGCGTCAAGGGGTCGAAAAATTTTCGCGACCACCGTTGACACACCCGCCTGCCCGGCCCTAATGTCGTTGCCAAGTCGTTTTGGCAAAACGATTTTTCAAAGCCAAAAGCAATCCCCACATCTCTCTGCAATTTCCGTTCAAGAGAAAGTGAGTCGACAGCGATGTCCACTCGAAAGACCATCTCCAAGCTCGTCTCCCTCGGCGGGCTGTGCACCGCCGTCGCACTCGTAGCCACCGGTTGTGGCGCCGGCGGACCCGCACCATCGTCCGGCGGATCGGGCGGCTCGAGCACCGTCAACGTCCTGGTGGAAGCCGGCGGCCATGCCGAGCTCACGGGCGTAGCCGAACAGTGCAAGAAGGACGCCGGAGTCGACGTCAATTTCGTGGAACTCCCCTACGACGGCATGTTCAACCGCCTGTCCAGCGAGTTCTCCTCCGGCAACGTCTCCTTCGACGTAGCAGCCCTCGACTCAGTGTGGCTCCCCAGCTTCAAGGACGCCGTCCAGCCCATCGACGAGCTCTTCACCGACGAGGCAAAGAAGGACATCTTCCCGGCCCTGGTGAAGGAAGCCAACGTGGACGGCCACTTCATCGGCATGCCGGCCTGGACCAACGCCGAGATCATCCTGTACCGCAAGGACCTGTTCGAGGACGCCAAGAACAAGGCTGACTTCCAGGCCAAATACGGCTATGAACTGGCTGCCCCCAAGACCTGGAAGCAGTACCAGGACATTTCCGAATTCTTCACCAAGGACGGCATGTTCGGCACGGACGTCAAGGGCGCCGTGGAAACCGAATGGCTGGCCCATGTGCTCCAGGCCGGCTCCCCCATGGTCCTGGACAAGGACAACAACGTGGTGATCGACAACGCCGCGCACAAGCAGGCGCTCGACTTCTACGTGAGCCTCGCCAAGGACGCCCCAAGCGGCGCGGCGCAGGTGGACTGGGCGGCAGCACAGAACCTGTTCAACCAGGGCAAGACCGCCATGACCCGTTTCTGGGCCCACGCCTACCGCCAGATCCCCGCCGATTCCCCGGTGGCAGGAAAGGTGGGAGCGGCAGTAATGATTGGCGGCAGCGCCGGCGTCGCGGGCGTCCCCGGACCGTGGTACCTGTCCGTTCCCAAGGCCACCAAGAACACCGAGGCAGCCAAGAAGTTCGTCAAGTGCGCCTACGACTACAACAGCATGGGCATCGACTCCAAGCTCGGCCTGGCGTCCCGCATCAGTGCGTTCGAAAAGTACCAGGACAAGCCGGGCTACGAGAGCTTCAAGCCGCTTATCGAAACCCTCAACGCTCCAGCCACGGCAACCCGACCGGCAACGGCCAAGTGGCAGCAGATTGTTGACACCGTCCTGATCCCGCTGCTCCAGAAGGCGGTGGCCGGTGGCGACACCTCGGCCCTCCTTGCCGACGCCAAGAAGCAGATCCAGGACCTCCTGAAGTAGCGACTCCGCGGCCGGCACCGTCCGCAGGCAAAGGACGGTGCCGGCCGCGGCCCCAACCAGCAGAACAAACCCAGCAGAAAAGAAAACCGTGCGTATCTCCGATCGCCGCTTCGCCCTCTTCCTGATGACGCCAGCGGCTCTGTTCCTGGCAGTCTTCGTCGCCTACCCGCTGTTCCGCCTGGTGGCAGACAGCTTCTTCAAGATCTCTCCCATCGCCGGCGGACCCCGCGACTTCGTGGGTCTCCAGAACTACGTCACCGCCTTCACTTCCGAGGCCTTCACCAGCGCAGGCTGGCGGACCATCGCCTACACCGTGGTGGTGGTGACCTTGGAGTTCGCCCTCGGCCTGGGCATGGCCCTCCTCTTCACCACGCTGGGCAAGAAGTCCCAGATCTGGCGGACCGTCTTCCTGTACCCGTTGATGATCGCCCCGATTGTGGCCGGCCTGCTCTGGAAGTTCCTGATGATCGACAACTTCGGCCTCATCGGAACCCTCCTCCACCAAGCAGGACTCCTGGAGAATCCGAACCAGATCGGCTGGTTGTCCGACCCCAACATCGTGTTGTTCTCCGTCGCCATCCCGGACATCTGGCTCACCACTTCCTTCATGTGCCTCGTCCTCTTTGCGGGCCTCCAGAACATCCCCGGCGACCTCATCGAGGCAGCCCGCCTGGATGGCGCCCGGGCACCGGACCTTCTGTTCCGCATCATCATCCCGCTGCTGCGGCCAGTAATCGCCGTAGCGCTGGTGGTCCGCGGGATCGACGCAGCCCGGGCCTTCGACACCATCCTTATCCAGACCAACGGCGGCCCCCAGTCTGCCTCCGAAACCATGAGCCTGCTGATCTACCGCACCATGATCCGCTTCGGCGATCCGGGCCTCGCAAGCGCCATGGGCACCATCTACCTCATCGCGATGCTCGCCGTCGCCTTCTTCGCGGTGGCCACCATTTGGCGGCCAGGAAAGGACAGCTGATGAGCACCGCAGAATCCACGTACGACGGCGGCAGGACGGGTACGGCTTCCGCCTCACCGGAGCGCGGAACAGGCACCGCCGTCCGGCTCGCGGCGGCAAAGCACCCCAACGTACCTGCCGAACACAGCGGGCCGCGAGTGCCGGCGTCGAACGCTTCCGATGCCCGGCCGCCCCGCAGGCGCCGCGGAGCCAACCGCGAAGGGCTCGAAGCCGGACGCCGGAGCACCCGGACCATCCTCTGGATCCTGTTGGCAGCCGCGATGGTACTGTACGGTTTCCCGTTCCTGTACTTGCTGTTCACGTCCTTCAAGACGCCGATCGATACCATCGCGGTCCCGCCCACCATCCTTCCGAAGGAATGGACGCTGGAAAACTACATCAACGCGCTGGGCAGGGGCGGAGTGGTGGCGTCGTTCATCAACTCCATCCAGACTGCGGTGATCAGCACGTTGCTCTCCTTGGTCCTGGCTGTCCCCGCGGCGTACGGCATCACCCGCTACAAGACCCCGAGCGGCAGGGTGTTCATCATGGCCGCACTGGTGACGCGCATGGTGCCGCCGGTGGCCATCGGCATTCCGTTGGCGTCCATGATGGCTTCGATTGGCCTTGCGGACACGCCCATTGCACTGTCCATTGCCCACACCACCATCTCGCTGCCGCTGTCCATCTGGCTCATGTCCAGCTTCTTCGAGGCCGTTCCGCGGGACTTGGAAGAAGCGGCAACCGTTGATGGCTGCAGCAGGCTCGGCGCGCTCTGGCGGGTGGTGATCCCGGTGGTGTCCGGCGGCATCGCAGTGACGGCCATCTTCGCCTTCCTGGCGTCCTGGAACGAGTTCCTGTTCGCACTGCTCATGACGGCCATCCGTTCCCAAACTACGCCCGTGGTGATCGCGAACTTCCAGACGCAGTTCGGCTTGGACTGGGGTTCAATGACAGCCCTCGCGGCGGTCTATTCCATCCCGGTGATCCTGCTGACCCTTCTCCTGCAACGCAAGATCGTGGCGGGCATGACGCTCGGCGCGGTCAAGGGTTAGCCGGCAACATCAGCTCCGGCATCACCGAGTAGCCTACTGATAGCCCCTCCCGGGCATCGCAAACCATAAGGACGTGGAAGACAGATGAGCAACAAGAACATCGGTATCAAGGATGTGGCCGTCGCCGCCGGTGTGTCCGTTACTACCGTCTCCCATGTGCTCAACGAGGTCTCCTACGCCCGGGTCAGCCCTGAAACCAGGGACAAGGTGCGGTCCGTTGCCGAGGAGCTCGGCTATGGCCCCAACCGGCTGGCCCAGGCACTGCGGACGCAACGAACAGGCATGCTGGGGTTGGTCAGCGAGGAAATCGCCACCACACCGCACGCGGGGCGGATCATCCTCGGCGCGGACGAAGCCGCGAAGGCCCGCGGGTACAACCTCATGATCATCAACACTCCGGGGTCGGCCAGCCTCGAGTCACGGCAAGCTGATGTCCAGGCCCTCCTGGAGCGCCGCGTGGACGGCATCCTGTACGCCACCATGTACCACCGGAACGTGGAACTGCCGTCCAACCTCGGCAGCGTTCCCTCGGTCCTGGTGGACTCTGTGGCCACCGGAGGAAACATCACGGCAGTGATCCCGGACGAGGACGGCGGCGCACGGGCTGCCGTCGGAGCGTTGCTTGCCGCGGGCCATACCCATGTGGGCTTCATCAACAACACCGATGATGTTCCCGCTACCCGCGAGCGCCTCCACGCTTTCAGGGCCACGCTTTCGGAGGCGGGGCTCGACGGCAGCGCGGCGCCTGTCGAGTCGGAGGTTTCCGAAGTGCAGGGCGGCTATGAGGCCGCCAAGCGGATCCTGTCCCGGGAGGACCGGCCCACGGGCTTGTTCTGCTACAACGACCGGATGGCGATGGGCGCCTACCGCGCTGCGGCAGAGTTGGGCCTGAACATTCCGGCGGACCTCTCCGTAGTGGGCTTCGATGACCAGGAACTTATCGCGGCCAACCTGTACCCGGGCCTCACCACTGTGGCCCTCCCGCACTACGAAATGGGTGCCTGGGCCACAGAGCACCTGATTGACGCCATCGAGGGAAAGACAGACCTTGCCCCGATGGCCCTCCACCCCACAGTCCTGGGCTGCCCCCTGGTCCGGCGCGAATCCATCGCGGCCCCACGGTAAGCCCCACCCGAACCCTTCACCGTCCCAAAAGGAACGCACACCATGTCCAGTAGCCTTGATGCCGTACGCCCGGAAACAGCCCCGGCGGCCACTCCCTGGTTCCGGCCCGCCATCCATTTCACGGCGGCGGATACCTGGCTGAACGACCCCAACGGCCTGGTTTTTCACAACGGTCTCTACCACCTCTTTTTCCAGAACAATCCCTACGGAAATGTCTGGGGCAACATGTCCTGGGGCCATGCCACCTCACCCGATCTGCTGCACTGGACCGAACACCCTGTGGCCATTGCCTGTGACTCAACGGAGGACATCTTCTCCGGCAGCGTGGTAGTGGACCACGGCAACACCTCGGGTTTCGGCTCGGCTGCAGCACCGGCCCTGGTGGCGGTCTACACGAGCGCCTTCAAGGACACCTCGGCGCACAGCGGCACCCAGGCACAGTCCCTCGCGTACAGCACGGACGGCGGAATGACCTGGCGAAAGTACAGCGGCAATCCCGTCCTGACCCGTCACTCGGCGCACTTCCGCGACCCCAAAGTCTTCCTCTACGAAGGCGACGCCTGCACGTATTGGGTGATGGCCGCCGTCGAGGCCCAGCAGCAGAAAGTGGTGTTCTACCGCTCGGAGGACCTCAAGTCCTGGGACTTCCTCAGTGACTTCGGACCGGCCAACGCCGACGAAGGTGAGTGGGAATGCCCCGACCTCTTTCCCTTGGAAGTGGACGGTGATCCGGACAACGTCAAATGGGTGTTGATCGTCAACGTCAATCCCGGTGCGGTGGCGGGAGGCTCCGGTGGGCAGTACTTCGTGGGAGCTTTCGACGGCGTGAGCTTCGTTGCGGACGCCGATTCGCTGGTGGCGCCTTCCGGACTGGCGTCCCTCCGTGACCCTTCCGCCCAGGCGGCTGCCCTGCAGCAAAGCCTGTGGCTGGACTGGGGACGTGACTGCTACGCGTCCGTCTCCTTCAGCAACGCCCCGGACGGCCGCCGGATCATTATCGGGTGGATGAACAACTGGGACTACGCCAACCACCTGCCAACCTCCCCGTGGCGTTCCTCCATGACCCTGGCCCGCGAACTGCGCCTCTCGAATGACAGCGGCGTCCCGCGCCTGGTCCAACAGCCCGTGTTGCCCGCATTCCAGGACCGCGGGCTCCCTTGGACCGAGGGTTCCTTGGAACTGGCGGATTCATCAGTCAAGCTGCCGGACGCCGCATCAGGCCGCGCCCAGGTCATCGAGGCCGAGATCCTCCTTGGTACCGCCGAACGCCTGGGATTCACGCTCCTGGAAAGCAGCGACCATTCCCTCGCCCTCGGCACGGTCCTGCGCTACGACACGGCCACTGCCCGGCTCACGCTTGACCGCACGCAATCAGGCGACACCGGATTCCACGCGAAATTCGCCTCCGTGGAATCAGTTCAAGTGGCTCCCGTGGATGGCGTGCTGAAGCTCCTCGTGGTGGTGGACCACGCTTCCGTGGAAGTCTTCGCCCAGGATGGAACCGCCGTCCTGACGGACCTTGTCTTCCCCCACCCCGGACAAACCAGCAACCGGCTGGTCGTAGAGGGCGGCACGGCAACTGTCCTGAAGCTCACCGTCTCGGCACTCGCCTAAAGGAGAAACCGCAATGCACACCATCCAGCAGACACCGGACGTGGTTGTTGTTGGCGAGGCGCTCATGGACATCGTCGTCTCGCCGCAGGGCTCCGTGGAACACCCGGGCGGCTCGCCCGCCAACGTCGCCTACGGGTTGGCGCGTTTGGGGGTACCGACCGGCCTACTCACCTCCCTGGGCGAGGACCACTACGCTGCCGCGATCGAGCAACACCTCCACGGCGCCGGCGTGATGCTCCTCCCCGGTTCCAAGCGGCCCGGCAAGACCGCGACGGCGACCGCCACCCTGGCGCCCGACGGTTCGGCACTCTATGACTTCGACATCGCCTGGGACCTGCCCCGGGCGGCTCCAACCGGCCTTCCCAAAATCCTGCATACCGGCTCGATCGCGGCTTTCCTTGAGCCGGGCGCCACAAAGGTCAAGGAGCTGCTCCTGCACGCGCACAAGCGCTGCGTCATCACCTTCGACCCAAACATCCGCCCCGCCTTGCTGGGCAGCCAGGCGGAGGCCAGAATCAGCTTTGAAGATCTCATCCCCTTCACGGACGTCGTCAAACTCAGCGATGAAGACGCACTATGGCTCTATCCAGGCCTCTCACTCGAAGACGTGCTCCGGAGGATCCTTGAATGCGGTGCAGGCCTTGTGGTGGTTACCAGGGGATCGGAGGGCTCCGTGTTGTCGACGCGAGGCGCAACAGTCGTTATTCCGTCAGTGAGGTCGGCAGTGGCAGACACCATCGGTGCGGGAGACTCCTACATGTCCGCGCTGATCTACGGACTCCTCCAGCACGGCGGTGCAGGTTTGACGCCCAAAGCCCTGGAATCCTTGGGCCATACGGCAACCAAGGCGGCGGCAATCACCGTACGCAGGCAGGGTGCCAACCCGCCCACGCTGGCAGAGTTGCAGGCAGGACTCCCGGAAATCCAACCCTCTGCCCAGTAGCTCCACCAACTCCCAGACCACCACACAGAGGGAACAAGCCATGACCAGCAACAACTACTACGACGTCACAACCTGGCCCGTCGGCAACCCGGCCGAGGACATTGGCGAAGTCATCAACAGCATCATCGCCGACATCAAAGAACGGCAAACGGACAGCGACGTGAACGACGGCGGCAAGCCGGGTGGCGTTATCTACTTGCCGCCGGGGGACTACCGCCTGCGGACCCAGGTGCTGATCGACATCAGCTTCTTGAAAATCCAGGGCTCGGGGCATGGCTTCACGTCGTCCAGCATCCGGTACAACGTGCCGCAGGAAGAGTGGCCGGGCCTGCACGAGCTCTGGCCCGGCGGGAGCCGGATCCTGGTTGACCTTTCCGTCGGCGCCGACGCCGGGCAAGCCGAGGGAGCGGCCTTCCTCATCAAAAGGGAGGGCAGCCCGCGCATCAGCTCCGTGGAGTTCACCAACTTCTGCATCGATGGCCTGCACTTCACCGCGGATGGCTCCCAACTGCCAGCCGAAAACACGTACTCCAACGGCAAGACCGGCGTTTTCGTGGCCAGTGCCAATGACTCCTTCCGTTTCAACGGAATGGGTTTCATCTACCTTGAGAACGCCCTGACCATCCACAACGCAGATGCCCTGTCCATCCACGACAACTTCATCGCAGAATGCGGCAGCTGCATCGAACTGCGTGGCTGGGGACAGGCCTCGAAGATCTCCGATAATCTGATCGGGGCAGGTTTCAAGGGCCATTCGATCTTTGCCGAGAACCACGGCGGACTCCTGGTTACAGCCAACAACGTCTTTCCACGCGGTGCCAGCAGCATCCATCTGGAAGGTGTCACCCGCTCCAACATCTCCAACAACCGGCTGCACTCGTTCTACCCGGGAATGGTGGTCCTGGGATCGAACAGTTCCGAAAACCTTGTTGCCACCAACCATTTCCTCCGCGACCACGAGCCGTGGGCGCCCTTTTTCGGGATCGACAACGGCCTTGACGACGAATATGGACTGCTCAGCGTGGACGGCAGCGACAACACACTTGTTGCAAACCATTTCTCGCTGGTCATCGGGTCGGACAGCATCAAGCCGCAGGGCGCAACGCCCGTGGCCATCCGGTTTAAGGAGGGAAGCGGCAACTTCGTCTCCACCAACCACGTGGTGGCGAAGGATGTCCATGCCACCTCGAGTGAATCCTGCTTCGAAGCCCAGGTGGACGCCTTGTTGGCAGCCCGGGGCACCAACGGCCTGGACGTCACCACCGTCATGGTGGATCCCGCGTCCACACGCAACACCATCCTGGATTCCGGTACCGAAGCACAGGTGGTCGCAGACAGGGCAAGCAATGCCCTCAGGGCAACTCCCGGCATTGGCCTCCTGGCCGGGCCGGTTGCTTCCCAGCTCGTTGCGTCCCAGGTGGATGGGCTGTCACAGCCGCGGCAGTGAAAACGCCGGCTCCGGCCTGTGCACGCCACGTGGCCGGTAGCCCAGCGCCTCGGCATGGCCGGCGATGTCTGCGAGGTACCAGATGATGGCCAGCCACATCTCGGTGCCCTGCAATGTTGGCAAGTGCTGCACGCCGCTGTCCGGAGAAGCGCTGAAGGCCATGCCCTCGCCGGGGTGCCACCAGGTGATCGCCTGCTCCAGTTGGCGCGTGGCCCACGCTTTCCCGTCGCCGGCACGGTACGTGGTTTGCTTGGAGGCCAGCCACAGCGGATGGACCACGTCCAGCACGTTGCAGGCATTCTGGCTGCCTGCGGCGAAGTACCGTGGATCGGCTGCGTGTTCCAGGACCGTGTCCACGAGGTTCTCCACGTGCGGAACAGGGAGGCCGAACTGCGCGAACGTACCGCGGGTGAGGCGGTAATAGCCGTTCACCACTTTGAGGCGGGTGTCATGTGCCGGCGTTCCCCAGGTTCCACTGGCTGGATTCACCCGGGCCAGCAGCCAGCCGAACAAGGCCTCCACGGACCCGGCGCTGTGGGGGTTGACCCTGTTGAGCGAGTCCAGTCGGCTGGATCCGGCGGCCGCGGCAGCCAGGTGGTGCTGCCGGGCCAGGTTCCAGTACGCCGCTGTTCCCCACGCATCCACCCACGCTCCGGACTCCCACGCTTCCTTGCGCCACGGCAGGGCGTCCAGTGCCGACACCAACTCAGCGGCGCCCGTGTTCGCGACGGCGCGGATGGGGTGCGGGAAACCACTGCCCAGAAGATCCAAGGCGTAGCCGACGGACAGCACGTGATAAGTGGCCGGGCCCTTTCCGAACTCAAGGGAGGCGTCCGGTTGTGTCCCGAATTCGGGAACCAGCCCTGTCACCGGATCCTGCAGCCCGGCCAGTCGACGGGCCTGTTCGGAAGCCGGCAGTTGTGGGGGCGCTGAGCCGAGCAGCAAGTCCGCGATCTCCACGGCATCGCACTGGGCGCGTACCGTGCGTGGAGCACCCGGCCGGTCAACGAAATACCCGTCGTCCTCGCCTACCCAGCACCGGGACAGCACGTCCGTCGCCTGGGCGCGTGCCGCGTCAGCGAACGCCGCGAGCCTGGACCGGAGGCCGCCGTCGTTGGCGCTGACCGTGGCCAGACCCGCAACGACAGAGACCAAACCAGCGTCCCGACCCGCGATGACCGGTACCAAACCATCGTCCGGACCCGCAACGGCAGGGACCAAACCAGCCTCCGGACGCGTGCTCGCAGAGGAACCTGCCACACCATCCCGCCGGTCCCGCAGCTGCCGGGCCGGATTCCCGCCCACCACGGACCACTCCGGCACGTCCTTGGTCACCACGGCCCCTGCTGCGAGGACTGCGTGCGATCCCACGGTGACGCCGTCCAGCACCACCACGTTGGAACCGATCCAGACGTCGTCCCCGATCACGATGCCCCTGCTGCTGAGCGGCTGCCTGAAGACTGATTGGGCCGGGTCCATGGAGTGGTTGAAGCCAAGGATGGAGGTATGCGCGCCGATCCGCACGGCATCGCCCATGGTCACGGCACCCCGCACCACCGTGAAGGCGTTGATGGTGCAGTTCTCCCCCATGGACACCTCGCCCGTGACGTAGGCGTGGGCGGCAACATACGAATCCGGGCCGATGACGAACGTCTCCGCGTCTACATTGGCAAGCGGGGACAGGAATGCACGCTCCCCGATGGTCACGCCGTCGCGTTGGGCCAAGGCCTTCTGGTGCTCGATTTGTGCTTGGTGTTCCTCCGCTGAGGCGTTGTTCCAGAAGGTCCAGGGCGAGTAGTCGTAACTGAGCGCATGCATCCCCTCATTGTTGGTGGACGCCCAGGAAGGGTCAACGAACCAGTGCGCAATCGATCATTATCGGTCACCTAGATGTACCTGGTGGTGGAATTCCGCACGGCCAGTCCCGGCAGCAGGGACAAGTGCTGGACGGGCAACTCACCGCCGTCGGCGAGGCTCTGCACCCGCGACTGGAGGAGGCGCATCGCCGCGGCGCCCACCGCCTGCTTGGGAGGTGCGACGGCGGTCAACGGCACCATGGAAAACGCGGCCACTTCGTCGTCGTACGCCACGATGGAGAGGTCTTCGGGGACCCGGAGTCCGCGGGCAGTAGCCAGTTCCACCAAGCGGGAAGCGTGGGCGTCCACGTGCACAATGGCGGCACGGGTTCCCGCGGCAAGGCAGTCGTCGAGGAACAGGTTGAGGACCACATCCGCACCAGCCGGGTCCCTGCCAAGGTCCGGCAGCGCGCGGAAGGGTGCATCGCCGTCGAGCCCCAGCGCCTCCACGGTGTCCCGGTATCCGGACGTGAGGAAGGCCGCCGTCGGGGTTTCCTTGCGGAGGGCGAGGCCGATGGACCGGTGACCCAAGGCGGCGAGGTGGCGGACTGCCACCACGCCACCGTAGGCATGATCGGTGCGGACGGTGTCGTATTCACGGGCCGTCTGGGGGTAGGTGATGGACCGTTCCATGAGGACCACCGGAACCTCCAGCGAGTCCAACCACGCTCCGGTGTCCGTGGCTGTGGGTTCGTAGGTGCTGGTGGCCACCACGACGCCGCGGACGCCCAGGCCCACCAGGCGCCGCACCCGCTCCTGCTCGGTTTCCCGGTCATAGTGGGTGACGCCGAGCACCAGCCGCATGCCCAGTTGGGCTGCGACGCTCTCCGCGCCGGCAATCACCTTGGCGTAGTAATAGTCCGACGTCGGTACCACCAGCCCGGTGATGGAACCATCCGCCGGGGTGGCCAAGCGGCCCGGCAAGGTTGCCCCGCCGTGGACACGGACCAACAATCCGGCGGCGGCGAGGTTGTTGATGGCACGCCTGGCCGTGATCTCGGAGATGCCCAGCTCCCTGGCGAGGGCAGTGGTGACCACGCGGCCATCGCGCCGGGCGAGGGTGAGGATGCGCTGGTCGCGTTCGGCAGCAAGCATGGGGCGATCATAACTGATCGAATATGACCGTTTGAATGGCGGGGGCTAGGCAGCGTGGGCTAGTACTCGCCCTTGATCACGAAGAACGAGCCACGGATTTCGCCGGCCAGCTTGGACTTCTGCCGTGCGAACTTGAAGTTGGCAGCCAGTTCTTCCGGCACCTCCATGCCCTGGGAGAGCTTGAAGCCGACGGCCCGCTTGGAACCTTCTTCGAGGCCGTAGAGCACGTTGATGGACAGCCCGGATTCGTAGAACACATAGGTCCAGCGGGTGCCCTCCACCTCGAACGAGGTCACTTCCAACGGCCGCGACTGGATCACGAGGTCCCGCTCCTTGAGCACCCGGTTCACGTAGTCAACGATCTCCGGCGACTCCTCGGCAGGCACCACGGTAAAGACGTGGTCGTACTTGTTCTTGAAGTACCGTGCTTCGTTTGCCCTCAGTCCTGCCAAGGCGTCTACTACGGGAGATGATTCCAGCCCGACGGTGGAAACGTCCTGGAAGTCTACGGTGTACGGCATGTGTCCTCCTGGGTTGTGAATTTTCTGTGTTGGCTTCACCCTACGTCCGCTGCCCACGGGCCGGCTTCTTGAATCCTGCTCGGGTTTTGCGCCCGACGACGTGACAGGAGGGCGCTCCCGCCGACGGGTATCATCAGCAAGGAATCCTAGAGAAGCTTGGGGGACAGACGTAGATGGCGCATGGACAGGGACAGCTCGCATTCACGGACGAGGTCAGCCGGGACCTGACCTTGCGTGAATATGGCCTCGACCCGTCATTGGATTCACCCCTTCTTCCCAACGCGGCCGTACTCAGCGCGCTGCAGAACCTCGTCCGGCTCGCCACGGAACTGTGCGGCGCCCCATTCGGCGTGGTCAACATCATCAGCGCCGAGTACCAGCACCAGGTGGGTGCGTGGGGCGTGGACCCGGGCGTCTGCTCCCGCGAGGATTCCATGTGCGCCAAGGTCTTCCTCTCGCGCGAAAAAACGGTGGTTCCGGACGCCAGCCTGGACCCCCGCTTCGCGGACAGTCCCTTTGTCACAGGCGAGATCGGCAACGTCCGCTTCTACGCGTCCGTTCCTCTCCAAACCGACTCAGGCTTCGTCCCCGGCACGCTCTGTGTCTTCTCCGACAAGCCCCAGGAGCTTCGACCTGAACAAGTGGGCATGCTCGAGGTCCTGGCCCGCCAAGTGGTGGAACTGCTCGAACTCCAGCACCGGACCGCCCAACTGGACCGCACGTACGCCGAGTTGCGGGACAGCAACGCCAAGCTCGCCGGTTTCGCGGGCCGGGTCAGCCACGACCTCCGGATTCCGCTGACCACCATCCTGGGGTACGTGGAACTCGTGGAGGACGATCCCGATGTCCAGACCGGCACCAGCACGGCCAAGTACCTGGACAAGATCGGCGCAAGCGGCCGCCGGATGCTCGCGATGCTGGAGGACGTGCTGAGCTACTCCCGCGTCGGCGGGGGCATCCAGCCGTCATACTCCTCGCTCAGGGAGGTGGCCGGTGAGGTTTCGCGGGACCTCGGAATCGACGACGACGGCATTCTGGACGTCCAGGACCTGGCCGTTTACGCCGATCGCGGACAACTCCGGACCTTGCTCCAGAACCTGCTGACGAACGCCATGAACTACCGCAGCCCGGAGCGCGATCTCAGCATCAGCATCGGCGGGGTTGCCAATTACCACGGCGCCACGGTCTACGTGGCGGACAACGGCAAGGGCATTGCCCCCGAGGATCGCGCCAAAGTCCTGGAACCGTTGGTGCGGCTCCGGAGGCCGGGCGACGGTTCCGGCTCTGGACTCGGCTTGGCCACGTGCAGCAGCATCGCCAAAGCCCATGGCGGGGACCTCACGCTCTCGGAAACCCCCGGCGGCGGACTCACGGTGGCGGTCAGCTTCCCGGCTGGACTCTAGCGGGACACCGGCGGGTCAACCCACGACGGCGGGGTCAACTCCCCAGCTCGCGGCACCACGGCGACTCAACCCACGACGGCGACCTCCCGCCGTCGTGCCTTCACAAACTGGCGGTCCGGGCTGCTGCGGGCTTACCGCTGGTTGTCATTGCCCTTGTCCTTGGGCGCCTTTTTGTCGCCTTTGCTGTCGCTCTTGCCGTCACTCTTGACGCTTGCCAGGTCCCTGCCGCTGGCTCCGCCCGTCGGACCGGAAGTAGTGCGCGGAGCCGGGGCTTGCTCCTCCGGCAGGTTGGCGTGGACAAGCTGGACGGGTTCCTGCACGGGCTCGACGTTGGCTGCAGGCACCGCTTCTGCCGGGACGGTGTTGACCGGACCCACGGGAATGCTCGGCTGGCGCTCAGTGACCGAAATGCCCGGATCAGCTGTCCGTGAAGGCTCGGGCGTCCCGGTGACGGCACCTCCCTGAAGGACGAGTGCCAGGGCTACGGGGATCCCGGCGGCGGCTACGGCCACGCCCCCAAGGAGTTTGCGCCTGAACTTCCGGGGTGCCTTTGTCCCGGGAAGGGCACGAGGTGCATGGGTGGGCACCGGCGGAAGGAGGGCCGTCCGGCCGGCTGCAAACCTACGCCGGGGACTGGTCAGGACCGCCTCCACCTCGGCTGCTTTGGGACGCCGCCCGGGGTCCATGTCAGTCATGGCGCGCAGGAGCGTGCGGAGCTTCTCCGGAACACCCAGGGGAACTTCCGGCGCACGGTGGAGCCTTGCGGCGGCGCTTTCCACTGGTGTCCCGGGGTACTCCGCCTTGCCGGTGAGGCATTCCAGCAACACCAATCCGAGCGAGTAGATGTCACTCGCCGGAGTCAGATGGAGGCCTTGGGCCTGTTCGGGGCTGAGGTATTGGGCTGTTCCCACGGTGAATCCGGTTGCGGTCAGGCGGCTTTCCGACATGACCAGCGCTACGCCGAAGTCGGCCAGTTTCACGGACGGCGCGGCACCGGAGCCATCAGAAACCAGGATGTTCGCCGGCTTGATGTCGCGGTGGATCACGCCTTGCCGATGAACCTGCGCCAGGGCACCGGCCAGCCGCGAACCAATGGCCCATACATCGCTGACCTTCATGGCGCCTTCGGCCAAGGTGGCGCGTAGGTCCCGGCCTTCTGCGAGCTCCATGACCAGGTAGGCCCGCTCGTCGTTGTTGCGGGCATCTACTCCGGCGTCGAAGGCGCGGACCAGCCCCGGGTGGTCGAAGGCTGCGAGCAGCCTCATCTCCGTCTGCTGGCGCGTCCGGAAGGATTCGTCACCGGAACCGGGCAGGAACAGCTTGACTGCGACGTCCCGCCCGAGCCGCACGTCCTGGGCCCGGTACACGGTGGACATCGCACCACGGCCCAGGACCTGGCCCAACTGGTAACGCCCACCCAGTAATTCTTCACCGGAGCCGGATACCACGGCTTCGTCGTTAGTGCCCACCAATTGCCACGCCCTCCGGGCGCACCTGGGTGCCTTGGACCTGTCAACTGTCCACCGCTACCAGGCAACGCCGCCGATCAAACTTTCACGGTAGCCGTCCGGGCCAACCTTCAGTGGTCAACGCCGTGCGGCTCGAGCAAATCCTGCGTCAGAACAGCATCATCCGGTTTCTCCAGATTGGTAATCAGGATACTTACTAATGCCGGAGGAGGGCAACCTGCCGGACACGCTCCTGCACCTACAGGGCCACTCGCCAGCGATCAACCGCGGCGCGCAGGCTGCCATCGGATACCCCCAGGGACCATTCGGAAATATCCGTAACAAACCGCGTAAAGGCGTCGCTGTCGAGACCCGCATCAGAGTTCCGGCACCGCACGACGGCGGGCGGCCGCCGTCGTGCGTTTCGTCGCCTCAGTAGTTGGGAGACTCAGTCCTCAAAAAAAGTGGTGGCCACCGAACCGGTCCTGCCTTCGACGATGCCCGCGGCGACGTCGTGCACCTTTTGGTTGCGGTGCTGGGAGGCCTTGAGGAGCAAGACGAAGGCGTCGGTCTGGCTGCACGAATTCTGGGTCATGATGATCCCGCACGCAAGGTCGATCACCGTGCGCCGTTCCATGGCGGCCCTCAGGTCTGCGACCAGGAGGTCGGCGGTGGCAATGCGCAAGGTAAGTCGCAAAGCCTGGCCGGCCATGTCCCCGAAGATCCCGGCTTCCTCAATGACGTCGTCCGTCAATTGGCCGGTTTTGGAGGCAAAGAAGTTCAATGCCGCCGAGGCGTCCGGGCCGAGATTCAAGGGGACGCCCAGCACGCCCTTGGCGCCGGCATCGGTCAGGCTTTGGGCATACTCCGGCCAGCGACCGTCGCTTTTGACGTCCTCTATGAGGATCACCTGGTTTGAACTGAGGGCCTCTACGCATGGGCCGTCGCCCAAGGCCTGCTCAACGCCGTCAAGGATGATGGCATCGTCACTGCTTCCGGCGATGGTGATGGCCCGCTTCTTGCGGCGGAGCGTGACGGCGCATTCAATACGGTCCCCGCTTGCTCTGCTCAGCGCGGCGGCTGCGTAGCGGGTCATGCCGTCAAGGAAGCCCTTGATGTCATCGGCCCCCGCGATGAGCTGGTGGAGCCGCTGAAAATCTTCATTCTGTTCTTCAGTTTCCACATCTTCATGCTATTGAGGAATCGCGTGAAACGGCAGGGGTCTTCTCACACCGCAGCCCCAAACACGGACCCTGGCTCAGCGTGTGCTCCACTTCCCGGCACGGGTTCGCTGGGAAATTTGCTCCATGTGGCGCAGGAAACTGCGGCGGACGTGGAGGCAAGGCAAAATGGAAGGCATGACGCTCACAACTTTTGCCCTCGTCCGCCATGGCCAGACCGACTGGAACGCCGAGCGCAGGTTGCAGGGAGCCACAGACATTCCCCTCAACGGGATCGGCCGGCAGCAGGCCCGCGACGCCGTCGACGTCCTGTCCGGCTACGAGTGGGACACGATTGTTTCCTCGCCGCTGAGCCGGGCAGCCGAGACCGCCGACCTGATCGCGGAAGGACTCGGCTTGACGGTGGCACGCCGCGTTCCCGAGCTGATCGAGCGCAGTTTCGGGCCCGCCGAAGGCCTCCAGGCCGGACCTGAACTGGAGGCACTGCGCATCCCCGGAGGCTTCCGCGGTGGCGAGAGTGACCACGACGCCGCAACGCGCGGTACGGCGGCCCTCGAAGAGCTGGCCCGCGAGTTCACAGGCCAGCGCGTGCTGGTGGTCAGCCACGGGACGTTGATCCGGCTCACCCTCAACCGCGCCATCGGCCGCACCCTGGACAGCGTCCAGAACGCGGCGCTGAACCTGGCACACCACCACCCTGTGGAGGGTTGGGAGCTTGAGTTCTACAACGGCGAGCGCCTCACCGCAGAGGTTGCCGGCTAGGCGTCCTTCGGCCGGGATTCAGCCTGCCTGCAGGCGGCTGCGGAGCTTATCGGCATAGTCCTCGTAGGCTGCAGCGATCTCCTCAAGATCCACCGACAGCGGGAAGTCGATCACGGGCTGGTGCTCGGCCATGAAGTTGGCGGTTTCCTCCACCACGGCCTGCTGGTCGAAGCCGTCCAAGCCAAGTTCGGCGAGGAAGTCCGGGGTGACCCGCACCACGGATTCACCCGACTGCCCCTCGGCAGCCCAGCGCACTGCGTATTCGTCCTGGTTCACACGTTCAATGTCGAAAGACTTCTCCATAGGAGCAGCCTACGCGGTCAAAAGAGCACGACGGCGGGGCTGCCGCCGTCGTGCTTATCGCTTTCGTCAGTCACTGCCAGGCCCCAAGTGACGGCGCACCCCGACCGCAACACCCGGCATGACCGCTATCTCCGCGGCGGCTGCCGCCGCTGACCGGCTGGCACGACGTCAGACTTCGGGGCGCCGTTCCACGATGGTGTCCGGGGCGGTGCGCCGCTCCACCACGGTATGGCGGGTCCTGCTGGACATGACGATGGAGATGATGAGGCCCAGGACTCCAACGGCCATCAGGATGTAGCCGATCAGGACTTGGTCGATGAAGGGGATCAGCCCTGGCGTCAGGGCAAAGGCCAGGATCGCTCCGATGGCTATCAGGGCTATGGAAGAACCTATTCTCATGATGTGCTCCTCTGTGTGGCGTTCGGCCCAAGGGGGAACCACTGGCCGACCGGACATGATCAGCCTACTTATCACTTTGTGATGACGCCAGCCTTTGCGCTCCGGCGGGACCGCGCCGGTTCACGCCAATCGCACACCTACCCCAAGGAGCGCAGGGCGGGAACGGGTGCGCCGCCAGGCCGGGACGGGTGCGCTGAGCGGGAACGGGTGCGCCGGGCGGAAACTGATGCACGCGCCCTGCGCTCCGGCGGGACCTCACCGGTTTACGCCAATCGCACACCTACCCCAGGGTGCGCAGGGCGGGAGCGGGTGCACCGCCAGCCCAGGACGGGTGCGTGAGGCGGGAACGGGTGCATCCGTCAGCGACCGTATTTCGCGGCGAAGCGGGCGATCGCTTCCTCCGGTGTGGGTACGGGGCCGAAGACTTCAGCCTGGCGCGCGGTGTGGGCGACGTAGCGGCCGGTCTCGAACCATGCGGACATGCTCGCCATATCCCCCACCAGCGGCGCGAACCGGGACGTAACCTTGCCCGCGAACTGGAGTACCGGCGTCGGAATCGACGTCACTTTGATGTCCGCACTGTCGGCATCCGCAGAACCGGCACCCCCGGCATCCGGGGTCCGGGTCGCAGGCGCTGTCCGCTTGGTTTCGGAAAGGCCCGGCGTTTTTCCGATGTGCCTGGACAACATCTTCGCTGCCTCAAGCATGCTTACGGGCCTGGTCCACCCGATGTCGATGCGCTCCCCGTCGGCGGTATCGGCGTCGACTGCCGCGGCGAGGTACTGCGCGAGGTCGCTGGTCAGGACGAAGGTCAGCGGAACGTCCTTCCGGCCGAACCACATGATGCGCCCCTTCTGGAAGGGATCGCCACGCATTCCGACGATCTGGTCGAAGAAGGCCCCCGGCCGCAGCGCGACAAAGGGGACGCCCAGCTCCTGCAACTTGTCCTCGGCGAGTTTCTTGTGCCAGAAGTGCGGAACCTGCGGGGTTTGATCACTGGTGAGGATGCTGATCAGGACGAACCGGCGGACTCCGGCGTGGTTCGCTGCAACGGCCAGGTTGTTGTTGCCGAAAGTGTCGATCGCCTCGGCGTTCTTGTCATTCCGGGTGTAGCCGGCAGCCGTCGAGATCACGGCATCCACGCCGGTCATCGCCTGGATGAGCGAACCGACGTCGAGCATGTCGCCGCGGGCGATCTCGACTCCCTTGGCCTGAAGCTTGGACGGATCCGACGCGTCGCGCACCAGCGCGCGGACCGGCTTGCCGTGTGTGAGCAACTGATCCACCACCTGGCCACCCAGGTATCCCGTGGCACCAACAACGAGGACGGGTTTTTCTCCAGCCATGGCTCCTCCTGGAATCGATGCTTCCAGAACACGGGAGTGGTGTACAGGTACGGCAGCGCCTTGTACGCAAAGCACAGAAACTACGGGTAGCGTCGGGCTTAGTCCAGCCTGTCCGAACGCAAAGGAGCTGAAATGGCGAGAATCGAGGACTACGCACTCATAGGCGACCTCCACACCGCTGCCCTGGTGGGCCGCAACGGATCCATCGACTGGATGTGCCTCCCCCGGTTCGATTCGCCCGCGTGCTTTGCCGGGCTGCTCGCCGATCCGGAAGCGGGCCGGTGGCTCGTAGCCCCGGCCAACCCCGACCCAGCCAACGGCGGCACCTGCACCCGAAGGCAGTACCGGGAGGACACTCTGGTACTGGAGACGGAATGGGACGTGGAGGGCGGCAGTGTCCGCGTCATCGACTTCATGCCCGTGCGCGACGACGCCGTGGACCTGGTCCGGATCGTCGAGGGGATCAGCGGCGAAGTGGACATGAAAATGGAGCTGGTGCTTCGGTTCGACTACGGCCGGGTGGTGCCCTGGGTGCGCAAACACGGGCAGGGGATCAGCGCCGTGGCGGGGCCGGACTCCGCCTACATCACCACGCACGCGCCCTTGGAAGGACGCGACAACCGCACCATCAGCGAATTCACCGTCAAGGCCGGTCAGCGGGTCCCGTTCGTGCTGCGTTGGGCGCCCAGCCACGAGCCTGAACCGCGGCGCATCGACCCCGCGCGGGCGCTCGCCAACACCACCACCTTCTGGCGCGAGTGGATCGACCGCAGCGAAATCACCGGAATATACAAGGAGCCGGTGGAGCGGTCACTGATCACGCTCAAGGCCCTGACCTACGCCCCCACCGGAGGGATCGTCGCGGCAGCAACAACCTCCTTGCCGGAGCAACTCGGCGGCTCCAGGAACTGGGACTACCGCTACTGCTGGCTGCGGGATGCCACCTTGACACTGCAGTCGTTGCTCGCCGCCGGATACACCGAAGAGGCCTCGGCGTGGCGGGACTGGCTGCTGCGAGCGATCGCCGGAGATCCTGCCGACCTGCAGATTGTGTACGGGCTCGACGGCGCCCGGCGGCTTCCCGAAATGGACCTGCCTTGGTTGGGTGGTTACGAAGGCTCAGCGCCGGTACGCATTGGCAACGCCGCCGCGCCGCAGTTGCAGTTGGACGTTTGGGGCGAAGTCCTGGACGGCCTCTCCCTGACACGGGCGGCATCACCGGCAGGGACAGTGGACAGTTCGTGGGACATCCAGGTAGCCCTCATGGAATACCTCGAAGGTGCGTGGGACCAGCCCGATAACGGGCTCTGGGAAATGCGCGGACCGCGGAGGCATTTCACGCATTCCAAGGTCATGGCCTGGGTGGCCGCGGACCGGATGGTCAAAGCCGTACGGAAGTCCGGGCTGCCGGGTCCTGGAGACCGCTGGGCCGATCTGAGATCCACCATCCACACGGAGGTCATGACCAAGGGTTTCAACGAGGACCTCAACACGTTCGTCCAGTCCTACGGAAGCAAGGAATTGGATGCGAGCCTGCTCCTCATCCCCCGCGTCGGTTTCTTGCCGCACCACCACTCCAGGGTGGTTGGCACAGTGGAAGCCGTCCAGGAACGGCTCACGGAAGACGGGCTGGTCCTACGCTACCGGACCGAGTCCGGGCACGACGGCCTGCCCGGCGACGAGGGGGTGTTCCTGGCGTGCTCGTTCTGGATGGTTGACGCGTTGCTGGGCATCGGCAAACGGAGCGAGGCGACGTCACTGTTCGAACGGCTCTTGTCTTTGCGGAACGACGTTGGACTGCTCAGCGAGGAATGGGACCCGCGTACGCAACGGCAGCTCGGCAATACGCCCCAGGCCTTCAGCCATTTCCCACTGATCCACTGTGCGTTGCAGCTCCACCACGGGCAGGCCCCCGGGAGTGACACGCCTATCGGGGGCCACGGTGGCGACGCGGAGATGTCCAGGAACGCAGCGCCGACGCCGGGCAAGCAAACGGCGCAGGGCTGAGCAGGCGGCCGGGTCGGGTATCGCATACGGGACGCGTGAAGTGAGCGCGTGCGTCGTTCGCCTGCCCGCGGCGCCGAGTGGCACCGTGGCGCGGCTGCCCCCGGGGCCGGGTCCCGCCGCCGCGCGTCTACGCTCCGGGCCGAGTGGCACCATGGTGCGGCTGCCCGCCTGGCCGGGTCCCGCCGTCGCGCGTCTACGCTCGGGGCCGAGTGGCACCGTGGTGCGGCTGCCCGCGGGGCCGGGTCCCGCCGTCGTACGTTTGCCGCGGTCAGCTTTCTGTCTTCTGGTCGTCGGGATCCGGAGCCTCGGCTCTTTGCTTGGCCTCCTCCAGGTGCTGGTCCAGTTTCCGCTCGGCCTCGCGCCGGCGCTGGCCGACGGTGCGCATTTGCTGGGTGGTGGGCGAACCGGCGTCGCTATCCTGCCATTGCCGGTCGTCCCCCGAGGCTGAGGGCTTCTCGATGTGGTCTTGGCCCATAGGAAAATCGTCCCATTCATGGCGGCGACGCAACACCCCCGGCTCTTGGGCGCCGCAGGATCGGCGGGTAGCGTGAGCCCTGAATGAGCGATTCCACCAGCCACCTTGCCTGCAGCTTCACGGCGAAACCCCAGGAGCAGTCGAATGAGCAGAGCCCACCGGACGCACAGCGATGAGTCAAACGCCGCCGTCGAGTTGAATCCCCTGTTCAGCAGGCCGGGCGAGTCCACCCTCTTCCCCCGTTTCGCCATGCCGGACGGCGAATCCCTTCCCGGAACGGCCTATCAGGTGGTCCACGACGAGGCGATGCTGGACGGGAATTCCCGGCTGAACCTTGCCACGTTCGTGGGCACGTGGATGGAACCCGAGGCGTCCAGGCTCTACGCGGAGACCGTGGACAAGAACATGATCGACAAGGACGAGTACCCGCAAACAGCCCAAATCGAGACGCGGTGCTGGCGGATGCTCGCTGGGCTGTGGAACGCGCCCGATCCGGCGAAGGCCATGGGGACGTCCACCATCGGATCGTCTGAGGCGTGCATGCTGGGTGGCCTCGCCATGAAGCGGCGATGGCAACACCAGCGCAAGGCCGCCGGCCTGGCCGTGGACAAGCCGAACCTGGTGCTGAGCTCGGCCGTCCAAGTGTGCTGGGAAAAGTTCTGCAACTACTGGGATGTGGAACCGCGGTTTGTGCCCGTCTCCAAGGACCATCCGATGCTGGACGGCCATGACCTGGACGAGTACGTGGACGAGAACACCATTGGTGTCGTCGCCATTATGGGTGTCACATATACCGGCGTGTACGAACCCGTGCATGCCATTTCGGCCGCCTTGGACCAGATCCAGGAACGGCGGGGGCTGGACGTGCCCATCCATGTGGACGGCGCATCGGGGGCCATGGTGGCGCCGTTCCTGCAACCCGAGACGGTCTGGGATTTCCGTCTGCCGAGGGTGGCATCCATTAACACGTCCGGGCACAAGTACGGGCTGGTTTATCCCGGACTGGGGTGGGTTGTGTGGCGTGACGCCGAGGCGCTGCCCGCGGACCTGGTCTTCCACGTCAGTTACCTTGGCGGCGACATGCCCACCTTCGCCCTGAACTTCTCCCGCCCAGGCGCCCAGGTGTTGCTGCAGTACTACCTCTTCCTCCGCCTGGGTTTCGCGGGGTACAAGTCGGTCCAGTCCACATCGCGGGATGTTGCTATGTACCTTTCCAGCGAAATCGGGGCCATGGACGCTTTCACGCTGTGGAGCGACGGGTCCGACATCCCTGTTTTCGCCTGGCAACTCGCTGACGGCCACACCAAAAACTGGAACCTGCACCACCTGTCCGAGCGCCTCCGGATGAACGGCTGGCTGGTTCCGGCCTATCCGCTGCCCGACGGCCTCAGTGACGTGACCGTCCAAAGGATCGTTGTCCGTAACGGCTTCACCCGCGACCTCGCCTCCAGCTTCCTCGCCGACCTCACCAAGGAAGTGGAGTACCTTGACCGGCTCACCGCGCCGATGCCGTCGGACGGGGCTGCCCAGGCGTTCCATCACTGATCTCTAATTCACCACGGATGTCTTCAGAGAGAGGGGTACAGGATGTGCCGGCTCTTTGGCCTGCATGCAGGTTCGCGTCCCGTGCGCGCCACCTTTTGGCTCCTGGATGCGCCGGACAGCCTGTCCGTCCAGAGCAGACGCGAACCCGACGGAGCAGGAATTGGGACCTTTGCGCCTGATGGTTCGCCAAAAGTCACCAAGCGACCCCTCGCGGCGTGGGAGGACCACGCGTTTGCCCGGGATGCACGGGTCCTCCGGAGCACCACCTTCCTGGCCCACGTCCGCTACGCCAGCACCGGCGCGCTCACGGTGGCCAACACGCACCCGTTCGAACAGGATGGGCGGCTGTTTGCCCACAACGGCGCGTTCTCCGGCTTGGCGGCGCTCGACGGTCGGCTGCGCTCGCTGGAGGTCATGGACCTGGTGCAAGGCCAGACGGACAGTGAGCGGTTCTTCGCACTCATCACCGCGGAGGTACGGTGCAACGGTGGCGACGTTACGGCAGGGATAACCCGGGCCGTCAGCTGGATCGCGGCAGAGCTGCCGGTGTTCAGCCTCAACTTCATCCTGACCACGGCGACGGACGTCTGGGCTTTGCGATACCCGGCGACGCACGGGCTTTACATGCTTCGGAGGGATCCCGTCGCGCCCGCTCCGGCCGCTCCCTTGGACGCCCGAAGCAAACGGATCCACTCAAGGAGCACGGAACTCGCCGGCTCACCGCACGTCCTCTTCGCTACAGAACCCATGGATCACAACCCTGGCTGGCGGCCCCTGGAATCCGGCGAACTGGTGCATGTTGGCCCCGCTCTCACGGTTGCATCCACGTTCCCCTTCCCGGATGCTCCGGCACATCAACTCACGCTCGCAGACCTCGACCCTGCAGCCGCGGAGTCGCAGCGTCCCTGAGGGTTTTCCACATAGGCGTTGTGGGTTGTTCTGTGGGTGTGGGGGTGGTGTCAGGGTTGGTTTATGGGAATCGGTGGTGGGTTTGAGGCGGTAGAGGTGGCGGAGCCGGGTTCCGGTGCCGTCTCGGATGTCGCCGGGCTGCTGCTTGATGCCAAGGGTGTGACGGAAAAGATTCCGGGTAACCCGGAGCAGCACCGGCCGGGAATACCGGCACCCTCCGCACGGGCCTGCCCTGAGCCTGTCCAGGACGCCGCGGGTGGTCTGGATGACACTTTGAGTGATGCTTTGGATGATGGGGCCGCGGCCCTCGAGACCCTGCGGGATACGGCCCTGCCGGCAGCGCGGATGTTCGATGTCGGCGAAGCGGCGGATTTCGCCGGCCGCGTCGAGGACCTCGCCCGCACCCTTGAGTACCTGCAAATCGTCGCCGCTCAAGCCGTGGAACGAACCCGCGAAGAAGCCAAACACGCCCGCACCGCATCCGCGTCCACGGACGGCAGCCCCGGATGGCGGACCGGCTGGACCGAGAACGACGCACCCACCGGTCCAGGCCCCCACACCCCCGACACCACCACCAACAGCAACAGCAGCGGCACGGGTGCTGGTGCTGCTGTTGGTGGCGCCAGCAGCACGGGTGCTGTAGCCGGTGCAGTTGCTGGCGCTGGTGTAGCTGGTGCAGTTGCTGGCGCTGGTGCTGTTGGCAGTACCGGCGTGACCGGGGTTCCGGCCCGCGGCTCCATCCTTGACGACGGCTACCGCAACGCCGCGGAGTTCCTACGCGCAAGGTTGCGGATCGAGATCCGCGAAGCCCGACGCCGCCTGTCCCAAGCCGCGGCCCTCCTGCCCACCACCACCCTCACCGGCGAACCCCTCCCACCCCGACACACCGAACTCGCCCAAGCCCTGGCCACGGCACTCATCCCCTCCCGCACCGCGACCATCATCACCGGCGCCCTGGACCAGGCAGCACTCATCGCCCACCCCGAGACCCTGACCGCCATGGAACACGCCCTGACCCGCACCGGAATCGAAACCGACCCCGACTTCGTCAGCAAAACCGCCCGCCGCTGGATCAACCGGATCGACCAAGACGGCCCCGAACCCAGCGAAGAAGAACTCCGAACCCTCCAAGGCGCCTTCATCCGCAAACCCCGACGCGGACTCCACCACATCGAAATCTTCGCCACCACCGAACAATACGAAACCCTCACCACCCTCATGAACACCGCCACCAACCCCCGCCTCACCCCCAACACCACCACCACGAATGACAGCACCCAAGCAACCCCAGCCCCACCCCAAGAAACCACCACCACAACACCCGCAACCACCCACCACGCCGGACAACCCGGACAGGCCGGACAGGCCGGACAGGCCGGACAGGCCGGACAGGCCGGGCAGGGCGGACAGGGCGGACAACCCGGACAGGGCGGACAACCCGGACAGGGCGGGCAGGGCGGGCAGGTCCTGGAACTGGACCGCCGCTCACGAGCCCAAAAACTCCTCGACGGCCTCGTCGGCGGCTGCGCACTGGCCCTGAAAACAGGCCGCCTCCCAGCCAACGGCGGCCTCAAACCCCAACTCACCGCCTACATCAACGCCCACGAACTCCTCCCCCAACTCCAAACCAAACCCACCAACCCCGCACCCGACACCACCAGCACCACCCGTACCAACCCAGGCACCACCGGCCCGGGCAGCGCCCCCAGCAACCACACCGCACCCGACACCACCAGCACCACCCGTACCAACCCAGGCACCACCGGCAAGGCACTCAGCAGCGCATCAGCCACCTTCGCCGGCCCGATCCACCCCAGCACCCTCCGCAAAATCGCCTGCGACGCCGACATCCTCCCCGTCCTGCTCGGCAGCGACGGACAAATCCTGGACATCGGCCGCACCACCCGGATCTTCCCACCCGAAATCCGCAAAGCCCTCAACGCCCGCGACCAAGGCTGCGCCTTCCCCGACTGCACCATGCCCGCACCCTGGTGCGAAGCCCACCACATCACCTACTGGTCACACGGCGGACCCACCAGCGTCGACAACGGCGTCCTGCTCTGCTCACACCACCACCACCTCATCCACAAAGAACAATGGAAAATCACCACCACCAACGGCATCCCCTGGTTCACCCCACCACCACACCTCGACCCCACCCAAAAACCCCGACGAAACCACCACCACACGTCTCACCGCACCTAAGGAAAAGGACGCGGGGGTTTTATCCATGACGCTGGGCCGGCTGTCGGTTCCAACCCTGTCCGCGCACACGCGCCACTGCCGAGACAACAAACGCGAGACCAACAACGCGAGGCCAACAAAACCAAGAAGCGCCCGCCGGCGAGTAACCGCCGTCGGACGCTTCCTGAATCGACCACATGCGGCGTAGACAACCGCCGAGAAGACAACCCCTACTCGCACCAAAAGAATGGAGCAGTCATCAATACGAGCTCAATCCCTACCGCGAATTTGGCCATCCCGTGTATGACTCCGCCAGGTACGCCTTCGCGTGCTCGGACGACACCACGGAGTGGAGCTCACCAAGCTGTCGGGCGCGGTCGAAGTCGTCGGCGCCAGGCACCGTGTGCAGCATGGAAGTCATCCAGTAGGAGAAGTGCTGGGCCTTCCAGACCCTTTCCAGCGCTCGGTCGCTATAGGCGTCCAACAACAGGGTGGAACCGGTGGAGTAGAAGGAATCGAGCCCCTCAAAGAGCACCTTGACGTCGTGAATGGCGAGGTTGAGCCCCTTCGCGCCGGTGGGCGGGACGGTGTGGGCGGCGTCTCCGGCCAGGAAAAGGTTGCCGTGGCGCATGGGTGTGTGCACAAAGCTCCGGAACGGCAGCACCATCTTCTCCAGGACCGGCCCCTCCTTGAGTTCGAAACCATTACCGTTGACGCGCTTGCGGAACTCGGACCAGATACGTTCGTCGTCCCACTCGTTCACGTTTTCCTTGGGATCGCACTGGAAGTACATCCGCTGGACGGTTTCGGTGCGTTGCGAGATGAGGGCGAAGCCGTGCTCGGAGTTGGCGTAGATGAGCTCGTCGGCGCTGTGGGGTGCTTCGGCGAGGATCCCGAACCAGGCAAAAGGGTACTCGTGGAAGAACCACTTGCGGTTGGCCTCGGGAATCTGGAACCGGCAGTGGCTGCGTGATCCGTCGGCACCGACCAGGAAGTCGGCAGTGATCTCGAATTCCTGGCCGTCAGCGTCGGTGAACCAGACCTTGGGCTTGCCTTCGAGGTCGTGAACTGTGGTGTCGGTGACGCTGTAGCGGATGTCGCCGGCGTCGGCTTCGCGTCGTGCGGCAAGATCCATAAAGACGTCGGTCTGGGGGTAAAGCCACACGGACTCACCAACGAGTTCCTTGAAGTTGATGCGATGGCTTTCCCCATTGAAGCGCAGTTCGATGCCGTCGTGGCGATCGCCTTCACGCAGCACACGGTCGGACACACCTGAGTCCACCAGCAGGTTTACTGTTCCATGCTCCAGGATTCCGGCGCGGACCGTTTCCTGGATGGTCTGGCGGCTGCGGATCTCCACCACCACGGATTCGATGCCCTGCTTCGCGAGCAGGTGGGACAACATGAGCCCGGCAGGACCGGCGCCCATGATGGCTACCTGGGTGGTGATGGGTGTGCGTGCCATGGTTTTCCTCGCTTCGTTGCGGTCCCGCGGGGTCGGGATGAGCCTCGACCCAGTGTGGCCGGCAGCAAGTGACTGATGTTACATGGATTCCATTGAACGGAAGGAGAATCACTCTGACAGCTGGCGACTGATCCCCCGCGCGGCAGTCTGGAGCGCAGGAACCAACGCCTGAAGCCGCATCTCGGCAAGCGGAACCACCACTCCGAGCGCGGCAACGGTGCGCCGCTTCGCGCTGGTTACCGGAACGGCGATACCCCAGGTATCCGGATCCACCACGCCGGCAAGTTGCGCGTAGCCTTGCTGCGCGGACTCAGCAAGAAGGTGGCGTACGACGTCGGTACTCACCTTCCCGGCCGGGTCACGGAACTGCTTGAGGTACTCCGCCTGCAGCTCGCGCGGTTGATGCGACATGAGGGCGATCCCGGCCGAAGAAATGTGGACCGGCATCCGCCCGGCAATTTGGGCGCGGTTGGCCACCGATCCACGGCGCGAGAGCCGCTCCACGAACAGGGCTTCCCAGCCGTCGAGCACCGCCAGGTTGACGTTCTGGTTGAGGACTTGCTGAATGTCCTCCATAAAGGGCATGGCTGCCTGCCGGAGGGCCAACGTGGGCGAGTTCCGGTTCACAAGCTCCCATAACCGGAGGCCAAGCCGGACGGTGCCTGCGGCCCCGAGGTCCAGCAGGCCATGCTCCGCGAGCTGTCGAACCAACCGATGGGCCGAGGAAAGCGGCAAACCCGCGCGCTCGGACAGCTCCGTCAATTGGAGGGAGGTCACGCCGGCAGGGAAGGCTTCAATCAGCCTGACAACGCGGTCCACCACCGAATCGCCGGACGCCGAATTGGCCATCACGAACTCCTTTGCTGCGCCGGCACGCAGCCATCGCTTCCATTCAATGGTAGAACGTGTGCCCGGTTACAAAGCGCGGTGATACAAATCTCATATCCGACCGATCGTTCTGGTGGTCGGGCTCCATCGAAGAAGTACCGAGGACGCTATGCCAACGATGTCATCTTCCCAACGCTCCCAATGGCCCGTCTGGCTTTGCTGGCTGGCCATGGTCCTGGACGGTTTCGACCTCGTGGTCCTTGGAACCGTCATCCCTACCCTCATCAAAACCGGTGAACTCGGTTTCGACGCCGTAGGAGCCACCTTCGCCGCAACGATCTCCCTGGTCGGCGTTGGGCTCGGCGCACTGTTCATCGCACCGCTTTCGGACAAGCTCGGCCGCCGCAAGCTGCTCATCGCCTGCGTGGCAGGGTTTTCGATCTTCACGATCGCCGTAGCCTTCGCACCCAACGTGGCCGTCTTCTCGGCATTCCGACTGGTGGCAGGACTGGGGCTCGGCGCGTGCTTGCCCGCTGCGTTGGCCTACATGAACGACTATGCACCGGCGGGCTCGGCGGGTAAGTCCACCACCCGGACCATGACCGGTTACCACGTGGGCGCCGTCGCCACGTCGTCGTTGGCCCTCCTGATCATCCCCAACTGGCGGTTGATGTTCATGATTGGAGGCTTGGCCGGGCTGGTGCTCTTGCCGTTCCTGTGGGCCAAACTCCCGGAGTCCCTGCCCGAGGCAGCCTCAGCAAGAGAAGCAGCCCACGAGAAGGCCGGCGCAACATCGGAGCCGGCGCCCGCCGTCGTACATTCAGCCGGAGCGGGCACCCCAGAGGCCGCCCCGAAAGCCGGTTTCCGGGACCTGCTCCGGAAGCCGTACCCGCTGGTGGCCGTGGGAATCGGCGTCGCGTCGTTCATGGGACTGCTGCTGGTGTACGGGCTGAACACATGGCTTCCGCAGATCATGGCGGCGGCCGGCTACACAGTGAGCACCGGGTTGACGCTGCTGCTGGTCCTTAACGTTGGTGCCGTGGCAGGGCTGGTGCTTGCTGGCATCCTGGCCGATCGGCACGGCACCAAGAAGATCGTGCTGCTGTGGTTCGGGTTGTCCGCCGTCTTCCTTGCCCTGCTCAGCGTGAAGATCCAGAGTGAATTCCTGCTCAACGCAGCAGTCTTCGTGACCGGCATCTTCGTCTTCAGCTCGCAGGTCCTGGTCTATGCCTGGGTCAGCCAACTCTTCCCGGCCAACCTCCGCGGAACCGCCTTGGGATTTGCCGCCGGCGTGGGCCGTCTGGGTGCAATCCTTGGGCCCGCAGTGACGGGAACCCTGGTTGCGGCGAACATCGTGTACCCGGCAGGCTTCTACGTTTTCGCCGCTGCCGGCGTGCTGGCCGTCGCAGCGTTGACGGTGGTGCCGCACAAGATCCGGGCCGGGAAAACAACCGTGCCGGCGGGAGAACGGTAACCGCCGGCACGGAGATTTACAGGCCCCGCGAACCGATTCCCAGAGAGGTTCACGGGGCCTGTGGCTTCAGGAGTCGCAATCCAGGGCTTGCCGCCCCAGGGTTTCCCATGCCCGTCCCAGCAACTGTGGCCGGGCGGCGACGCAGCGCTCGGTGTACTGCTGGAGCGCCGGGAGGGCCTGGACGGCGAAGTCGATGTGGTCTTCGCGGATCATGTACTCCATGGCCCGGCACTGGTTTTCCGTTTCGCGGGCTCCCACCATCGCCGAGGAAATCTTGAGGCTGAGGACGGCTTCCATGCTGGCATCAACGTCGTTATCGCACAGCCCGCGGGAAATGCGGAGGATCCGGCTGGGGAGCATCGTCAGGTAGGTGGACAGCAGGCGCAACACGGGCTTGGAATCGCCCAGTTCGTTGGCGAGGTTCTGCAGGGTTCGGACTTCCAGGGAAGGAATCTCGAAAGCGGGAACTTCCTGGGCCTGGAGGTCTGCGGTCAAGTTTCCGGGGACAGGAACGCTACGGTCCTGGTACTCACTCACCGCTGGCCGCCTGCGCTGCTGCCGATTCCCCGGACGAGGCCTTGGCGGAGTCCTTGGTCCAGATGGAGGCGAGCATTCCGATGACCAGGACAGCCGGGGCACCGTACATGAGGATGTTCAGGACGATCGGTTCGCGCAGGGCACGGATGGCGTTGCCGACGTAGGGGATCGTGGCGACTTGCTTGTCCACGGTTTGACCCTGCAGGGTGGCGATCCAGGGGTCGATCCCGTTGTTCGCGTCGCCCTTGGTCTGCACTGCTACGCCGCCATCGGCGGTGGTGGTGATCTCGGTGATGCGGTGCGTTTCCACTCGCTGGTCCTCAACCGGGATGTGGTAGGTGATGATGTCGCCCACCTTGATGTCCTTGACCGGCGTCGGGACGGTCACGACGACGTCGCCCGGGTTGATCAGCGGGGCCATGGATCCGGTGAGCATGGTGGAGGTCTGGTAGCCCAGGATGCGCGGCCCGATCGCGAGGAAAACGAACACCAGCGCAGCGAGCACCAGCATGCCGGCACCGACGACTTTGAACGTCTTGCCCGCGATGCGTCGGAACGCACCGGGAGCTGCTTCGGTGGAAACCACGACGGCGGCCGGCGGGTTTGCTGCTGTGGGCCTCAGTACCGCCGCGGACTGCTTCACGGCGGTGGTCGTGGGGGCGCCGGACTCGGCGGGCTGCATCGGCTTGGCGGGCTGCACCGGCTTGGCGGCGGAACGCCGGCCATGGAGGGCGGGGGTGTTGATGCTGGTCAGTGCGCTCATGATCCTGGCGTTCCTTCCGTGGTGTTGTTCATCGTCTGGTTAAGAGTCTGTACCGCCTGACTCAGGCTTCCTGCTGGAAATCCTCAAGTCTGGCTCAGGATTATCCGGCGGGCCTGATCAGGAAGGGGGGATGCCTGACCAGGCCCGGCGGGGTCTTGGATCCCCGGCGTATCGACGGCCGGGGAATGCCGGCGCCCGACGGACACTGCGCTGGGCGACGGCGAGTTGGGCCGCGCCACGCTTGTCGGACATTGCGCTGGGCGACGGCGAGTTGGGCCGCGCCGCGCTTGTCGGACATTGCGCTGGGCGACGGCGAGTTGGGCCGCGCCGCGCTTGTCGGACTTTGCGCTGGGCGACGGCGAGTTGGGCCGCGCCGCGCTTGTCGGACTTTGCGCTGGGCGGCGGCGAGTTGGGCCGCGCCGCGCTTGTCGGACATTGCGCTGGGCGACGGCGGGATTGGGCGGCGGGTTGATGGTGTCGCCAGGACTGATCGGGCTGGGGTTGGTGAATCCGATCAGGCCCGGCGAGGCCCGGTGTGCCGGGTCATCCCGGCGGTTCGTGGAACCGGAGGCCCGGCCGGAAGGGCAAACAGGCCGGACCTCCGGGGCGTGAAGCCCGGAATCGCCCTGGTTATTTGACGGTTTCGGTGCGTTGGGTGCCGGTGAAGGAGAAGGCGATGGTGGAGGTGGCGCCTTGGAAGGTGTTGTCCGCGGTGGTGGGGAACGCGGTGGTGA